>NZ_JAXIVU010000001.1:0-381161 GCF_034259425.1 Denitrificimonas halotolerans
TAAAAAGACAAAAATAACTCTATGAATTCACAGAGTAACTTGTGTTGCTGATAATCTTTTTGACTATCAATCATCGACACAAGCACCCACACGAATTGCTTGATTCAAATTGTTAAAGAACGTTTCGCTGAAGCTACCTGCTTCAGCGAGGTGGCGTATTCTACACTCACCATTTAATCTGTCAAGGTTTATTTTTAGGAAACTTAATTTCCGCTCAACCCTTGATGCCGCAGAGGTATTTAAGCCTCTTTGGCAGGCCGCTCATTCTACACCAGAACTTCAGCCTGTCAAGTTTAATTTTTAAGATTTTTCCTTAAGAATCAAACTCTTACGCCAAGCAGTTATTACTGTGTTTGCCTAACGAGGTGCGCATTCTACAGGTTTTTAAAAAGCTGTAAAGCCCTTTAACTCAAAATGTTTCAAAATTATTATTTTTAACGCATTCAAGCAAACCTTCTACACGCACTCAGCCAGCTATCTCTCCCTGCGCTAATTTAGGCCAGGTTAAAATAAAGCGAGCACCGCCAAGCAGCTCACTACCTTCAATACGTACTCGCCCACCATGCCAATGCATAATACGCTTCACTATAGCCAACCCCAACCCATGACCACCTGAAGCACGGGTACGACTGTCATCCAAACGCAAAAAAGGTGTTAACACCTTTTCTCGCAAGTCTTCAGCTATACCGCTGCCATCATCCTCTACAACTATCGAACAAAACTCACCATCAACATTGCAACTCAACTGCACTACCCCTTGAGCATGACGCTGCGCATTACTCACCAGATTCTGTAAGGCTTGTCGCAAATACCGCGGCTCAGCATCTACCCAATATTGATCATACTCACTACAAGAGCAAGTTATAGCAACCCCTGAACGCAGTGGCGTTAACTCAGCAACCACCTGCTTAATTAATGCTCCCAACTCAACAGGTTTTAAAGCCAAATCCGGCACTCCGGCCTCCAATCCAGCATAGGTCAACATTTCATTCAGCAAGGCGTCCATATCTTCAATATCTTGATCCATGCCTGCTACGTACTTACTCAATATTTGAGCATCCTGTGCGTTAGCAGCCATATCTAAACCAAAACGTAAACGCGCCAAAGGGGTTCGCAATTCATGGGCCACTGCTCGCACCATATCCCCTTGCACATTTATCAACATCTTTAAACGAATGGCCATTTCATTAAAGCGTACCGCCAACTGCCCTACAGAATCATGACCACTTTCAGCTACACGCACATTCAAGTGACCTTGAGCTATGCGTGTAGCAGCCGCTTCCAACCCTTGCAAGCGCCGCTCCAAATGGCGCACCAACAGATACACTAAAATGCCAACCATACTTAAACCCAACACCGCTATAGACAACAACATATACGCTGGATAGGGGTTCACTTGACGAATCGGCCCTAGCATTAATACCCATGGTGTCTCATTAACCCCTGAAAATACACGAACAGCACTCCCATCGTGATCAAAAGCCATGACAGTATCACCCTCTTCAATACGCCGTAGCTGTTCCGCATCCAAGTCTGTCTTATCTACCGTCAGCAGGCTTAAATCAAAGCCAAATCGATGTTTTTGCGCCAGTACAGCTAACTGCTTGGCCTGCTGCGCAGCTGGGTAATGAACCAACTCATCAATTAATAAAGAAATGGTAGCGCGCGCTAACTGCTCACTGACACGCCGCACCTCTGCAACTAAAACCTTACGTTCACCAGGATCAATCAAACTATAAATCGTTGCCGAATGGGCTAAATCTTGCTTAACCAACACACGCCCACGCATAATTTGCCCAAATTCGTGACGTTGCAATGATAATGCATCTTCTGTTTTTATATAAAGAGGAACACCTAACAGTCGCTCCCACAAAATGAGAGAGCGAGTACGTTCAAACGCATCTAATTCAGCTAACTTATTCGCCATCAACCTGAAGGTACCACTAGCCAAGCGCTCTCGATGCTGCTCAGCACGCATTTCATGAGTCAAATGCAACGCCAGAGCACCAAGTCCCGCTGTCAGTATTAGAGCAGCAAGCAATCCTCCATAGACTCGAAAGAAAATCGAACTCACGTTAACTCTTGCGCCGCTTCACCTACAAACATATAACCTTTGTTACGAATAGTTTTAATAATTTCAGGCTGTTCACCATCATCACCTATGCGTGGCCTTATCCGTGAAATACGTACATCAATAGAACGATCAACACCATCGTATTCAATACCGCGTAATTCTTTAAAAATCACTTCACGGGACAAGGGGATACCCGCATGACTGGCTAACAGCCACAGCAAATCAAACTCCGCTCCAGTCAAGTCAATAAGTTCATCGCGCAAAAAAGCACTGCGCCGTGCGCAATCGATAGTCAACGTACCAAATTGCAAAAGCTGTACCTTCTGTTCAGTATTTTCTATTCTCCGTAATAAGGCTTTAACACGAGCTAATAAAACGGAAGGTTTAACGGGTTTACACACATAATCATCAGCACCCTGCTCCAACCCTTGAACTTGATCGGCATCATCAGTCCGTGCAGTCAACATAAGGATGGGCCCCTTATACTCACAGCGCACACTGCGGCAAATAGAAAACCCATCAAGATCCGGCAGCATAAGATCTAAAATAACCAAATCAGGCTGCTCACTAATGATGCGCTGCACCGCTGAGCGCCCATTCATTTCTAACAACACGGTAAAATTTTGTGCCTGCAAATATTCACACATCAACTTCGCTAGACGCTCATCATCTTCAACAATTAAAACAGTGTTCATCATGTCCTAATATTTTAGTAAAGGGTTACTATTTAGCTTGAACAACAAAGCAATACCTGGAGTCTATATGCCATACCGCCCTACACCCTTCAGCGTGGATTATTTGCCAAAAACACATCACACTCTGCTGCATAAGTTTTATCGTCATCACAAAAGCTCAATGTGCATTACTGAGCAGGCTGACGCTTGGGTAGTGCGTGCAACAGAAATCATTGCAGGTGTTTGCCTTTCACCTGTCGCTGAAGGTTTTTGGTTAACCAGTTTATTTACAGCGCCTGCATACCGCCGGCAAGGTATTGCCCGCTTATTAATTAACCACTTACAAGACTCTTACGTAGACAAACCGATTTGGTTATTTTGTCATCCACAGCTAGAAAAATTTTATTGCAACCTAGACTTCGTTACAGCTCATCAATTACCCGAACCACTTAAAAGTCGTCTTACTCGCTACCAAAAAAACAAAACCTTAATAGCACTTTGCTACCACCATTCATAGCCTAAGGTAGACCATTTTAATGATTACTCTAATCCGAAAAGTCTAAACCCAGCACAATCTACAGGTATCCCCTAGCCCATTAGCGCATGTGTAAGCGCTATCATATACCTGTAGTTTTCCTTAAGATATTTGCCTCTTACTTAATTACTCAGGTCAGGTTAATGACGATTTCCACGGGTCTTGTTGCGCTTGTAGCACTGGCGTATATGGCAATTCTGTTTGCCATTGCATTTTATGGCGACCGTCGCGGCACAACTGTTAGTCCGCGCATGCGTGCATCAATTTATAGTTTATCGTTAGCAGTCTATTGTAGCAGCTGGACTTTTTTTGGCTCCGTGGGCCAAGCTGCAGAACAGATCTGGTCTTTTTTGCCAATTTATATTGGCCCTATTCTACTTCTCACGCTTGCACCATGGGTATTCAAAAAAATGGTGGTGATTAGCAAACAAGAAAACATCACCTCCATTGCTGACTTTATCGCTGCTCGCTATGGAAAATCTCAACGTTTAGCTGTGGTAGTTACACTCATCAGTTTAGTCGGTGCTTTACCCTATATCGCTCTACAACTCAAAGGTATTGTGCTTGGTGTTAACTTACTAACAGGAGCCTCAGCAAATGCAACGGGCGCCCACGCTCAAGATACGGCCTTAATTGTTACTGTTGCTTTAGCACTCTTTACTATTTTATTTGGTACCCGCAATTTAGATGTTACCGAGCATCATAGGGGCTTAATGTTCGCTATTGCTTTTGAGTCACTGGTCAAACTATTGGCTTTTATAGCTGTCGGTATGTTTGTGATTTTTGGTCTGTATAACGGATTTGGTGATCTTTGGAAGCAAGCACAAGAGGCACCAAAACTGGATGCTTATTGGAACGAAGCTACAAACTGGCCTGCAATGATTGTACAAACCTGTGTTGCAATGATGGCTATTTACACCTTACCTCGCCAGTTTCATGTTTCAGTGGTTGAAAATAATGACTACAAGCACTTACGAATAGCTCGCTGGGTCTTTCCTTTATATTTGTTCTTAGTTGCTTTGTTTGTAATCCCTATTGCTCTAGCTGGCCAATTACGTCTGCCTGCATCTGTTGTTCCCGATTCCTTTGTGATTAGCCTACCTCTCGCTGAAGGCAACCCCTCTCTTGCACTCATTGCATTTATTGGTGGTGCTTCAGCTGCTACAGGCATGGTGATTGTCGCCTCGGTTACGTTAGCGATTATGATCTCAAACCATATACTGCTCCCATCAATGCTGGCCGCTCGATCCACGAACCGCCCATTTGAAGCCTTTCGCTATTGGATGCTAACCGCACGCCGCTTGAGCATCATTATTATTTTATTACTCGCTTATACTAGCTACCGTTTATTAGGTGCCAATACGAGTCTAGCAACCACCGGTCAAATTGCCTTTGCTGCCCTAACCCAACTAGCACCAGCCATGCTGGGTGCTTTAGTCTGGAAACAAGCCAACCGCCAAGGTGTGTTTGCCGGTCTTATTGCTGGCGCAACCCTTTGGGGTTACACTTTAGTCTTACCTCTTATAGCCAATAGTTCAGGCTGGCCCTTAACCTCATTCCCAGGCATTACTTGGCTCTATAGCCAGCCTTTTGGTCTTCCCATCGACCCACTCACCTTGGGAGTTTTGCTATCTTTAACCGGTAACTTTTTACTGTTCATTCTAGTTTCTTTATTTTCTAAAACCCGAGTCTCCGAACACTGGCAAGCAAGTCGTTTCATTGGGCAACATGTCAGTGGACGGCAAACTTTTAGCGTCCAAGTAGGTGACTTATTGACTTTAGCTGGACGCTTTGTTGGGGAGGATCGTGCTAGGCAAAGCTTCATTCGTTTTGCTTATAAAAAGCGCTTAGACTTTAACCCATCTGAAACTGCCAGCAGTGAATGGGTTGCACATACCGAACGTTTACTCAATGGCGTACTAGGCGCCTCTTCTACACGTGTCGTCGTCAAGGCAGCTATTGAAGGGCGTGAAATGTATGTGGAAGATGTGGTCCGCATCGTTGGTGAAGCATCTGAAGTGCTGCAGTTCAATCGCACGTTATTACAGGGCGCCATTGAAAACATCACGCAAGGTATCAGTGTAGTCGATCGCTCACTACGTCTTGTCGCTTGGAACAGCCGCTACTTAAAACTTTTTGACTATCCCGATGATCTCATCAAAGTCGGTCGTCCAGTGGCAGATATTATTCGCCATAATGCCGAAAAAGGTTTATGTGGGCCCGGAGATATTGACCACCATGTCAGCAAGCGTTTGCACTGGATGCGCCAAGGTAATGCACATACCTCTGAACGGATGTTTCCTAATGGTCGAGTGATTGAGCTCATTGGCAATCCCATGCCAGGCGGAGGCTTCGTCATGAGCTTTACAGACATTACTGCTTTCCGCCAAGCTGAAAATGCCTTAAAAGAAGCCAATGAAAGCCTTGAGCAGCGAGTAAGTGAGCGTACAAGAGAGCTATCCGAACTCAATATAGCACTGCGTGATGCAAAGCACGTTGCTGAAAATGCGAACGAATCAAAAACCCGTTTTTTAGCAGCGGTAAGTCACGACTTAATGCAACCTTTGAACGCTGCGCGTTTATTTTCAGCTGCTCTATCTCATCAAGAAGCCCTTCCAGAAGATGCACAGGAGTTAGTTAAAAATCTAGACAGCTCTTTACGCTCA
This sequence comes from Denitrificimonas halotolerans, assembly GCF_034259425.1. Taxonomy (NCBI): domain Bacteria; kingdom Pseudomonadati; phylum Pseudomonadota; class Gammaproteobacteria; order Pseudomonadales; family Pseudomonadaceae; genus Denitrificimonas; species Denitrificimonas halotolerans. The sequence goes on from NZ_JAXIVU010000001.1 coordinate 5,950, forward strand.
GCTGAAGACTTAATCAGCGACTTACTGGACATCTCCCGCCTTGAAAGCGGTCGCATCACCCCAAACACCCAGCCCTTTGCGCTGGGCCCTTGGTTAGAAGCCTTAGGTGCTGAATTCACTGCTTTAGCTGAGCAACAAGGGATTGATTTCCGCTTATGCAGCACATCCCTTAACGTGGTCAGTGACAGCAAATTATTACGTCGTATTGTGCAAAACTTTTTAACCAATGCCTTCCGCTATGCCAATGGCTGCGTACTGCTTGGAGTACGTCGCAAAGGAAAAGATGTACGCATTGATGTGTGGGATAAAGGTCAAGGCATTCCCGAAGATAAATTACAGTTTATTTTCGAAGAATTTAAACGCCTTGACAGTCATCAAACTCGTGAAGAGAAAGGCCTAGGCTTAGGTCTCGCCATTGCTGATGGTTTAAGTAAAGTTCTAGGCCACCGCATTGAAGTGCACTCATGGTTAGGTAAAGGCAGCGTCTTTAGTATTACCGTGCCCTTATATAGTGGCCAGCTCAATCAAGAAAAGTCACCGGCCAAACGTACAACTATCATCAGCCAACCACTGGCAGGTATACGCATCCTATGTGTGGACAATGAAAGCAGTATTTTAGCCGGCATGCACAGTCTGCTTTCACGCTGGGGTTGCGATGTATTAACTGCTTGTAATCGAGCTGAGTGCGATGCGCTTATTAAAAAAGGCATCACTCCTGATATTGCTCTAGTGGACTTTCACTTAGATGGCGGCGATACAGGTATTGAGCTAATGACTTGGCTGCGTAAAACTGCAAATGCTCCCATCCCCAGTATTGTCATTAGCGCTGATGGCCGTCCTGAGCTTATTAGTCAGGTACATGCAGCAGGATTAAGCTTCCTAGCAAAACCGGTCAAACCAGCAGCGTTAAGGGCTCTAATTAATCGTCACATCCCTAGCTAAGCCTTTACGGTGGAAACAGATCACTTTTGCAAAGTTACACAGCGCAGTTTTTATTCATAAATACTGAGTAAAAAAAGGGCAACCGAAGTTGCCCTAATTGCCTTGCGTGCTAGCCTGTGAAGAAAGATCAATTGGAATTACGCTTCTTTTCTACTTTCTTAACAAAATAAAAAAGACCAACGAAGAAAGCGACCATTAGGGCAACAGTGCCTATGCCCGCGAAAACAACAACATCCATAAACATGGCGATTTCCTCATGCTGTATTAAATAACTTACATACAAGATACAGCGCCACGCCAAACGGGGTATTGATAAAGGTCAACTAAAACAGCAGTACAAACAACTAACGTTTTTTCTTCGATTTTCTCTTACTCTTCGCTGAAATTTGACTCAAGGGTAAAGCTTTTACAAACGCACTGCGCACCTCTTGCAAGCGTTTCTCATTTAAATCATGTACACGCCGGGTACGCTCAACCACAAAATCAACAATATTTTCTTCAGCTTTTTGACTCATAAAATCACCTTTGAGAATTATGTAGTTTTGTCATAATTATATCTGTAGGGAAGCCCTATAGTGCAGCATCAAAGCCCAGTTAGCAGCATTTACTAGAGCCGCGTAAGATCTCATACTTTTGGGGTGAGGAGCATGCGAATCCTCAATTAACACACTGCAATCTATCCCCCTAAAGAGCTAAATATAGACCTAACAGATAAAATATGTACGCAACCAGCAAGATTGAAACGTGTTCTAAACGCCAGTATCCGCTATCATAACGCGCTTTTTACATCACACGGAGATAAGCATGACGCAGCAGTATCAACCCGGACAACGCTGGATCAGTGACGGCGAAGCCGAACAAGGCCTAGGCACTGTTCTGACCTGTGATGGTCGTTTATTGACAATTCTCTACCCTGCCACAGGAGAAACCCGCCAATATTCACAGCGTAATGCTCCATTAACTCGCGTGCGTTTTGTCCCCGGTGATGAAATCAGTCACTTCGATGGCTGGACTCTGACCGTGCGCGAGGTCAGCGAGGTCGATGGTTTACTGGTCTACCATGGCTTTAACAACGCAGGTGAAGATTGCTTGCTACCAGAAACCCAATTATCCAACTTCATTCAATTTCGCATGGCCAGCGATCGATTGGTAGCTGGCCAAGTTGACCCTCTTCCTTGGTTCACCTTACGTTATAACTCTTTACAACATAATAGCGAGTTGCAGCAATCTAAACTCTGGGGTCTCACTGGTGCGCGGGCACAGCCTATCGCCCATCAATTACACATTGCTCAAGAAGTTGCTGATCGGATTGCTCCACGTGTACTACTCGCCGACGAAGTAGGCCTAGGAAAAACGATTGAGGCTGGTTTAATCATCCACCGTCAACTACTCAGTGGTCGCGCCAACCGCATTTTATTGATGGTCCCAGAAACCCTACAGCATCAGTGGCTAGTAGAAATGCGCCGCCGCTTTAATCTAGAGGTTGCACTGTTTGATGCTGAGCGTTTTTTAGCCAGCGACGCAGAAAATCCCTTTGAAGACTGCCAAATAGCCTTAGTTTCGATGAACTGGCTACTGGAAGATGAGCGAGCAAAAGATGCTCTTTATAGTTGTGATTGGGATATTTTAGTGGTAGACGAAGCGCATCACCTAGTGTGGCATCCAGAGTGCGCGAGTCCAGCTTATCAACTAGTAGAAAACTTAGCTGGCATTACTCCCGGTGTGTTACTGCTCACCGCAACACCCGAACAGTTAGGCCAAGACAGCCACTTTGCGCGCTTACGCTTATTGGATCCGCATCGTTTCCACGATTTAGCTGCTTTCCGAGAAGAAAGCCAGCATTATCAGGCCATTGCTGATGCAGTACGTGAGTTGTTAGAAGCAAATCAACTGAGCAACACTGCCAAAGAAACCATTCAGAACTTCTTAGGTGAAGCCAGTCAAACTGCAATAGCTGCCTGTGATGCAGGTGATAAAGAAGCTGCACAGCGTATCATTCGCGAGCTAATCGACCGCCATGGCACCGGCCGCTTATTATTCCGCAATACGCGCGCAGCGATTTCAGGGTTCCCCGAGCGTCAATTACACCCTGCCCCACTACCTTTTCCAAAACAATATCTAGGCAACCCCAATGATCTACATGCTCAACTGCACCCCGAACTCTATATAGTTGGTTCACACCAGCCTGACCTAAACAATCCTGAAGCAACACATGCTGAAGAACCTTGGTGGCAATTCGACCCTCGAGTTGACTGGCTACTAGAAACCTTAAAAAACCTGAAAAAAGAAAAAGTTTTAGTGATCTGTGCTCATGCGGAAACAGCTTTAGATCTCGGTGACGCACTGCGTATTCGTTCTGGAATTCCTGCCACCACTTTCCATGAAGGGATGAGTATCATTGAACGTGACCGTGCAGCAGCATGGTTCTCTGATGATGAATATGGTGCACAAGTGATGTTCTGTTCAGAGATTGGTAGCGAAGGCCGCAACTTCCAATTCAGTCACCATTTAGTCCTCTTTGACTTACCTCAGCACCCTGACCTTTTAGAGCAGCGTATTGGACGTTTAGACCGCATTGGTCAAGAACATACTATTGAAATCCATGTACCTTACTTTATCGGCTCAGCACAACAGCGTATCTTTGAATGGTATCAACATGCTCTGAACGCCTTCCTATCCACCTGCCCAACAGGCAGTGCGATTCAACTGCAATTTAGTCAGCAACTGGAAAGCTTACTGCTCGATGATGATAATAACGAGCAATGGAACTCTCTGCTCAAGCAAGCCAGTCGCGTTCGTAAACAGATGGAAAGCGAGATGGAAAAAGGCCGTGACCGCTTGCTGGAGCTGAACTCCAGCGGAGCCGGCAATGGTCAAACATTAGCTGAAGCCATTGAAAAACAAGATAATGATGTTGCTTTACCCATTTATATGGAGCAACTGTTTAACGCTTTTGGTATCCATAGTGACGATCACTCTGATAACGCTTTTATCTTACGCCCAAGTGAAAAAATGCTTGATGCCAGTTTTCCGTTAGGCAGTGATGAAGCGGTCACTATCACTTACAATCGTGAGTTGGCGTTAAGTCGTGAAGATATGCAATTCATTACTTGGGAGCATCCAATGGTACAGGGTGGTATGGATTTGGTGCTATCAGGCTCTATGGGAAATACAGCCGTCGCCTTGCTGAAAAATAAAGCAATTAAGCCCGGTACTATGCTACTTGAACTTCTGTATGTCAGTGAAGCCATTGCACCTAAACATTTACAACTCGGCCGTTTTCTACCGCCCATTGCTATGCGCTGTTTACTGGATGACAAAGGGAATGACCTTGCCAGCCGTGTCAGTTTTGAAACACTTAACGACCAACTGGGTAAAGTGCCTCGAGCCAGTGCTGCTAAGTTTGCCCGTGCGCAACGTGACACCTTATTGCGCCTAGTAGACAGTGCTGACGCCAAAATGGAGCCCCGCCATACTGAGCGTGTTGAACAAGCACGAGCGGATTTTACCGCCAGCATGGATGAAGAAATTACTCGTTTAACTGCATTGCAAGCCATTAACCCAAATGTGCGCGACGAGGAAATCGACACCTTACAGGCGTACAAGAAACAAGGCCTAGAGATGCTTGGTAAAGCGGCCCTACGCCTGGAAGCCATTCGCGTCCTAGTGGCTGGCTAACAGTGCAAGGGTGTTACACATACTTGTGATTGATGTAACACCCTTAATCACTTTGGAGACAAGAGCATGACTTATACGGTGACCCCCATTGGTTATGTGCGCTCATGTTTTAAAGAAAAATTCGCTATTCCGCGCCAACCTTTATTAGCTCCAGCAGCGCAAGCTTACATTGAGTTACTGCCGCCCTATGATCATATTGATGCAATAGCGGGCTTAGAGCGTATCAGTCATATTTGGGTAATTTTTCTATTTCACAAAACCTTGGAAAAAAAGCCGCGCTTAAAGGTGCGACCACCACGCTTAGGCGGCAATAAAAGCATCGGGGTCTTCGCTAGCCGAGCCACCCATCGCCCGAATGGTATCGGCCAGTCAGCCGTGCGCTTAGACCGCACTGAAGTTGGACGCTTATGGGTTTCTGGCGTGGATTTACTCGACGGCACACCAGTCCTGGATATCAAACCTTATGTCCCCTATGCCGACAGTGTGCCTATGGCACATAATGAAATTGCCGATAGCCCACCAGACCTCATTGCTGTGAGTTGGCAGCCCAAGGCGTTGCAGCAAGCTAAACAACATGCACAGCGTTTGCAACAGCCACTAATAGAGTTGATTGAACAATGTTTAGCCCAAGACCCACGGCCGGCTTATCAGCAACCAACACCTAAGCGAACGTACGGCGTGCGGTTTTATGACGTACAGGTGCGTTGGCGATACCTCACCCTGATGCACATTGAGGTGCTCGAAATTAGCTTAAAATAGATACATTTTGGCTCTATTAAGCTCTATTAAAAAAATGCCAATACTACAAAGATTAACCAGTGCTTTGAGACTACAGTGACTAACGTCGTGGTTAAGCACGGAAAGGTTATTAACGTACAAATACTACTCCTTCAGCCTGTATGCACTGGACTTAATATGCAGCAATTTAATAACTCAATTTGCAGATACGTCTTTCACCACGGGAATCAAACAACCATTTTCCAAAGTTAAAATACGATCCATCTGCTGCGCTAAAGCAGGGTCATGGGTGACCACTAAAAAAGCTGTTCCTAAAGAAACCGACAACTCAAGAATCAGCTCCTGAATGGTCTGTGCTGTGTTACGATCAAGGTTACCAGTTGGTTCGTCCAACAACACTAGCTTTGGCTCATTCACTAAGGCGCGTGCAATAGCCACTCGTTGACGCTCCCCCCCAGACAACTCTGCCGGCTTATGATACATACGCTCCTTCAAACCAACACGTGTCAATAAGGCTTTAGCACGCTGCCGCGCCTCCACAATAGGCAAACGACTAATCAATAACGGCATACACACATTTTCTAGCGCATTGAACTCAGCTAGTAAATGATGAAACTGATAAACAAAGCCTAAAGCGCGATTACGCAACAAGCCACGTTTCTTTTCTGATAATGCTGACAGTTCTTCACCCGCTAACCACACACTCCCTGTAGTCGGTGTATCTAAACCACCAAGCATATTAAGCAAAGTAGTTTTTCCTGACCCTGAACTACCAATAATGGCCACTCGTTCTCCAGGCTTAAGTAGCAATTCCACCCCTTTAAGCACATTCACCTCAGCAGGCCCTTCACTATAACTTTTACTTAAGTTACGGCACTCTAAAACGGTCTGATTACTCATAACGTAAAGCCTCCGCAGGCTCAGTGCGCGAAGCACGCCAAGCTGGATAAAGCGTAGCTAAAAAACTCATTAACAAAGCAGCTGTACAAATCATCAGCACATCACTGCCACGCAGTTCTGACGGTAAGTAACTGATAAAATATACATCAGAGCTTAAAAACTGATGACCAAAAAGGCGTTCTAAACCTGCAACCCAAGTCGTCACGTTCAAAGCACTGATCACACCAAGCACACCACCTATCAGGGTACCGACGACACCAATCAACGAGCCCTGCACCATGAAGATGGCCATAACCTGCCCAGGTGAAGCACCTAAGGTACGTAGAATAGCAATATCAGCTTTTTTATCGGTCACAACCATCACTAAAGTAGAAATAATATTAAAAGCTGCAACTGCCACAATCAGTAACAATAAGAGTGCAATCATAGTTTTTTCCATTTGAATAGCTTGGAAAAGATTACCATGGCTGCGTGTCCAGTCCCGCGGGTGCAAATTACTGTCAGTGATACTGCGCGAAATCTCCCAAGCTACACGTGGCGCATCAAATAAATTATCCAATTTTAAGCGCACACCTTCCACCTCATGCAGCTGCCAACGCGACAAACGAGCGGCATCTTCAAGGTGAATCAACGCCAAAGAACCATCTAACTCAGCCCCTACTTTAAAGATTCCGACGACAGTAAAACGCTTTAAACGCGGAAATACACCAGCTGGAGTAATTGATGCTTCAGGCAAAACAAAGGTGAGTTTCTCACCAACCGATGCATTAAAACGCTGCGCCGTTTGCTGACCAATAACAATACCAAATTCACCACTAGCTAGTGCTTCTAAACTGCCTGCAACCATGTGTTCATTAATGATCGAAACATTTTTTTCTGCATTAGGTAACACACCGTTAACTAAAACAGGCTGTACGCTACCACTGTGAGTCAACATCCCTTGTAATTGAGTAAAAGGAGCTACAGCCACTACTTCTGGGTGCCCTAATACCTGCTGCCCTACTCGCTCCCAGTCCTCTAGCGGGGTAAAAGAGCTCACTGTTGCATGAGGCACCATACCAAGAATTCTAGTGCGCAATTCTCGATCAAAACCATTCATTACCGACAAAACTAAAATCATCACTAAAACCCCCAAAGCCAAACCAACCATGGACGTTAAAGAAATAAAGGATATAAAGTGATTACGGCGCTTGGCACGCGTATAACGCATACCAACAAACAAAGCTAAGGGTCGAAACATAATGGGTATATTCACAAAAATTTGATAAGTTAACTGCTTAACGCAGGTTAATAAACGTCAGACCGCCCACGCTCTCAAGGGTTCATAGCATTACCAAGATACGCTGCGCATACTAGCGCATTGAGGTTAAAATCGCACTGCAAATTCACCGCACACTAGCCAACACTCTCAACGCTGCCGATCAATATATAACAGTCTTTTAAATTGCCTGAACGCGTCATACACTCATTTGGTAAACATTTTGGCTTGTAATTGGGTTAAACAGATCTTTCTCCGGCCCATAATGCAACTCACAACATCAAAGGATAGTGCTTATATGACTCTAATTTATGGCCATCGTGGAGCGCGTGGAGAAGCACCTGAAAACACTTTAGCAAGCTTTCAAGCCTGTTTAGCCAGTGGTGTAAAATGCTGTGAGCTCGACCTTCATTTATCTAAAGATGGACAGCTAATGGTCATTCATGACACAAAACTCAAACGCACCACAGGACGGTCAGGCCTAGTCGGTGATTTTACCGCCGCACAATTAGTGCAAATGGATGCCCGTCACAATACTGTGCCATGGCCTGAACCCTGCCCCATACCTCGTCTCGAACAACTCTTTAAAGAATGCTCTTTCGAACACTGGCAACTGGAAATAAAAGCTACATCAAGCAGACGAGCTCAACAAACTGTTCAAACCATTGCTCAACTGTGCACTCGTTATGCTTTACAAAACAAAGTTATTATCACTAGTTCTTCACGCAAAGTTTTACACGCAGCCAAAAAATTCACACCCCATTTAGCACGAGGCCTAGTGTCTGATCACGTCTGGTTTAATCCAATAAAAATAGCATTACACTATGATTGCAAAATGCTGATATTAAATAAGAAACTAGCGCAAAAAAAACGTATTAAACAAGCGCAAAAGGCAGGATTACATGTGTCCATATGGACAGTCAACGAGCCAACGCTAATGCGTCAGCTCGAGAGTTATGGTGCCGACAGTCTGATTACTGACTTTCCCGGTTTGGCCATTGCCACCCTTGGGAGTCGCTGAAACGTTGTTCGAAATAGGCTCCGACCGAATCAGGCCACCGACCGGAGCCGCTTAAAAAAGTCGGTTCATGCCGTCATATGCAGCCACACGATATGCTTCAGCCATTGTTGGGAAGTTAAATGTTGTATTAATAAAATATTTTAACGTATTCGCTTCACCTGGCTGATTCATAATCGCTTGACCAATATGCACAATTTCTGAAGCTTGGTAGCCAAAACAGTGCACCCCTAAAATAGCTAAGGTTTCGCGGTGGAACAGAATTTTTAACATTCCAACAGGCTCATTAGAAATTTGTGCGCGCGACATACTCTTGAAGAACGCCTTACCAACCTCATAAGGTACTTTTGCTTCAGTTAATTCACGCTCTGTTTGACCGATAGAGCTGATCTCAGGAATGGTGTAAATACCTGTTGGTACATCATCAACAAAGTGCCAACTGTCTTCATCAATGATATTACCCGCAGCAGAACGACCTTGATCATAAGCCGCACTAGCTAAGCTTGGCCAGCCAATGACATCACCAGCAGCATAAATGTTTGGCACTTCAGTGCGGTAATATTCGTCAACAGCAATCTGTCCACGACCATTAGCCGTCAGACCAACATTTTCTAAACGCAACTGATCTGTATTACCCGTACGTCCATTACACCACAAGAAGCCATCAGCTTTAATTTTCTTACCGGACTTAAGGTGTAGAATCACTCCATTATCAACACCTTCAACACGCTCATACTCTTCGTTATGACGAATCAGCACATTGTTATTACGTAAGTGATAACTGAGCGCATCAGAAATCTCATCATCCAAGAAACTCAGCAACTGGTTACGGTTATCAATCAGATCAACTAAGACGCCTAAACCACTAAAAATCGAGGCATACTCACAACCAATGACTCCTGCACCATAAATAATCAAACGGCGCGGCGTATGGCTTAAACTTAGAATGGTATCACTGTCGTAAATGCGAGGATGGTTAAAGTCAACATCTGCTGGACGGTACGGACGTGAGCCCGTTGCAATGATAATTTCGTTTGCGACCAACTTCTCTACACGACTCGGTCCTACAACATCAACACTATGCTCATCGGCAAAGCTTGCAGTGCCAAAATATACATCAATACGGTTACGTGCATAATAGCCTGTACGCGAAGCAACTTGACGTTCAATTACACTCTCTGCACTTTTAAGCACATCAGGAAACGAGAACCAGCGGGGCTCACCAATCTGTCGGAACATCGACCCAGTATTAAAGCGTAAAATCTGACGTACAGAATGGCGCAATGCTTTAGATGGAATGGTACCCAAGTGCGTACTGTTACCACCGAGCACACCACGACTCTCTACAACAGCAACTTTACGCCCTGCCTTGGCCGCATTCATTGCCGCCCCTTCGCCTGCAGGTCCTGACCCTATAATTACTACATCGTAGTTGTAAACTGCCATTTGGACTCCTTCACAACATGCTCAGCTGAGCATTCGCGCGGCTAAGCACATTTTAAAAATAGGCTTATTAAGCCAGCATAACCAATATCAAACTATTAGCGCTTGGTCGCGTCATAAGCTTGCATAGCATTTTTCGCTAAAGCCCCCTCTTGGGCATTCACTTCATCGCATTTTTCGCGTACACCACCACAAATTGAACATTCCTTTTCGATACCTAAATTAGCAATACCGCCACAAGAACCTGCAATCGGTGCTCGCCCAGCAAGAACACCAGCCGACATTCCTAAAATGACCAAAGCCATGACTAAAAAAACAACAAGAAACAACATGATTCCGCTCATTGATTACCCCCCTCAGGAAATATCCTGGAAAACTCTGAGCTGACCTGCGTGATAAAGCCATCGCCATCGCGCATCACAAAAAAAGCAGCAATTTTATGCGCTTCAGCAAAAGCTAAACCGTGCTCAGGCCCAAGCACCAATAACAACGTACCTACACCATCAGCGCGCAAGGTGGATCGATCCACAACAGTGACCGAGGCTAAGTTGTGTTTTATCGGCGTACCATTTCTAGGATCGATGGTATGAGAAAAGCGCACACCACCTTCCTCAAAGTAGTTACGGTAATCACCGGATGTATTCACCCCATAACCATCGATCTCTAAAATACGCTGAATCGCCCGCTGACCATCCACCAAAGGTTGCTCTAAAGCAATACGCCATGGTGAACCATCAGGTTTACGCCCCGTAGCAGTAAGCTCACCAGTGACTTCGATCATATAGCTTTTAATATTGAGCTCTGCAAAACGCTCACTTATGCGATCAACTGTATAACCTGCTGCAATACCATTAAGGTCAAGCTTAACATCTGCATCTTTACACAATTGTTCGCCATCAATCCGTACTTTCTGATAACCCGTTTGTGCTTTAGCTGCAGCTATTTGCTCAGCACTAGGTACAGCTCTGCCCCTTGATTGCGGGCCAAAGCCCCATAGATTCAGCAAAGGAGTCAAGGTCAAATCAAAAGCACCATCACTGATGCGCGAGAGTTCATTACCATACTGAACCAAGTCAAGTACGGGTTGCGGCATAGGCATGCAAGTATGAGCAGGAGCTTGATTAAAGCGGGCAAGATTAGAGTCTAAGCGATAGGTCGACATCTGACGGTCGACCTCATCTAAAATACTTTGTACAGCAACACCCACAGCGTCAACTGCAGGCGTTGTTGCATTATAAACATACTTAATCGTATAAGTGCTGCCCATAGTCGGACCGGACAGCACTTCTATACGCTCAGCATTGTTCTCACAACCACTGAGCGTTACTGCTAATACTGAGACTAAACACGCTCCCTTAAACAGGTTGCGCAGCATATTAGCCTCCGAAGTCATCAAGTAAAATATTTTCAGGCTCTACACCCAGATCTTCCAACAACTTGATAACCGCCTGGTTCATCATTGGTGGTCCACACATGTAAAACTCACAATCTTCAGGCGCTGGGTGATCTTTCAGATAGTTTTCATATAAAACATTATGAATAAATCCAGTCGGACCATCCCAATCATCTTCTGGCAATGGATCAGAAAGCGCCAAATGCCAAGTAAAGTTTGGGTTTTCCTCTTGCAGCTTATCAAACTCATCCACGTAGAATGCTTCACGCAATGAACGTGCACCATACCAGAAGCTGATCTTACGCTTAGAATTCAAGCGCTTAAGCTGATCAAAGATATGTGAACGCATCGGTGCCATCCCTGCTCCACCCCCAACGAAGACCATTTCCGCATCGGTATCTTTAGCAAAGAAATCACCAAATGGACCATATACAGTCACTTTATCGCCCGGCTTCAAACTGAACACGTACGAAGACATGATACCTGGTGGAAGGTCATCACGGCCCGGCGGTGGTGTCGCCACGCGGATATTGAACTTAACCACACCTTTTTCTTCGGGATAGTTTGCCATTGAGTAGGCTCGAATGGTTGGCTCAGTTACTTTAGACACGTAACGCCAAATATCAAACTTATCCCAATCTGGATGGAATTCAGGCTGGATATCAAAATCTTTATAGTTCACTTCATGCGGCGGGCACTCTAACTGTACATAACCACCCGCGCGGAAGTTTACATTTTCACCTTCAGGTAAACGTAAAGTGAGCTCTTTAATAAAGGTTGCCACGTTCGGGTTCGATTCAACAGTGCACTCCCACTTCTTCACTCCAAAGACTTCCTCTGGAACTTGAATTTCCATGTCCTGCTTCACCGAAACCTGGCACGATAGGCGCCAGCCTTCATTCGCTTCACGCTTAGTAAAATGTGACTCTTCAGTTGGCAGCATTCCGCCACCGCCACTGTTAATTACACACTTACACTGAGCGCAAGTACCACCACCACCGCATGCGGATGGAATAAAAATATTATTACTCGCTAAGGTCTGTAATAACTTATCGCCAGCGGGCACCGTAATAGTACGCTCGCCATTGATGTTAATATTGACATCACCGCTTGCTACTAAACGCGCTCGAGCGAATAGAATAATCAGTACCAAAGCCAGTACGATCGCGGTGAACATACCTATAGCGAGAAAAATCTCAAAATTCATTACTCGCTACTCCTTACAATTGAATGCCAGAAAATGACATAAAGCCCAGTGACATCAGGCCAATGGTAATAAAGGTGATACCCAAGCCCTGTAGACCTTGAGGTACATCGCTGTACTTGAGTTTTTCACGAATACCAGCCAACAACGCAATAGCTAACGCCCAAGAGAAGCCAGAACCTAAGCCATACACTGTACTTTCAGCAAAGTTATAGTCACGCTCCACCATAAACAAAGTACCACCCATGATGGCGCAGTTTACGGTAATCAAAGGCAAAAACACACCTAGTGCGTTATACAGCGCAGGCACATACTTATCGAGTAGCATTTCGAGAATCTGCACCAGTGCTGCAATCACACCAATGTAGCTCAACAAGCCTAAGAAGCTCAGATCAACATCTGGCAATCCAGCCCAAGCTAAAGCGCCATCTTTAAGTAAGTAAGTATAAATTAGGTTGTTAGCAGGCACGGTTATCACCTGTACTACAACAACCGCAATACCTAAACCTATTGCCGTTTCCACTTTTTTGGAAATTGCAATAAAAGTACACATACCCAAGAAGAACGCCAAAGCCATGTTTTCAACGAAAACTGCTTTAACAAATAAGCTGAGATAATGTTCCATCAGTATGCCTCCTTCTCTGGCGAGTGCGCAGCAATACGAAAGTCAGGCTCTTCAACCTGCTCCTTTTTCCACATGCGTAATGCCCAAATGATCAAACCAATTAAGAAGAATGCTGAAGGGGGTAATAACAACATGCCGTTAGGTAAATACCAGCCACCATCGTTAACGACCGGCATAATGGTATAGCCCATCAGTTTACCCGCACCGAACAACTCACGGATAATACCTAAAACAATCAGCATTGCGCTGTAACCTAAACCATTACCGATACCATCAAAGAATGAAATCACCGGTGGATTGGACATGGCAAATGCTTCCGCACGCCCCATCACAATACAGTTGGTAATAATCAACCCGACGAATACCGACAGCTGCTTAGACAACGAATAAGCATACGCCTTCAACACTTGATCAACTACGATCACTAAGGAAGCAATAATCACCATTTGCACAATCATACGAATTGAGCTTGGGATTTGGCTACGAATTAATGAAATAAAAGTATTTGAAAAAGCCAATACCAAAGTTAAAGCAACCGACATCACTAACGCAGTTTGCACATTAGTGGTGACCGCCAATGCTGAACAAATACCTAAGATCTGTAAGCCAATGGGGTTATTACTAAAAATCGGATCAAGTACGACTTGTTTAATTGTTGGCTGTGACATGCTCAAGCCTCCCCAGCACGTAAATGCTCAATAAAGCTACCGAAGCCATTTTCACCTAACCAAAACTGCACTAAGTGAGTGACACCGTTACTGGTTAACGTTGCCCCCGCTAAGCCATCAATCTGGTGTATTGCTTGCGGACTGCTTGGATCAACGTTGCCTTTCACTACATGAATGGCCACTTCGTCTTTGCTGTTAAACAGGTTTTTACCTAACCATTGTTTACGCCACTTTGGATTATCAACTTCACCGCCTAACCCAGGAGTTTCAGCGTGTTCATAAAAGCCAAAGCCTGCCACAGTATTCAGATCACCTTTTACAGCAATAAAGCCATGCAGGGTTGACCATAAACCATAGCCGCGCACAGGAATAATTAATGTATCCAACTGTCCATCTTGCTCAACGATATATACCGTACTATAACGTTCGCGACGCTTAATCGAGGCAATATCATCTTGACCTGCTAAGGCTTTCGATAACGCTGGATCCTTCGATGATGCCAGCGGATCAAAAGTGATCGGATCTTGGGCGTCAGAAAACTTACCTGTTTCTAAATCTACAAGGCGTGCTTCGATACGCTCAGCAAACACTTGCTTCACTTGCGCACCCGACATACTTGCATCGCCCAATCCCGCAATAGATAAAATACTGCGTTGCTTATCGAGCAAGCGGTTTTCGGTTTGAATTGGACGTAAAGCGACTGCCGCTCCGGCCACAAAAACTGAACACACTAAGCACACCAATAAAGCAACGACTAGCGTGCGAGTGATTGATTCTTTAGAACTAGACATTACGTGCTAGCCTCCGCTTAATGTTGGCTTGAACAACAAAGTGATCAATGAGTGGAGCACACAAGTTAGCAAACAGAATCGCTAACATCATGCCTTCAGGGAACGCTGGGTTAACCACACGGATCAACACCACCATCACACCAATCAGCGCACCAAAGATCCACTTACCAGTATTAGTCATCGAAGCAGATACAGGGTCGGTCGCCATAAAGATCATACCGAAAGCAAAACCACCTACAACTAAGTGCCAGTACCACGGCATAGCGAACAGCGGATTTGTATCTGAGCCCAGCACATTAAGTAATGTGCTCAAAGCGACCATACCAATCATCACACCTGCCACAATACGCCATGCTGCAATACGCATAATTAGCAATACCGCACCACCAATAAAAATAGCTAACGTACTGGTTTCACCAATTGAACCTTGCATTGTACCTAGGAAGGCATCCATCCAAGTCACGCCGGAAGTTAGTAATTGATCCATACCACCTTCAGCCGTTACGCTTAAAGCTGTCGGCCCAGCAAAACCGTCAACAGCGGTCCATACTGAATCACCTGACAACTGCGCTGGATAAGCAAAGAATAAGAATGCTCGACCCGCTAGTGCAGGGTTAAGGAAGTTCTTACCAGTTCCACCAAATACCTCTTTTGCTATTACAACACCAAAGCTAATCCCCATGGCAACCTGCCATAAAGGAATACTAGGAGGTAAGATCAAAGCAAAGAGGATTGAAGTCACGAAAAAACCTTCGTTAATTTCATGACCCCGTACCGATGCGAACAACACTTCCCAAATACCGCCCACCACAAAAGCGGTCATATAAATTGGCACAAACCAAGTTGCACCCTGAATGATATTGTCCCAAATACTCGTAGGGTCAAAACCAGCAAGCATGCCTGTTAAAGCAATACGCCAACCTTCTTGTGCTGCTAATAACTCAGGATTATCAGCAAATACCAAGTTAGCCTGATAACCTACGTTCCACATACCAAAGAACATGGCTGGAAAAGCACATAACCACACTGTGATCATAATGCGCTTCAAGTCAACCCCATCACGTACATGAGAAGTGGTTTTAGTTACACTGTTTGGGCGATATAAAATAGTATCCACTGCTTCATACAGGGAATACCACTTTTCGTATTTACCACCCTTTTCAAAATTGTGTTCGATTTTATCAAGGAATGCACGAAGACCCATTGCTTAACCCTCCTGCTCAATGCGCGTTAGAGTATCCCGTAAAACCGGGCCGTATTCGTACTTACCTGGACATGCAAAAGTGCACAGCGCAAGATCTTCCTCATCCAATTCTAAACAACCCAACTTTTGCGCTACGTCAGAGTCACCAACAAGCAGCGCACGCAATAATTGCGTTGGCAAAATATCAAGCGGCATTACTTTTTCATAGCTGCCCACCGGAATCATGGCACGCTCACTACCATTAGTAGTGGTGGTGAAGGCAAACTTTTTGTTAGCAAAGAGTTTAGAAATATAGATATTCAGAATGGAAAACTTATTTACACCCGGACGCAGGTAGTGCAACACTTGGCGCTCACGATCTTCAACCAAGCAACTGAGCTGGTTGTGATAACGACCTAAGAAGTCACAAGTACCACGCGCTGTACGACCACCCAAGACCGAGCCAGAAATCACGCGATTACTGCCTTCTTCAAGCTCACCTTTAACCAAATCACTTACGTTAGCACCTAAGCGAGTACGCACTAAGCGTGGTTTTTTAACAACAGGGCCCGCTAAAGAAATAACACGTTCAACCCATAGTTGACCTGTGGTAAATAATTTACCAATAGCAATCACATCCTGATAACCAACTTGCCAGACTGTGCGGGTTGCACTAACAGGGTCGAGGAAATGGATATGAGTACCCGGCAAGCCTGCGGGGTGTGGGCCAACAAAGCTTTCTGTGTGTACATTATCCAAGTTCTCACCAGGCAAATTGACACCAGCAGCTTTACACAAATACACCTTAGCCAAACGGCTCAATACTGTTAAACCATGACTGAAATCTTCTGCATGTTCTGCAATGACCACGGCCGGATCAGCGGCCAGTGGATGGGTATCCATTGCTGTAACAAAAATAGAGCTTGGTGTTGCATCCACTGCAGGCACTTTACTGTATGGCCGGGTACGTAAAGCCGTCCACAAACCTGATTGCTGTAAATTCTCACGAATTTGCTCATCCGTAAGCCTCGCAAGCTTATCCGCAGCATAGTGAGCAAAAGTAACCTGCTCGTCACCTTCTAGCTCAATCACAACAGATTGCAGCACTCGGCGCTCACCACGGTTTACTGCTTTTACAACACCAGCGCCAGGTGCTGTATATACCACCCCCGGTGTTTTCTTATCGGAAAAAAGAACCTGACCTAACTTAACCCGGTCACCTTCCTGCACCTGCATTGTAGGCTTCATCCCGTTATAGTCGAAGCCTATGACTGCAACACTATGTACGGGCTTTGCAGCCTCAATACGCTGTGTTGGCGTACCAGTCATGGGCAAGTCAAGCCCACGTTTTATTTTGATCATAGGTTTGCCTAACCACGATAGTGAGTTTATAAATGTATTGAAAAAACACCTAGTTATTCTATAAAAATAGAACTTAAGCATTCAGTTCAACGTTTAAAAAGTAATCCGTCTGATTATAAAGAGGCATGGCAGTCACTTGCCAGCCTTAAGGCCAACTTTCTGCTAAATACTCACCTTAGTGATATTCAATCATGCTTTTTAATCAATATTTTGAACGACAAAAGGGAGCCATGGCTCCCTTTTGTACATCAATCACAACCGCCTAGCACTTACTGTGGAAATGCAGGAGGGTTAACGCCGGCAATATCTTCCATAACTCGGACAACCTGGCAGCTATAGCCGTACTCGTTATCATACCAAACATATAAAATGACACGGTTATCAGTGCAGATTGTAGCTTCTGCATCCACAACACCCGCATGGCGCGAGCCAACAAAGTCAGTGGAAACAACTTCCTGCGAACACACATAATCAATTTGCTTTTGCAGGTCAGAGTGCATGGCCATTTGGCGTAAGTACTCATTAACCTCATCACGATCAGTGCTCTTCTCAAGGTTCAGATTCAAAATTGCCATAGAAACGTTCGGCGTAGGCACACGAATCGCATTACCAGTAAGTTTACCTTTAAGCACAGGTAATGCTTTAGCAGCAGCTGTAGCCGCGCCCGTTTCAGTAATCACCATGTTCAATGGAGCAGAGCGTCCACGACGACTTCCTTTATGGAAATTATCAATCAAGTTCTGGTCGTTAGTGTATGAGTGGACAGTCTCAACGTGACCATTAACAATACCAAACTTATCATCAATTGCTTTCAATACTGGAACAATAGCGTTTGTGGTGCATGAAGCAGCTGAAATGATTTTATCGTCAGGAGTGATATCAGTATGGTTAATACCATGAACGATATTTTTCAGATCACCCTTGCCCGGCGCAGTTAAAACAACGCGATCAATACCAGGGCAACCTAAATGTTGACTCAACCCCTCCTCGTCACGCCAACGACCTGTGTTATCAACCAGTAATGCATTCTTAATACCATACTGAGTGTAATCTACAGTCTTTGGATCATTCGAGTAGATAACTTGAATCAAGTTTCCATTGGCTGTAATTGTGTTGTTCTCTTCGTCAACAAGAATGGTTCCGTCAAAAGAACCGTGTACTGAGTCACGACGTAGCAAGCTCGCACGCTTAACTAAGTCATTATCTGCACCTTTACGCACTACGATGGCACGTAAACGCAAACCGTCTCCCGCACCTGTTTTCTCGATTAAGATACGTGCGAGTAAGCGACCAATACGACCAAAGCCGTACAGCACTACATCAGTACCCTGATGCAGGTTGCTTTCACCCTTACCTACGACTTCTGCCAACTCATCACGTACAAACTGCTCAATATCGCGGCCATTAGCTTCTGTTTTGAACTTTATAGCCAACTTACCGATATCGACAGATGCTGCACCGAGATCCAACTCGCTCATTGCTTTCAGCACAGGGTAAGTATCGTGCACAGTAAGCTCGGTACCATCACCAATGCGATGACGTGCAAAGCGGTGCGCTTTGAGAATTGCAATAACAGAACGGTTGATCAGGCCACGCCCATAAATCGACGTAATCACATTATTATTGCGATAAAGTTGGCCAACAAGCGGAATCATTGCCTCGGCAAGGGCTTCGCGATCAATCCATTCACCAAGACACTGGTCAGTCTTCTGAGTCACGTGGAATACCTATTTAGGGGCTAAAAAAGAGCTACATTATCGGCTGCGAAATCGAAAGCAGCAAGCTCTAAGCCATTATTCTCTGAAAAAGCTTAGATAGCAGGCTCAGCAATAGACCGTTACAATCCCTTCTTTTATTATTCACACAAGAGTTTGCCGTGTCTGTATTGCGTTTACCTAAACTGCCATCCAACTCTGCTAAACAGCTCTGGGGCAACCTACCAGGCGCCTCACAAGGCCTTGTTGTTGCTGAAGCAGCCCGTAGCGCCAAGCGCTTCACCTTACTCCTAACGGACAACAGCCAAAGTGCTGTACGCCTCAAAGAAGAACTGGCTTTTTTTGCTCCGGAACTGCCTGTACTACATTTTCCTGATTGGGAAACTTTACCCTATGACGTTTTCTCACCACATCAGGACATTATTTCTCAGCGTATTGCGACCTTGTATCAGTTACCACAATTACAACAAGGTATTTTAGTCGTCCCGATCAATACAGCGCTGCATCGCTTGGCGCCACAGTCTTTCACCCTAGACTCTAGCCTTATCTTAGATGTTGGGCAAAAACTTGATGTAGAAAGTATGCGCAACCGCCTGCAAGCTTCGGGCTATCAGTGTGTCGAGACAGTGTATGAACATGGTGAATTTGCAGTACGGGGAGCCTTGCTAGACTTATTCCCAATGGGCAGCGAGGTGCCTTACCGCATTGACTTATTCGACGACGAAATCGAAAGTTTGCGCACCTTTGACCCAGAAACCCAACGCTCTAGCGAGAAGGTCAAAAGTGTCCGTCTATTGCCAGCTCGCGAGTTCCCACTCCACAAGCAGGCCCGAAGTGATTTCCGCGCTCGTTTTCGAGAGCGCTTTGATGTCGATTTCCGCCGCTGCCCTATTTATCAAGATTTATCTGGAGATATTATTCCTGCCGGCATTGAAGCCTACTTACCTTTATTCTTTGAAGAAACTAGCAGCCTGTTTGATTACTTACCTGAAAACACTCAAGTCTTCATTATGCAAGGCGTGGATGCTGCTGCTGAAACTTTCTGGAACGATATTCGTAGTCGTTATGAAGATCGCTGCGGCGATCTTGAGCGTCCCCTATTGCCACCAGCTGACCTATTTATCGCGATCAATGACTATTACGGCGCGCTTAAAAAACATCCTCGTATCATATTGGACAGCCAAGATATTAGCCTAGGAGTAGGTCGTGAACGTTTAGCAATTACTGCTTTTCCGGATTTAGCCCTAGATGCTCGAGCTGCAGAACCCCTAAACAAAGTTAAAGACTTTTTAGAAAACTTTAGTGGGCGCACCCTCTTTACCGTAGAAACTGCTGGGCGCCGTGAAGTACTACTGGAGTTACTTCAACGCATTGAAGTCCTCCCAACTGAGGTCACAAGTTGGGAGGAGTTTTTAACCTCCAACTGTCATATTTCAATCTGCGTAGCTCCGATTGAAGCGGGCTTACTACTGAATGAATTAGCCCTCATTCCTGAAAGCGCCCTGCTTGGGCAAAGAGTCATGCAACGCCGGCGCCGCGAAAAAAGTCGTGACAATAACCACGAGCATGTCATTCGCAACCTCACTGAACTGCGCGAAGGCGCACCTGTCGTGCATATTGATCACGGTGTCGGCCGTTATCAAGGTCTAGTTACTTTAGAGATTGACGATCAAACCACTGAATTTTTAATGCTAGAATATGCAGATCAAGCCAAACTTTATGTACCCGTGGCTAATCTTCACTTAATTGCCCGTTACACAGGCAGTGATGACAGCTCGGCACCACTCCATCGTCTAGGTACAGAACAGTGGCAAAAAGCCAAGCGTAAAGCGGCTGAGCAAGTCCGTGACGTAGCTGCTGAACTACTCAATATCTATGCCGTACGCGCTGCCCGCAAAGGTTTTGCCTTTACCAACCCAGGACTCGATTACGCCACTTTTAGTGCTGCATTCCCCTTTGAAGAAACTCCGGATCAACAGCTTGCAATTGATAACGTACGCAACGATATGCTGTCCGACAAACCGATGGATCGCTTAATTTGTGGTGATGTCGGTTTTGGCAAAACTGAAGTGGCAATGCGTGCAGCCTTTATAGCCGTCCATAGCGGCAAGCAAGTGGCAGTGTTAGTCCCTACAACACTACTGGCTCAGCAACACTACAACAGCTTCCGTGATCGTTTCGCTGACTGGCCAGTTAAAGTGGATGTTATGAGCCGCTTTAAAACCTCTAAGGAAACCAATCAAGCCGTAAAAGACCTCGCTGATGGCAAATTAGATATCCTCATTGGCACCCATAAACTCCTGCAAAGCGATGTCAAGTTTAATAATTTAGGATTGGTGATTATCGATGAAGAACACCGATTTGGCGTACGCCAGAAAGAAAAGCTTAAAGCTTTACGCAGTGAAGTTGACATTCTGACCTTAACCGCCACACCGATACCACGCACACTGAATATGGCCTTTGCCGGCATGCGCGATATGTCTATCATTGCCACACCTCCAGCTCGCCGCTTATCAGTACGTACCTTTGTCATGCAGCGTGAAGATGCTGTTGTCAAAGAAGCTTTACTGCGGGAATTATTACGTGGTGGCCAAGTTTACTTCTTACACAACGATGTAAAAACTATCGAAAAATGTGCCGCAGATTTGGCCACCTTAGTACCTGAAGCGCGCATTGGTATCGGCCATGGACAAATGGCAGAACGTGAGCTTGAACAAGTGATGGCTGACTTTTACCATAATCGCTACAATGTACTGGTTGCCTCCACCATCATTGAAACTGGAATTGACGTACCTAATGCCAATACCATCATCATTGACCGTGCTGATAAATTCGGACTGGCTCAGCTGCACCAGTTACGTGGCCGTGTAGGACGTAGTCACCACCAGGCTTACGCTTACTTATTGACCCCTCCTAAAAAAAGCATGACAGCTGACGCACAAAAGCGCTTGGAAGCTATCAGTAATGCACAAGATCTTGGAGCAGGCTTTATGCTAGCCACCCATGACTTGGAAATCCGCGGTGCCGGTGAACTACTCGGCGACGGTCAAAGCGGCGAAATTCAGGCCATTGGTTTTACTTTGTATATGGAAATGCTTGAGCAAGCGGTCGAATCAATACGCAAAGGTTCAGTGCCAAACTTAGAGCAACCATTGGATAGCGGCACCGAGATCAACCTGCACGTACCAGCATTGATTCCTGATGACTATTTACCCGACGTACATGCACGCTTAATCCTGTATAAACGCATTGCCTCAGCCAAAAACGCCAATGCACTTAAAGAATTGCAAGTCGAAATGATCGACCGATTTGGTTTACTACCTGAGCCAGTAAAAAACCTTATTCAAGTTACCGAACTCAAACTCAAAGCCCAAGCCTTAGGTATTTTAAAAATTGATGCAGGCCCGCACGCAGGTCGTCTTGAATTTTCCAATGACACCAGTGTGGATCCAGTTCTGTTAATTAAACTGATTCAAAGCCAACCTAAGCACTATCGTTTCGAAGGTGCCACAGTCTTTAAATTTAACGTACCTATGGATAACCCTAAACAGCGCTTTGCTACAATTGAGGCCCTGCTGGCTCAGCTGTCAAAATAACACCAATGAAGGAGCTGCACATGCGCCACTTAGTTCGCTTTATTTTCTTGCTTATTCTCTATAGCACCCAAGCACTGGCTAATGAAACACAACTCGTAGAGCTGATTGTATTTCGTCAAAGCAGTGAAAACCTGTACTCAGGGAAAGTCGCCCCTGATAACTGGGCCTTAAACGCAACACATATCAGTGCCAACATGCAGCGTACGCCACGCTTGAAGTACCTCGCTGACAAACTCACCCCTGAAAAGGGTTATGAAATCATCCTACATAAAGCTTGGCTACAAAACAGCCCACAAGGTTCTGCGCGTATTGCACTGAAACAAGGTGAACAACATTTTAATCACTACCCCATTGAAGGCACTTTAGATTTTTCTCAAGGCCGCCCCCACAGCGTACTGTTAGAGCTTTGGATTAATCAATTCGATGCGCACCAAGCAATCATACGTAGCGAGCACTTTAAACAAGGCTCTGTCCTATTAAATGAGCAAGTGACTTTTATTGACCACGGCAACCTTGGTGCCCTAATTCGAATTCAGCCACAAATCCAATGAATATTGGCACACCCTCGCACTGAAAGTATGATGTCTTACGCAACTTTTTATCAATCGTTCCTCTATACGCTCTAATACAGCTGCCCACACCTACTTAACAGATGTAAAAAGCCCAGCAATTGCTGGGCTTGACTAAGCATCAATGTTTTAATCTTCAGGCATGGCCTGCCCTTTAATAGCTGCTTGCCGTCCAAGCTCAGCTAAAATATTAGATACTACATCCAGTCCGCGGCGTGCATCTTCGTTTTGATTAAACTGCCTAACACTTTGCCACAAAGTCGGAGGAGTCGAATTAGCAGCAGCCTGAGCCGAAGCGTAACGCAACGCATTGGTCAGCATCCAAATACCACCAATACTATCTTCATAAAGAGCCATGATTTTTTGTAGCATAGCATCGTCGGTCATCTCAATGACATCTGATATTGCTGCTAATAAATCAACGATGTTATGTAAACGTCGACCTTGCAATATAGGCGCAAGCTTCTCCAATAAATCGGCTAAACCTGCAACAGTGGCCTCATCTTGTAGTGCAGGCAAGCTATGCAGTAGCTGTTCCATGGTTTTTGTGGAGTTTTGATTCGTCATCTTTTTATCTCCTTAGACTAAGCCACGTGCGACCGACCAGTACACACCCCGGTTAAAGCCTTTACGCATTAAGCCACCAATTTTGGTCGCTGGGGTTGGAATCACATCCACATCATAGTCATACCAAAGCGGCATACCGGCTTCTAATCCCATTTGCGCAATGGCCTGCACCTTACCATCATATTCGTCAACAGTTTTCCCCCATCGCATCAATCCCGCAATGTTGTTACAAATTACAGGCGATTGATTATGGCAGCTACCACCGGCTTTACTGATGGGTAAATCGACGGTATCTCCCATCACAAAAACATTTTCAAAGCCTTCTAATTGCAAGGTTTGTCGATCAGTGGGCAACCAACCCTCATTATTAGGTGCTTGTGAAATCCCCGAATCCAATACTGCGTCTACAGCTCTAATGGGGGGTGTTTGAATTAAAATATCAAAATTTTCCTCGTCACCTTCTTCTGAAATGGCAATTTTACGCTCTGGATCTACACTAGCTAAAGTAAAGCCTCGCTTATGAATAATGCCCTTAGAATCAAACACACTGGGCAAAACCTCACCAGTTTGTTTCTGCAAAAACAAACAGTTACGCACAAGCTGAGCAATGGTTGGATAAGTGTAAACAATTTCGACTTGATCACGAACGCCACGACGACGTAAAAACTCATCGAGCATTAATGTAGTTTCCATTGGCGCAATGCCACATTGGTGAGGCACGTTAGGCGTGGTTGGAAAAGTCACTCCAATGAAAATACGCCCTTTTTCAATGGTGGATATTTTCTCATACAGCTGGCGAGCGGGGTCATGCTGATAAAAGTGATCACCTGCCTCTTTCAAGCCTTCAATACGCTCAGGTGATGGAATACATCCAGTAGAAACCACCAGATAATCATAATCATAAGAGTCACCTGAACGCATACGCAGACGACTATTACTAAACTCAAACCCATCAACCTGATCCAAAATAAAATCAATTTCTGGGCGCAACAAAGAAGCTTGATGACGCCTGAGTTCATCTTTATAAAAGGCACCAAAAGCCACATACATAAAGGCCGGCTTGTAATAATGCCATGGACTATTGGAGATCAACATCACACGTACTTCACCACGGATAATCTCCGGATAAAGTTTGCTGACAAGGTTATTAGCAGTCATCGTTCCGCCAATACCGCCGCCAACTACGATAATATTTTTTATCATTATTTTTACTCCATTTGTTGTTCTGCAAGATTCTATTTAACCCTGCAGGCAGCCTGTATTTGCTTTACTCTCCTCTAATTTAAAAAGTTGCTGTAACACCTGAAAGGGCAATAACACCACTTGATGCCGATCAGGCATACCAATCGCATTCACGAACACCTGTAACTCCGGCCAAATCAATGTGTTTGAGTCGGTTTGCTGGTTTTGCAAAATTGTTTCTAAGTCCTTTAGCGCTCTTAGCAAATCAACCTCTATTAAGCCTGGTACTCGTGCAGCTAAAATACCCGTACTGGCTTGCGCTAGCGAACAGGCACGTACGCGGTAGCCCAACTCACTAACAACACCGGCCTCAATTTTTGCATCGAGAGTCACACTATCATGACTCGCTAACTGGCTTTGCAAGGTAAGAGTTAGAACGTTATCACCAGCCAAGCGCCGATCTCGACGCACACTGGCTGCATATTGCCGAAACAGCGCCAGCAAATCGATTTGTTCTTTTGTATCTGCAGGGTGATGCATAAAACACCTCCCGTGTTTTTAAGCAAAAATCAACCCACTGCTTAGAATGCAGTCATATATCAGTAAGGCAACTATTGAGGCATTAGTCAAGCTATGACCGACTGGTTTCATATAAAACACCTGACCGCCAAAACCGGTAGGCTATGCAAGCAGCATCTATGAAAACTTCATCAGTGCAACAGAAAACAATATTCAGCTATTGTCCTTGCAACACTTAAGTAAGGAGGAGACTCATCTTAAACATTAAGCGATAATATTCGGCTCAATTTCCAGCTCAACACCATAACGCTGCTTAATATCCGCCTGAATCTGCGCTGCTAATTGCAAAATTTGCTGACCACTAGCATTACCATGATTCACTAATACTAATGCCTGCTGCGCATGAACTGCTGCATCACCTTGGCGTAGCCCTTTCCAACCCGCCTGATCTATGAGCCAACCAGCTGCCAGTTTCACCTGCCCGTCATCTTGGACAAAACTTACGATATGGGGATACTGCTCTTTCAACTTCTGCGCATGCTCTGCACTGACAACAGGGTTTTTAAAAAAGCTACCTGTATTAGCCAACTGTGCCGGATCAGGTAGCTTTGCCGCACGCACTTCACACACAGCACGACTGACGGCTTGCGGGGTTGGCTCAGTAATCCCTTGCTTGTTGAGATAACCACGCAAATCACCATAATCAAGGTGTAAAGTCGCTTGCTTTGGCAATTTAAAAATAATGCTTAAAATAACCCGTCGCCCTGACTCACGTTTAAACAAGCTGTCACGGTAAGCAAACTGACATTCTTTTTCACTTAAACGTTGAGTTTGCTGAGCGTACCGGTCATAGACTAAAACACTTTCCAGATGGTCTTTAACCTCTACCCCATATGCTCCAATATTCTGTACCGGTGCTGCTCCTATACTGCCAGGAATCAGACTTAAGTTTTCTAAACCGCTATAACCTTGTGCCAAACTCCACTGCACAAACGCATGCCAGTTCTCTCCTGCTTGAACCTCAACACGAGCAAACTCATCATCTTCACTAAGCACATTAATTCCACGTAGCTGCAAATGGATCACCAATACATCTAGATCCTTAGCTAGCACCAAGTTACTACCACCACCTAATAAAAAGACCGCAATCTCTCGCTGCTTAGCCCATGCCAACGCTGCTCGCAGTTGTTCCAATGTTTCTACCGCAACAAAAAAGCGCGCCCGTACATCCACCGCTAAGGTGTTATACGGGCGCAAAGAGACCTGCTCTTGGATAACTAAGCTCACACGTGTGCCTTCACTTCATCCAGTAATACTTGACTCGCTTGCTCTAGCATGTCCAAAACCAACTCAAAGCCATCTTCACCACCATAGTAAGGATCAGGTACTTCATCTGGACTGATGCCAAAACGTGGTAAGTATAATGCCAATTCAGCTTTACTCTCTGCAGGCTGAATGCTTTGTAAATGGCTGAAATTACTTTTATCCATAGCCAAGATTAAATCAAACGTATGAAAATCCTCTGCTTGTACTTGACGCCCGCGTAAGCCAGATAAATCATAACCGCGCTGAGCCGCTGCTGATTGAGTGCGTGGATCTGGGGACTTACCAATGTGCCAATCAGCAGTACCCGCTGAATCAATAGTGACTTTATCACTTAACCCTGCCTGCTCCACATACTGTCGAAACACTCCTTCAGCGGTCGGTGAACGACAAATATTGCCCAAACAAACAAATAAAATTTTCATTATGACTCCTCAAAAAAACGTCGCACACGCTGTAAGTCTTCCAACGTATCGACGCCTGCCGGCGGAGCCTCAACAGCATCCGCAACATGAATACGCGCGCCATTCCATAGTGCACGCAGCTGCTCAAGAGACTCCGTCAACTCTAAAGCACAAGCTCCCCAAGCAACAAAATCAGCTAAAAAACCTGCTCGATAAGCATAAATACCAATATGACGACGGAAGTGGACGCCCTCAGGCATCACATTTTGATTTTTGGCAAAGGCATCTCGTGGCCAAGGCAAAGGGGCGCGACTAAAAGTAAGCGCATAACCATGCATATCAGTACTGACTTTAACCACATTAGGATTCAGCACACTAGCAATATCGGTTATCGGCTCAGCCAAGGTTGCCATAGATGCCTGAGTATAGTGAGCTAAATTAGCAGCCACTTGATCAATGACTGCTGGCGGAATCAAAGGCTCATCACCCTGCACGTTGACTACAATGGCATCAGCAGGCAATTTCAGCTGCGCCACCACTTCAGCTAAGCGGTCAGTACCAGACTCATGATCATCACGGGTCATCACTACCTTTGCACCGATACTTTGGCACAAATCAAAAATACGCTGATCATCAGTTGCAATAATCACCTGTCGTGCAGCGCTTTGTTGTGCTTGCAACCAAACCCGCTTAATCATCGGCATACCCGCAATATCTTGCAAAGGCTTGCCTGGGAACCGTGTCGAAGCAAAGCGTGCAGGAATGATCACATAAAATTCTTGAGTCATAGATTAGTCCAAACGTTCATCATGACTTAGTGTACGAGCTTCGGTTTCTAGCATCACTGGAATATCATCACGAATCGGAAAAGCCAAACCATCCGCTTTGCACCACAACTCAGTTTGCTCCGCATTGAGTTGCACGGCACTTTTGCACAAAGGGCAGGCTAAAATATCTAAAAGTTTCGGGTCCATCAGCACATCCTCACAAGGATTCTGTTAATAAATTTTGCAGTCGGTGCCCCAGCCAGCGAGCAAATGCAGGCGAAGGTTGGGCCGCTACTTGTAAATACCAGCAATTATCTGCGGCAAATGCACGGCACTTTACCGCGTCTTTTTCTGTCATCAATACCGGTAAATCATCTGCAAACTCTAAGTCTTGCGGGCTAAACTCAGCATGATCCGCAAAAGCATGGGCAATGGGTTTCCAGTTTAACCCTTCCAAAGTTTTGAAAAAACGCTGCGGATTACCAATACCTGCCACTGCATGCATCTTTTGTGCTGCAGGGAAAAAATTTAATGGCTCTCGACGGCCACTGCGCACATGCACCAACCCAGTGGGCTGTAAATGCATAGCATAACCCTGCTCACTATCTTGTTGAGCCCCATTAACCAAAACAGCATCTACCGTGGCTAAACGCGTAGCAGGTTCACGCAGCGGCCCCATGGGTAAACAGCGTTGATTGCCTAAGCCACGTGCGGCATCAATCAAAACCAACTCTAAATCCCGAGCTAAAGCATAATGCTGCAATCCATCATCAGACAGAATAATATCGACAGGATGCTCTGCTAACAGCTTTTGTACGGCTTGTGCCCGCCTTGGCGCAATCACTAAAGGCACAGCTGTACGCTGCACAATCAATAACGGCTCATCACCTGCTTGTTCTGCCGTATCGGTTGCACTTACGGTCCAAGGGAAACGATCAGGTTGAGCACCATACCCACGACTAACCACCCCCACAGACAATCCTTGCGCACGACACTGCTCGATCAACCAAAGAATAAGTGGAGTTTTTCCTGTACCACCCACAGTGATATTACCCACCACAATCACTGGTACTGGCGCACGATAACTGGCCGTTATACCTTGCACAAACTGTTTACGTTTACGCTGCACAATAAAACGATACAACTGTTCTAAAGGCCACAAAACAGCGAGTACTGGATGACCTTGATACCAAGCCTGTAACAATCGTTCACTCAGCTTCACGGGGTTTCCTGTACCTCGACCGTAGTGATACGCAAGTGGGCAAAACCCAATTTAGAAGCAGCATCCATAGCAGTTACCACGGACTGATAAGGTGCCTTAGCGTCAGCACTGAGCATCACTGGCAAGCTTTTATCTCCACCCGACTCCACTCTTAAGGCTTTCATTAATGTATTTAAATCATGGTCCGGTAAAGGCTTACCATTTAGCTCAAAAGTCCCTGCAAGAGTCACTAAAACTTCCAACTGCTTACTTTCAGTAACATCTAAAGACGTACCGCTTACAGCTTCGGGCAAATCCACCTTGAGGTGTGTTTCTCGTGTAAAAGTTGTGGTCACTACAAAAAACAACAGTAAGATAAACACCACATCAATGAGGGGGGCCAAATTAATATCGACTGGCTCACGAGGTTTGCGAGGAAACTTCACACTTGCGCCTCATTAACAGCACATGCTCGATCATCGTCGATGGTCTCCACCAACTTAATCGCCTCTTGCTCCATACGCACCACCAATTCATCAACACGACGCTGTAAAAAACGATGAAAAAACACAGCAGGAATCGCCACAAACAAGCCAGCAGCAGTGGTCACAAGCGCTTTAGCAATACCACCCGCCAACTGCGGTGCGTTGGCCATACCAGAGTCCATAAAGGCGCTAAAAATCTCAATCATCCCCAGAACAGTCCCCAGCAAACCAAGTAATGGGGTAATAGCAGCAATGGTACCCAGTGGCGTTAAATAACGCTCGAGCTCATTGACTACTTTAACTCCAGCCTCTTGGATGCTTTCTTTCATCATCTCACGGCCATGGTGTGCGTTAAATAGCCCAGCAGCAAGGATTTGACCTAAAGGCGAGCCCTGTCTTAACTGCTGAATTTTATCCTTGCCAACTTGCTGATTTTGACGCCACTGCCAGACTTGTGCCAACAAATCTGGTGGACTTACTCGTGAAGTACGCAAAGTCCACAAACGTTCAATAACGATGGCAACTGCAATAATTGAACACAACACAATCGGCAACATAATCCAACCGCCGGATTTGATCAGCTCCCACACACTCAGTACTCCTACCATAAATTCTGCCCACTTTAGCATAGACCTACAGTTTCACCGAAGCATGCAGCACTCATTTTCGTCGCCAAAACCGCACTTGCTGCGCCATCGTCCAAGGAGCTTGGTATGTTCCCAAGTTTACCCGAATCGCTTTATCTAGTGCCGTATCATAAATCTGCACCTGTTGCTCCTGCAAATGCATCAAAACTTGCGGGTGCGGATGCCCATAACTGTTATGTTTTCCTCGAGAAATTAAAGCATACTGAGGCGCAACCTGCTGTACAAAGCGCTTTGACGTGGACGTACGACTACCATGATGCCCGACTACTAACCAATTCACTTTTAATGCTGGCCAGTCAGTCAACAAAGCAGCTTCACCGGCAGCGTCCAAATCCCCCGTAAGCAATAACCGCTCACCCTGTGCTTCGATGAGCAGCACACACGATTTTTGGTTGCTATCTTTAGCCTGCTTCCACTGCCAACGCTGAAAGTTCACACCATCCCATTGCCAGCGCTCTTCCAAACAAGGCTGCGCCCTAAGTGTCAACGGATGTGCCTGTGGCTGCCCACTGACCACTCGTTTAACCTGTACGGCATTGAATACAGTCTGCGCTCCACCCGCATGATCAGCATCGGCATGAGACAGTAATAGTTCATCTAGATGCCTTTGTGCAAAGCCTCGTAAAACCGGCACAACCATGCGCTCTCCCGCATCAAAGCCAGCCATAAAAGGCCCTGCATCATACAATAAGCTGTGCCTTGCGGTTTTTATCCAAACTGCTTGCCCCTGCCCCACATCTAGCACCCATACTTGAGCAATACCTGTGGCTAAATGTGTTGATTTAGGCTGCAGTAAAGGCAAGCATAAAGCTAGAGCAGCCGACCATGGTAGAAGTGGTCGCGGCAACAATAAACAGAGCACACCTAACATAGCCAATGTCAAAGCAAGTAAACTGACACTGCTTCCCTCCCAAACAGGCCAGCCTTGTGCGATCCAGTCTAAGCCAGTGAACATCCACTGCAACGCCCACCCTGCCAGTTTTAATACCTCTTGTGCTAGGGTCGGCCACGGTAATAATGCAGCCCCTAATAAGGTTAAGGGCAAAGCAACAAAACTGAGCCAAGGTACAGCCAATATATTTGCCAGTGGCCCCAACACACTGACAGGCAAACTTAACGCCAACAAAAAGGGAGCTAAACCTACAGCCGCGACCCACTGTGTCCGCGTCATCAATTGCCACCATGGCCAAGGTCCTAAGCGCGCAGAGAAAGCGAAAATTAAAGCGCCCACAGCACTAAAAGACAACCAAAAACCAACTTGTAAAACAACTAAAGGTTCGAGCAGCAACACTAAAATCAAAGCTACGATGTAAGCTGTCCAAACGCTTAAATACTGAAAACGCCAACGCCACAAAAGTGTTACCATCACCATAATACAAGCTCGCTGCACAGGCACAGCAAAACCTGCAAAAGCACCATAAGACAAGGCCGCTAACATCGATAAAAGACATGCCGTTGGCAACCAAGGTAAACAGTTCGGCCAGCACCCTAGACGCATCAACCAAAAGACAGCAGCGTACACAAGAGCCGCAAGTAAGCTGATATGCTGTCCAGATATCACCATTAGGTGAACAGTGCCTGTGGCTTGTAAACTTTGCCAATGTGCGGTGGAAAGGCCTGACCCATCACCTAAAACCAACGCAGCTAGCACACCTTGTGCACCTTCAGGTGCAAGCTGATACAGACGTGATCTAACCTGCTCGCGCCAATGATGTAAGCCGCGCCCCACCGCTAATCGCTGACCGGCTTTCACCGAACCTGTAGCACCAAGGCGTTGAGCAATAAGCCAAGCTTGATAATCAAAGCCATAGGGATTCAAAGAACCATCTGGACTTTTAAGACGCACGGCTAAGCGCCAGCGCTCTCCAGCCTTGAGCGTCTGTGGCGGTGCACGCCAAGATAAACGTATACGTTGAGGCAACTTGGCTCGTCTTGACTCAGCATCGGCCAACTCAAAACGTACCGTACGTGGCTGTCCAGCTATATGCGACCACTGCGGCAACCCCACAACGATACCTTCAAGCCATAGGGTACGCCCATCCAAATCAAGGTCAAGCTGATCATGCAATGCCCACTGCGCGCTACAACACGCCCAACTAAAACCCAGTAGAAAAAAACTCAATAGAAACAGCCGCATTTTAAGCAAAAACAAAGCGGCTACAACAAAAAATAACAGCCAGAGTTGACTCGGTAGCACAGGTACCCAGCGCAAACAGAGTAAACCACCAATAAACGCCAACACCAATACATGCATAGCGCTACCTCCCTGTAGCATTTGCAAACAAAGTTTCCTGTCAATCTCCCACTTTAAAGCACTTTTGTAACACGCAGTAACAGCACCCTGTGCCAATAAGATGCATAATAGACAAATAACAGCATGTCAGAAAAATTGCATGTCAGAGAAGATTAATGCCTCGTCAACTTTTTAAACGCTATATGCCCGACTCAGAAAAAATCAAGAGCAACCCATCGCTCCGTTTTCTGGGCAACCTGATTCATGATCCTAATTTGTGGCACCTGAACCGTCACTCTGTTGCTCGCGCAGTAGCACTTGGTTTTTTCTGGGCTATGATCCCCATGCCAATGCAAATGTTTGCAGCAGCCTTTATTGCCATCCCTTTACGTGCCAACTTACCTATTTCTGTAGGTCTAGTCTGGCTCACCAACCCTGTAACCATGCCCCCTATTTTTTACGCTAACTATAAATTGGGAGCTTGGCTACTGAATACACCTACAATCCATCTGCCCGATAAAATCTCCATCAGCTGGATTCTAGAAGTCACAACTACGCACTGGCAGCCACTTTACGCAGGCTCTATTGTTATGGGACTTATTCTAGCAATTCTGGGGTATACGGGTACCGTCCTTTATTGGCGTTGGTGGGTTAATCGTAATTGGCGTAGGCGCACACAAATACGCAATTTACGCCAACCCAAATGATTAATTTAAAATATTTTTTGACTCTTTTATTAATGTGTGTATACTCATCGTCGCGGAATGGAGCAGTCTGGTAGCTCGTCGGGCTCATAACCCGAAGGTCGTAGGTTCAAATCCTGCTTCCGCAACCAAATACCTCATTAAAGCCTCAAGCATTTAGTTATTTGAGGCTTTTTTGTTACTCACCTAATTACAGCCCATCCTAGCTTGCAAGCGAATGCTCTATCCCTCTAGATACTCTATAGCGATGCTCTCTCAAATTTTATACATTATACTAAGCAAACGTTGACACCCTCCCCGACCTAAAGGATGGGAGTCTGTACTACGGGGGCTTTAGCAGCCTTCGCTATCTACCCTTGCATTAAAAGCACGATGCTTTCCTCTATTTTGGTAATTAAGAAAATACAGAGAGGATCCGCATGAAGCTATCTTCCGGCATGCAGTCAATCCGCACCGGAACCCCTGTTACTGGATGAGTAAAAGCCATCCCCGTGGCTGCCAACATTAAACGGCTAAAACCAAAACGCTGAGCAAAGTACCTATTATGCTTGGTACGTCCATAATAAGTATCACCAATAATAGGATGACTCATGTGCTGCATATGCCGACGCAATTGATGTTTTTGCCCTGTCTGAGGATAAAGCTCTAACAGGCTATACCTGCTCTGCGGGTACCCTTCTACCTCCACAGGGATCTCCACAGATGCTAAGCGCTTAAACTTTGTAACAGCCTGACGCAATGGTAAGGCCTCCCCTTTCAGACGCCGATCTACAGCATGCTCACGCAGTGCATGATCAATCAACCCCTGCTCAGCTGGCCATCCGCGCACCATTGCCCAATAAGTTCTTTGTATCTTCCGCTCCATAAAAGCTTTACCCAAAATACTTGCTGTATTGACATCAAGAGCAAATAACAGCACGCCAGATGTTGGGCGATCTAGACGATGGCACGGATAAACATGTTGACCACCATTAAGTTGCCGAGCATATTGCAAAGCGAATTCTGTAGCATGACGCTCAATAGGGCTACGATGCACCAACAAACCCGCTGGTTTATGTACGGCCAAGAGCCAATCATCACGATAAATTTCAATTAAAGGGTTACCAGAACATGGCATCATCTTGTATCCAACTGAATTTAACGCCCCACAATACCTATACAAATACGTATGCAGCAAGATAATTTTGTAAGCAAAGTCCTTCCGATAGCCGCCAGAACAATAATTATAAATCCATTGTAGATATCTAATCAGAAACACTTTTGACTCTCTAAGAAATATGCGTACAATGGTCGCCGCGGGATGGAGCAGTCTGGTAGCTCGTCGGGCTCATAACCCGAAGGTCGTAGGTTCAAATCCTGCTCCCGCAACCAGACATATCAAGAAAGCCCCAAACATTCATTTGTTTGGGGCTTTCTTGTTTCCGACTTCCCTATAACTCAGCCGCTGTAAGGCTTACAACACAGCCCCTTGTCATAACGACTCTGCTAAGTTCTGATATTTATGGTGTTTTCTACTTTAAATAAAAGTGAAAATTCAGTTTTATAAAACACTAAAAATGCTTTGCTGACCAAATACTGGCAATGTCTAGCCTCTTTAATGAAAAAATGCTGACCATTTTATTGGTCAGCAAGTATAAATTTTGATCTTCGGGTATTAGTGATGATTTTTAATCGCTTATTGTTAATAATAATTAAACCTAATCAAGCTTATAGATTTCATCAACAGCACATTCAAATAGTACCCACTCGGCAGCTCAGCTCCAAAGAGACAATCGCTAAAACTGCCAACTTGATAACAGTTTAATTATTGACATCGACTACTATACGTCCTCGAACTTTACCTTCCAACAATTCATCAGCTAAAGCAATCACCTCACTCAATCCGACCTCTCGAGTCATTTCGGCCAGATGCTCCATATTAAAGGTGCGACTGAGATGCTCCCATGCCTCAACACGCTCCGTATAAGGTCGCGTAACACTATTGATGCCAAGCAAACTGACTCCACGTAGGATAAACGGTGCAACAGTAGCCGGAAAATCCATACCTTGGGCCAACCCACAAGCCGCCACTAAACCATTCTCACAGATACTTGCACATACATTAGCAAGCGTATGGCTGCCTACAGAGTCAATCGCCGCAGCCCAGCGTTCCTTGCCAAGCGCGCGTCCTGGACTGTTCAACTCAGCTCGATCAATAACGGTCGTAGCACCCAAACGCTTCAAATAATCAGCTTCATCTAGGCGGCCTGTAGATGCAGTCACTGAATACCCTTTACTAGCTAATAGTGCTATAGCAAAATTACCGACGCCACCATTAGCCCCCGTGACGAGAACCTCACCACTATCAGGACGAAGCCCATGACGCTCCAACGCTATCAGACAAAGCATCGCTGTATAGCCTGCAGTTCCGATAGCCATGGCCTGACGCTCACTGATCGAGTCAGGAAGTGGAATCAACCAATCACCATTGAGCCTAGCTTTTTGTGCCAACCCACCCCAATGCAACTCTCCAACCCCCCATCCATTTAGCAGGACTTTATCTCCAGCCTTATAGCTTGGGTGATTACTTGTCTCAACTGTTCCAACCAAATCAATCCCAGGAACCATTGGAAATTTTCGAACAACAGGGCTACGACCAGTGATGGCTAAACCATCTTTGTAATTCAACGTACTAAAAGCAACGCGAACCGTGACATCACCTTCAGGTAGTTGTGCTTCCTCTAGCTCCGTCAATT
The DNA here is from genome assembly GCF_034259425.1 of Denitrificimonas halotolerans. NCBI lineage: Bacteria > Pseudomonadati > Pseudomonadota > Gammaproteobacteria > Pseudomonadales > Pseudomonadaceae > Denitrificimonas > Denitrificimonas halotolerans. The sequence continues at coordinate 41,800 of NZ_JAXIVU010000001.1, forward strand.
GCACTTGGTACATGTCATCTTTTTTATCAACTAGGATTGCTTTGAACATAACGCCTCCGAATTTAGACCGACCGTCTATAAATAGCAGTAAAAAATTATTTTTGTATTCCTGCAAGAAAGCCTTTGAAAAATGTATCCATTGGCTGAACATCTTGCGTTAATTTAGAGCGTAAAATCGCTCCTTCCCAACCAATCCAGAAATATGCTGCAAGCTCATCGCAATCACTACCGGCATCTATGTGCCCATTCTGCGCAGCTATCGATAAACAAGCAGCTAAACGCTGCTGCCAATCAAGTAAGATACGTTCCAGTTGCCAACGAAAACTATCGGGTAAAACAGTGATTTCCTGCCCTAGATTGCCAACTAAACAACCTCGGCGAAATTGGTATTTGATCATCCCTGCTTTAGCATCTTCAACAAAATTACTGATACGCTGCAAAGGAGAAACTGACTCGTTGAGTAACCAGTAATCTAACTTTCGAGCAAAGTACGTGGCGTAACATTTTAAAACTTCCTGCCCGAATGTTTCTTTACTTCCAAAATAATTATAGAAGGAGCCTTTTGGCACATTAACACGCTTTAAGACAGTATCAATACCAGTAGCGACAAAGCCTTGCTCTGTCAGCATTTCCATACCTGACCTTAAAAGAGCTTCACGGGTATCCGTAAAGGCTCGATCAACCTTTGGTGGGCGGCCACGGCGGGCTTTTGGTTTAATTACTGTCATACAAAAAGATTATGACCGATCGTCTTTAATGTCAATTAAAATAATATTCTCTTCTTACATCTTAATCGTTGCGCTTGTAGCTAAACATGATCACATGCCTGTTTCATGCTCAGCCTATTAATGTTTTGGCGCACTTAACAATACTGATCGTTCATACTGCAAAATCTAACGTCTAACGTCTAACGGCTTATCAAGAGCTACTTTACAACTCTCATGACCTACCCCTCCCTGAAAGCACAACCTCGATAACGCTATACAAACTCGTTGAACCCATCTGCTGCAGCTTTATAGTCAACTTAAACCTACACCTCCCCCCCTAATTAAACAATCCCGCTTGAAACTGATAATAGGTATCTAGAAACTCCCAGACTTCTACTATTTTTCCATCAGAGCATTTAAATCTAAACAGGTATTCATTGGCATAATCTTCTCCTGCATGAGTCTTTGCACTCAAACTAAAGTGTGCCACAACGTCATTTTTCTCAGCAATTAATGCTCGTAGCGTTATACCAATGCTGTCATAAGGAAAAAAACCTGATCCTTGCTCCATCATTTCCAACACCGCGGCAATACCAATAAAAGGACCGCCAAAAGGATGAGCTGGCGGCAAGTTCCAACGGATGTCAGCAGAAAAATACTCAGTAACGGGTACATCACTCTGACCAGATAAGGTTGCAAAATACTGCTGAATTAATGCTTTACTTGAATTCATTTGAAGCACCTTGTTGCTTGACGTGAATACCACTAAGCACCGTCAAAAGTCTTGCGCAACATTATCCGCCGCTTTCAATACTAGAGATGCTTGTGCGAGAGCGGCGAACAGCTGTGTCGTCGCTAAAAACTGAGAAGATAGGAAGATTTGTACAATTGATACACAAAAGGAGGCGTATAAATAACGAGAAAAAATAAGTAAAACGGGAGGCTTAGCCTCCCGTTTTTAAAGTAAGCATTAAGCCTCTTGTTTTTCCATAGTCACGATCACCTGACGCTCTTTGAGCTTAGCAGGAATATCACTTTCATCCATAAAGAACTGTGAATACCACTCACGCAGTTGATAAATAGGACCATCACCTTCAGCTAACACTGGATTATCGATACGAGCTTTATGCTTCCAAATATCAACATCTTGGTAGAAGGATGTACGGTTAGCTTGAACATACTCTTTAGCCAACTCATTATTTTGCTCATCAGTCAATGTAGGATCTTTCTTGACTAAAACACCAAAGCGCAATTCAAAGCTATTGGGTGAAGTTGGTACATGGCTGTTCAACAGGATAGTTTCAACGGTTTTTCCGTCATATTCCGCACTCATACGAGTAAAGTGCGTTGCCGGCCCATAGTAAGCTGACTTAGCAACTAAGTTACCACCTAGACGTCCAGAGTCACCATGGAACTCTTGAGTACCAATATGACCCTCAAAAGTATTGGCAAAGTAGGTGCAAGGTGTGCCATGCACTGGACCAAAGTGAATGATATCGGAAAGATTATCTACCAACTCACGCGGGTTGGTATCAATATGCATTAAATCAATGTTCCAACTGTCATTCCACTCATCACTATCAATTTCTGGCAAGTATGGAATTTCAACACCTTCAGCAGGAGGGTTGCCTTCTGGGTTGTGCCAAATAAACAGCAACTTATTAACTTCTTTAGTTAACCAACTCTTGGTTTTTGCTTTAGGTGGAATACGGTCACAGTAAGGAATTTTTGCGCAACGACCGCTAGCTTCAAACTCCCAATGGTGGAACGGGCAGACAATACGGCCATCAACAACCTCACCCTGTGACAAGTCAGCACCCATATGCGGGCAGTACGCATCAAGTACGCTAATGCTACCTTCATCATTAGCAAATGCCACCAACCGAGTGCCAAAGATATTCAACGTATGCGGCTTGCCATCACGGTAATCATCAGCTTCACCTATGCAGTGCCAACCACGAGCGTAACGATACTCTGCCGCTGCTGCAGAGGCTTGGACTTCTATATTTTTTGTCATTTCCCGATCCTCATCAGTTCAATTTCAGCCTTATATTGGTAAGAATGGCTGTTTCACATTACAACTATTGCTAACACGGACCTCATCCTCATCCTTCAAGCGGACTAGATTGAGCACCACTATGATTTTTTACGCCAATTACTGACTAAATATTGATCTAGGGCAAGTTTTTGAGTGTCCACTGTTCTTTTAATATAGCGACCATCATGATCGGAATGAGCCAACCATAAAATCGCTTCAGCCGGTACTTCTGGCGGCGCTGCCATACCACCTAAAGCAGCGATACCTTGATCGCCAATAGTAGCCTTCAGCGCTTCTGTAGTGACTACTCCAGGATTAACAGTGTATGCACGCAACCCCTTGCTACCCAGTTCCACATTAATAATGCCTGCCAAACGCGAAACCGCAGCCTTCCCAGCACCATATGCGTAGCCCCAACCACCTTTATCGGCTGGTACAGGTGGGTTGTACTCGCCAGCGCCTGAACTGACATTAATAATTACTCCTGAACCCTGTTCTACCATCAGCCGAGCTATACCTTGGGTTAAAGTGACAGGCCCTAATACATAACCACGGTAGACACGATCTAAAGTTTCGGCATTTAAATCCAAAAAGGCATTATTAAGGTCTGATCCTTGATAAATCGCATTATTAACCAGCACATCAATACGCCCACACTCGCGAGCAATCTGCTCAACAGCTTGTTGTGCGGAATCCTCGCTAAGTAAATCCAAAGGAACCAACCACACCTTTCGACCTAAGGCCTCAATTGCTGCTGCTGTAGCTCGCAAACTTCCAGTTAAGATTGTCCCGTCTACAGCAACCACTTCATGCTCATGCCGCGAACCATCATCTATTGAGCGTGCACTGATGGCCACATCGTAGCCTTCTCGAGCAAACGCAAGCGCAGTTGCTCTTCCGATACCACGGCTTGCGCCGGTTACAAATGCAATTTTAGTCACAAAATCATCCTTCTTAACGCGCTTAACTGTAGTCAGGCTGGGTAATCGATATAACCTCTAGGACCCGGCGAGTACAAAGTATCTCGATTAAATTCTGCCAGCTCACGACCACTGACAAAACGCTCGACCAAGTTTGGGTTTGCAATAAAATGGCGGGCAAAAGACACTGCATCAGCGGCACCTTCATCAACAGCTTGTGTCGCAGTATCAAGCTCGAAACCATCATTAATGATTAACGCACCTTTAAAGTTCTCTCGAGCCGTTTTAAAAGCATCCACCTTACGGGTATGTGCTTTCATAATGTGCAAATAAGCTAAATCCAAATCAGCAATACCATCAAGCAAAGCTTGCAACGTCTCAGCAGGCTGGCTGTCATACACATCATTGAACTTGTTGCCTGGGCAAAAACGGAATCCAACACGGCCAGAACCAATTGCTTCTGACATAGCTTTCAGCACTAACAATGGAAAACGTACACGGTTTTCTACCGAACCACCAAACTCATCTGTACGCTGGTTCGCAGTTTCAGACATAAATTGCATAGGCAAGTAACCACTGGTCCCATGCAGTTCAACGCCATCAAAGCCTGCCTCTCGTGCATTAAGCGCAGCTTGGCGGTATTCTTCAATGACTTCGTAAACCTCACTGGTACTCAGCTCACGAGGCTCATCTGTAGGCGCCATACCAACAGCATCCGTGAACAGCTCTACATTAGCCTTAATTGCTGATGGCCCAACTGTTTCTGTACCGGCAGGCTTATTATGGTGCGTAGCAACTCGGCCACAATGCATCAATTGCAAAACAATGGTACCGCCTTTTGCATGCACTGCATCTGTTACTTGCCGCCATGCAGCAATTTGCTCAGCATTATAAATGCCAGGAGTGCGGCAATACCCCATACCATTAGCCGAAGGTGAAGTACCCTCAGCCACAATCAAGCCTGCACCCGCTCGCTGAGCGTAGTAGTCCACCATTTCTGGGGTCGGCACAGCTTGGTCTGTTGATCGGCTACGGGTCATGGGTGCCATCACCACACGGTTTTTCAACTGCAGCTCACCAAATTGTGCTGGCTCAAATAACTTACTCATAGCAACTCCTTAACGTACCCGGATTCGAGGGGCCGGAGTGTCACGGCGCATACCTTTAAGAAACCCATCCAATGGCTGTGGTTCTGCCACTTCAGGCAGCACATCGCGCTCTGGCATATGATTCCAAAACTCTTTCCACGACGGAAATAAATCATGAAAAGTACCGTGGTAAGGCTCACGCCCGGGCCAACGCATTTTCATATCACCAATGGGCGGTTTATTGAGATCTGTTGCATACCAGTAGCAAGGTAAGCGGCGACGGAAATACCATTGCCCGTCAATACGCTCATAATCATCCCAGTACAGCATCTGCATGATGACCCACTCTGCGCCCGTTTCATGCTCATTTTTCGAATACACCACACCTATGGCATGATCCGCATCGATAAACTCAATAATATGTTGACCAATATGGTGGGATGTACCAGTAAACTGGTGACGTAAGGTGTCATCAACCCAAGCTTTGAGCTCCGCTCGCCCAGTTTTACCTTTACCCACACGGATATCTGGAGCAAACAACCCCACATGCGCGTCAAGATCACGCATATCCAGTGACAGCGAGTATTTCCCCGCCAGTTGGCGAATCGCTTCAGTAGACTCTAAACGGTCTATGCGCGCCAGCAGTTCGTTTTGATCCATGGTTTTACATCTCTATGTCTAAACAAAAAGAGTGCTGGAGCAACTCCAGCACTGAGCACAGATTAATCCATCGCAGTATGCAGATCTGAGCTGCGGCCACCATCAACAGGTATTGAAGCACCGGTAATATAAGAGGACTCATCTGAAGCCAAGAACAAAACAGCATTAGCTAACTCGGTTGCAGTTCCCACACGCTTCATCGGAATCAATTTTGCAGTGCCTTCACGCGACTTTTCATCGCTGAGCATCCCAGCAGTGGCTTCAGTTTCAATGACACCAGGAATGACCACGTTACAGCGGATATTAGACAGCGCACCTTCTGATGCAGCAGCTCGGCTGAAGTTTGTTACTGCAGCTTTAGCTGCAGAATAACCAGCCATCCATGCAGTCCCAAAGGTGCCGCAAATGGAAGAAATATTGACAATTGAACCGCCGTTTTCTTGCATCAACTGCATCGCTTTACGCGTACCCCAGAAGGTTCCATCAACTGTTGTAGTAAAGTTAGCGTGCCAATCCGCAGTACTCATTTCAGTGATGCCACCCCAAGTATATGAAGCTGCGTTATTCACCATCACATCTAGCTTGCCGTACTCTTTAGCTACAGCGTCAATAGCATCTACAAAAGTCTGTTCATCACTGACGTCAACAACCTTATATGCGGCCTTACCACCTTGGGCTGAAATCTTAGCCACAACAGCTTTTAACGGCTCTTCACGGCGACCAAATACAACAACTGTCGCGCCCTCTTCGGCCATTCGGACTGCTGTTGCAGCACCAATCCCAGCGCTACCACCGGTTACAATTGCAACTTTATTCTCAAGTCTCTTAGTCATCGTTTGCTACCCCTTAGTAAAATGCCATGCCACCGTTAACGGCAATATTTTGACCAGTAATGAAGCTGGCCTCGTCACTACCCAAGAAAGCTGCAACACGTGCTACTTCAATGGTCTGCCCTAGACGACCCAATGGAATACCTTGGATCATTGCATCCATCCACTCTTTAGGAATGCCTTGCATCATTGGTGTATCAGTTGCACCAGGCACCACACTGTTCACACGAATTCCACTAGGAGCTAGCTCTCGAGCCGTACTGCGCGTTAACCCCACCATACCTGACTTAGATGCAACGTAATGGCTTGGACCTTCACCCGTTAAAGCACCTGTACTAGAGAAATTAATAATTGATCCACGGCCCGCTTTAGTCATTAACTTGGCCGCTTCACGGCTGCACAGGAAAGCACCGGTCAAGTTCACATTGATTACGCGCTGCCAAGTTTCTAATGTGGTCTCAAGAAAACTATCAACCGAGCCAATGCCCGCGTTGTTCACTAAAATATCCAGTCGACCATGCTCTTTTTCGATTGTTGCCATCAGCTCAGTTACAGCAGCTTCGTTGGTAATATCACACACCACAGCATGTGCTTTGCCTGCTAAACCTTGGATTGTTTCGTCTAAAGCCTCAGCATTAACGTCCACTGCATAAACAATGGAGCCTAGCTCAACAAAGTGTTGCACCATGGTGCGGCCCATGCCTTGTCCAGCTCCAGTAACAACGCTGATTTTGTTATTCAGTTTCATGGTTATTCCTGTCTTGTTTTGGTTGTATTCATCATCGGGTTAAGCGCAGGGTGAAGACATCGTCTATTAAGACTAATCCTCACTCTCCAATGCCGCATGTCGCCCCGCTTGACGCCCAAAGAAAGTTGAGTCGCCCAGTGACATTCCTGAACTATAGCCCTCCCCCCAGCGAGGCAAACCACAAGCTGTACGACCAGCAGCATACAGGCCTGGAATCGACTGGCCATCGGCATTCAAAACCTGCCCCGTCGGTTTAGTCGCCAGACCACCTAAGGTAAAGGCATGTCCTTCAATATCACCTTGGCAATAACTTAAAGCAGCAAAAGGTGGCGTGAGCAGCGGACGCAACCACTCCTTATCTTTATGGAAGTATGGATCTTGCCCCTCAGCTGCATAACGATTAAAGGTGGCAACCGTATCGACTAAAGCCCCTTTCTCTAAACCTAGCTCTGCCTCTACCTCTTCCCAAGTTTCTCCGACGGCGGCAATCGTGATATCTTGCTGGATAAGGGGACGCCCAAAGATCTCATTATCAACCAGCAACCAAACGCGGCCATTGGGCTGCCGCAAGACATAATGAGCAACACGGCCATGGTATGTATCTTCATTAATAAAACGTTGGCCACGCTCATTAATAAAGATGCCCTTAATCAAGGATTCAGGTGGAAAGAAAGGCAAGGTGGCAAAAAACTCATGCATATTAAGTGTGGTTGCACCTACACTAATGCCCATCCGAATTCCTGCTCCGTCGTCATTACCACCGGTGACAAATTGCTCGCACACCATGGCTTGAGGTGCATATCGCTCAACCATCGCTCGGTTTGTAATAAAACCACCTGCACATAAAATGACACCCTTATTTGCCTGCACATATAAGTACTCACCGGCTTTACGTACCAACACTCCCTTAACTGCGCCATGTTGATCAGTAATCAAGCAAATCGCTCGTGTCTCATAATGAGCTGTGGCACCGAGTTGAATAGCACGCTCACTGAGCTTTTCCATAAATAACTTGCCACCACCCCAACCTTTAAACTCAACGGTATGGCCACGCGGTGCAGGTTTAGCATGCTCAGAAAATGGCCAAGCCTTTTCATTACCAGACCAAATGAGGGTGTCATCTGTAGTAGGCTCAATCCACTTACCTGGCAAGTAAGTCCCTTTAAAAGGCACACCTTGAGCGCCTAACCACTCAAAGTGGCTAGCAGCATGATCCGCGTAAAGGCGCACTCGCTCTTGATCTGCTGCAGGACCACCAGACATGAGTAGATAGCGATATAAATCCTCTGTCTCATCTACAAAGCCGTGCTCACGCTGAACACTTGTACCACCACCTCCGCCCACATAAACTTCTCCTCCCGAAAGGCTAGCACTACCACCAGCAGCGCTAGCCACTTCAAAAATATCCACCTGAGCTCCTGCATAACGCGCCTCAATGGCAGCGCAACTACCCGCAGCACCAAAACCTACAACGGCCACATCAGTCACTACATCCCATTGCGGCACCTCAGCAATTGACAATGCTCGACCCGCACTAAATAACTTACTCTCACCCATAATATGCACCCCAAAATATTATCTATTAATATACTTTTTAGGCAAAAAAAACCGACCACTCAAAATAAGAGGTCGGTTTTCATCTCACTCAACGAATGCTTGCCTCTGAATTAGCGAGAACGAGGCAAACCAAGCCCAAACTGGGCAATAATTTCTCGTTGAATTTCATTGGTTCCACCACCAAAAGTTAAAGTAGGAGCTGCACGAACGTCATACTCCAACTCCCCCATCAGGAAAGATGCTGCTGAATCACTACGAATCAAGCCATTGGCACCTACAACTTCTGTCAATAAACGCAGGATATCTATCACTGACTCTGAACCATAAACCTTTGTGATTGAAGCCAAAGCAACATCCATCCTACCCTGATCTAAGTCAGCAGCGATTCGGAAGTTAATTAAACGCATAGCCTCAAGCTTGGAATAACATACGGCTAAATTGCGACGCACCCAAGCATGATCAATCGCTCGACGACCATTCTCATCCTCTGCTTTGGCCCATAAGTACACCTTACGGAACATCCCGACGACTCGATCCGCCCACGAACCCAAACCTAAACGTTCATGGTTCAGCTGAGCAGTAATGAGCTCCCACCCTTTATTCAGCTCACCGACTAACATGTCCTTCGGTACCACGACGTTGTCATAGTAGGAAGCAGCTGTTGCGTTACTGGATGTAGGGATTACAGTCTGCGAGAAACCTTCAGACTTGGTATCGACAATAAGAATCGAAATGCCTTTATGGCGCTTCTCTTCAGGATTAGTGCGCGCAGCAAGCCAAATGTAATCCGCCCCATCAGCACCAGAAGTCCAGAGCTTATTACCGTTCACCACAAAGTGATCGTCTTTTACCGTAGCAGCTGTTTTCAAAACAGCTAAGTCACTACCGGCACTCGGCTCTGAATAACCGATGGCAAAATGCGTCTCACCTGCGGCGATACCACTTAAAAATTTCTCTTTTTGTGCTGGTGTACCGTAAGTCATTAATGCTGGACCGACCGTACTGATGGTAACGAAAGGCAGTGGTGCACCAGCAATATTGGCCTCTTCAAAAAAGATCAACTGCTCAGTAGGACCATAACCCTGCCCACCGTACTCTTTTGGCCAACCCACAGCTAACCAGCCATCCTTCCCCATCTGGCGCACAATACTTTTAAACTGCTCGCCACCCTCTGCACCACGTAACTGGTTACGCAGTTCAGGAGTCATTAAGTTGGTAAAGTAGTCGCGTACTTTTAACCGCAGCGCACGCTGCTCGTCGGTTAGATCAACAAACATAGTTCGCTCCTTAGGCTTTACCTAAAATCAGACCACTCGTTGGCACACCTGTACCGGCAGTGACTAGGACGTTTTCCACATTATCCACCTGGTTTACAGCCTGACCACGTACTTGGCGCACACCCTCAGCCACACCGTTCATACCATGAATGTAAGCTTCACCGAGCTGACCACCGTGAGTGTTAATCGGTAAACGACCACCACGGGCATGGTGTCCAGCACGAATAAAGTCTTTCGCCTCACCGCGCTTAGCAAAACCAAACTCTTCTAGCTGCGGCATTACAAAAGGTGTGAAGTGATCATAAATCACTGCAGTTTGAATATCGTCTGGACCTAAACCGGACTGGCGATAAACTTCCTGAGCCACCACTCCCATCTCTGGTAAACCCGTGATGTCATCACGGTAAAACGAGGTCATACTTTGCTGACCAGCAGAAATCCCTTGTGATGCACCTTTAATCACAACTGGTGTTTGCTTCAAGTCACGCGCACGCTCTACAGACGTAATCACCATCGCCACGGCACCGTCTGACTCTTGACAGCAATCCAACAAATGCAGCGGTTCACAGATCCATCGGGAATTCTGGTGATCTTCTAAAGTAATCGGCTTTTCATAAAAGAATGCTGCAGGGTTTGTTGCCGCAAAATCACGTGCCGCAACTGCAATACGGCCAAAGTCTTCAGAAGTTGCACCATACTCATGCATGTAACGCTGAGCAAACATGCCTACCCAAGATGCTGGCGTATGGAAACCATGCGGCATGTACCAACCATAATTTACGTTGTCAAAAATAGGGGTAGAACCAAAACCGTAGTCACCTGTACCAAAACGGTACCAAGAGCGCTCGTTCATCGCACGATACACCACTACCGTTTTTGCAACGCCAGTAGCAACAGCCATCGCAGCATGCATAATAGGAGCACAAGCAGCACCACCACCATGAGGAATCTGCGAGAAAAATTTCACGTTCTCACAACCCAACAAGCGGGCAATTTCATACTCAGGCACTTTATCCACGGAATAGCTGCTAAATCCATCCACCTCGGACGGATCAATGCCAGCATCTTCTAATGCCTGCAACGTTGCTTCCATCGCCAGTCTAAGTTCAGTACGACCTGAGTTTTTGGAAAATTCTGTAGCACCGAGTCCAACGATAGCCGCTTTACCCGACAGGAAAGAATCACTCATTTCTAAAATCTCCCATAGCTCAAGGCAGTTCCACTGTAACCGTACCGGTCACGTGGTTACCCATTGAATTTTTACCTTGGAAGCCCAAGACCACGGAGCGGGTTGCCTCGTCGCGCTCAATCACTTCCCCAGTAAAGGTCATTGTGTCGCCCGGATAGTTCGGGGCACCTAATTTTATTTTTTGATTTTTAAACTTAGCTAAAGGGCCTGCCCAATCTTCAATGTATCGCTCAACCAAACCGTTAGTGGTTAGGATGTTCATAAAGATATGCGGCGAACCGAGCGCTTGCGCAGCTTCTTTATCATGGTGACCCGGGAAATAGTCACGGGTTGCAATCGCACCACCGTTAATCAAAGTAACGGTAATCGGAATGCTTAGTTCTGCCAGCTGATCGCCAACCTTAACTTCAGCGAGTGATTTGGTTTTCTTCAAGGTCATATTTCCATCCTAGTTTATCGTTGTTAGCTAACCAGTCACCAAGGCGTTCAACGCTGCCCGATGCACTCCCCAAGACCATCGATAGGTGACGACTCCAGTACAGGAATCGATGAATCGGATAGGTTAGATCAACACCGATGCCACCATGTACGTGCTGAGTTTTATGCCCCACCAAATGTGCGGCCTCACAGCTTAAATATTGTGTAGCCAAAGCTTCTGACGGGCTTGGTAAACCTGCATCAAGGCGATAAAGCAACTGATACAAAGCACTGCGTAACGCTTCAACTGCAATATGGCAATCAGCCATGGTCATTTGCACAGCTTGGAAAGTACCAATGGCACGTCCAAACTGTTCACGCTCTTTTAGATACTCCGCAGTCCGACTGATTTGTTCAGCACTGACACCTAACTGCAAAGATGCTACTGCAGCCACAATACGCTGCTCGAGCCATTCAACTGCCGCAAGCGGCAGCAGAGCAGTACCAGCAACATGAACCTTGTCACACTGCACATCAGCAGCTGCCACACCATTATTAGCCGTTCCTTCCACAAGGCTGACGCCTTCTGCTGCTGGGTCGAGTAGCACCAAGCACGGACCTTCTTCTGACTGCGCCAGCACCAACAAACGTTGCGCTTGCGCTGCATAAGGTACGGCACCTACGTGACCTTGCACGCTATAGTCATCGCCCGCAGCAGAAGCAACCAACTGAATACCTTGACTGCTATTTAATGCACTTAAACTTACAGCAAATAAAAGCTCACCAGCTGCTGCCTGCCCCAGTAAATCTTGGTGTGCCTCACCTGCAAACTCAGCTAAACAACACGCTGCAAGCTGGTGCTGCCAAATTGGCACCTGCGCCAAACTTGCCCCTTGCGCTTCCAACACACAGAACAGTTCGGTCATGCCCAAACCACTGCCACCAAACTGTTCAGGAATAGCCAACGCATGCAAGCCGGTTTCAATACAGGTCTGCCAAACATCATCCATAAAAGGCTTGGCTGCTAGATCGTAATCACGCATTTGCTCATCAGAGCAGTTATCACGAAATAGACCATTAGCCATTTCACCAATTGCGCGTTGATCTTCACTTAATGAAAAATCCATGGAGCCCCCTTATCCAGCTACTGGTCGGAACTGTGGCAATGTTTGTCGATCATCAAAGCGGTTAAACTCAACCTGCAACTTCTGACCAATTTTCAAATCTTTCGGATCAACACCCACAAGCCCTGCAATCATCCGCACACCTTCTTCCAACTCAACCAAACCAATGGGGTTTGGATAATCAAAAGGCGGCACCTCTGGATAATGCATCACAACAAAGGAGTACAGCTCAGCCTTACCACTCGCCTGCACTGAATCCCACTCAAAACTGTGGCACTTAATGCACACCGGAGCTGGTGGGTGGCGTAATGTCTGGCAATCAGTACAACGCTGCACCAACAACTTACCCTCTTCACACCCCTCCCAGAAGAAACGTGTATCATCACTCACACCTGGCAGTGGACGCTTCATAACAGGCTTTTCTGCTTGAGCTTTATCTGCTTTAGCTTCTGGCTTCGCAACATGCGCAGGCTTAAATTTGAAAACGCGGAAAAGTAACTCACCCACTTTCTCATCATTACCGTCCTCACCTTTGGAGTAAAACGGCATGATCAAAGTGACAAAGAAACCTGTTCCCAAGCCTGTCGTCTTCTCATCACTGATCGAATCAACACGACTGGTGTAATAGAGGTTTTCACCTGCTGTTACATAACGATCAAAGGTTAACTCTGTATTCACAGCAACCACTGCTGGATAACCGTAACTCTCGATGATCTTTAAGACTTCAAATGAGTTTTCATCTGTTGAGCCAGGCGCATAATTTTCATTATCTAGCCCACCCATACACCATACTTGCAGCATGGCTGGTGGCGCTACGACATCCTTATAACCAGCTTCACGAGCAAATTCCGCATCGGTATACAACGGATTCTCAACACCCATCATTTCACACCAATGACGAATCATCGGAGCATTGACATCATCCCATGCATATACACGACCGTATTCACGACCCACAAAGGCTTCTATTTGTTCTACTAATTTTTGATCGGCCAATTTCGCCTCCTGATTATGTCCAGAGACAGTTGTGTGCTATTTAAAAGCGCAAACTGTCCGGTTTATCCAACCTGTTTTGCTGTGGAAGAACTCAAGAACGCTGGCTTTTCGCCACCGCCATGGAGCAACAAATTAGTACCACTCCAGTAACTTGCTAAAGGCGATGCTGCAAACAAACAAGCACCAGCAATGTCTGCTGGCTCACCCATACGGCCCGCTGGAATCGTTTCGCCTACTGCTTTAATACCTACTTCATCACCATAATGCAGGTGTGATTGTTCTGTGCGAATCAGCCCTGGACTCACCGAAACCACACGCACCTTGGGTGCCCACTCAACAGCTAATGAGCTAACCAGTGATAAAACACCAGCTTTAGCTGCACCATAAGCAGCGGTTCCTGGTGAAGGCCTCGATGCACTGACGCTACCTATAAATACAATGGCGCCACCCTCATCTTGATTTTGCATGATGCGATTAGCGAACTGCGCCACATTAATAGGCACCAGTAAATTCAAACGAATAATGCTTTCACTAAAGCGTGGCGACGCAGTGGCTGCCTCAGCAGCAGGACTACCGCCCGCGTTATTTACCACGACATCAAGACGCCCATAACGCTCACTGATATGGTCAAACAGAGCCGATAACGCATCGACATCTCTTAGATCTAAAGGGTAAAAGTCTGCTGTGCGCCCTTCTACCGCAGGCAGCACCTCAGGCGCTTGTCGACCGCACACAACGACCTCAGCACCAGCCTGTAAAAAACCTTCAGCAATACCTGCCCCAATCCCCTTTGTGCCACCTGTAACGAGCACAACTTTTCCCGTGTAATCTAGACTGTTGTTAACCTGCATCAGGGATTCCTCATAACATCGGTATGAATCGACTTTATTGTCTTACCTATAAAGGTTCATCGTCTAAATAGACGATGAGGCCAAAGGGGTACAAAACCAGAATGCAGTCAGCATTATTCGCTTACTCTAAGAAAGGGTTACCGCATGACCGATCACAATGAAAGCCCTGTATTACTTGACTATCCAGAGCTTGGTGTAGCTCGCGTGACACTCAACCGACCACGAGTGAACAACGCACTCAGCCTTGAATTACAAGCCTTACTTTCTAAATACTTTTTACAGTTGAGCAGTGACCCTGAAATTCACTGCATCCTACTCACAGGTGGTGATAAAAACTTTGCTGCAGGTGGCGATATTTCTAGCATGGCCAACACCGGCCCCATCGATATCTATCAGCGCCACACAGAGCGAGTCTGGGCACCGATTCAACATTGTCCTAAGCCTGTCATTGCTGCAATCTGCGGCTATGCTTACGGTGGCGGTTGCGAACTGGCAATGCATGCAGATATCTTAATCGCAGGCGAAAGCGCAACATTCTCACAACCAGAAATTCGCATCGGCATCATGCCTGGCATCGGCGGCACACAACGCTTAGTTCGTGCTGTTGGCAAAGCTAAAGCGATGCAAATGGCGCTCACTGGCAAACCCATTAGCGCTCACGAAGCTTGGCTAGCAGGCCTTGTCAGCGAAGTAGTGGCGGACGATAAAGTGCAAGAACACGCCCTAAGCCAAGCCAAACTGATCGCCAAAATGCCCCCTTTAGCTGCCGAACAAATTAAAGAAGTTATTATTCAAGGAATGGATGCATCACTCGAAGCAGGCTTAGCCCTCGAACGCAAAGCAAATGCACTACTCTTCGCTTCCAAGGACCAAAAAGAAGGCATGCAAGCCTTTATTGAAAAGAGAAGACCAACCTTTACTGGCAATTAATGCTTGCCAGCCACAAAAAAGCCCAGCTAAATGAACTGGGCTTTTTTGTGGAATCAATTTATATCAATGACACTTAAGCCACACTGCGACGCAACTCTAATTTATCCACTTTATTCGAAGCGTTTTTCGGCAAATCTGCGAAAAATACCACGCGACGTGGCACTTTATAGTTGGCCATTTGCGAGCGACTCCAATCAATCAGCTGCTGCTCTGTCAACTCAAAGCCTTGCCTCAACACCACACAAGCACAACCGACCTCCCCCATGCGCTCATCAGGTATACCAATCACTGCCACTTGCGCAATGGCTGGATGCTCAAATAAACCTGCCTCAATCTCAGCGGGGTAACAGTTAAACCCTCCAACAATAAACATATCTTTTAATCGGTCAGTGATCGTGAGATTGCCCTCAACGTCCACATAACCTACATCGCCAGTACGTAACCAGCCATCAGCAGTGATGGTTTCGGCTGTCGCATCGGGATCATTAAAGTACCCCTGCATCACATGGAAGCCACGCAAACAAATCTCACCCGGCTCTCCGCTTGGCATCTCGTTGCCTTGCAGATCAGCAATGCGCAGCTCAGTCCCTGGAATAGGGCGACCACTGGTGCTCGCAATAGTTGCCGCTGGCGAATTTGGATTGCAAATCGTTGCCAACCCCCCACATTCAGTTAAACCATAAGCAGTCGTCACCACATCAAAGCCCAACTCGTTACGCAAGCGTTCAATCAATACAGGCGGAATAGCTGAGGCGCCCGTCACAGCGACACGCAAACTGCTCAAGTCAGCCTCAGCTAAGCGCGGATGCGCCAACATAGATAGATACAAGGTCGGTGGCCCCGGCAAAACGGTCACACGCTCCTCTTCCACTCGACGGAAAATCACTTCCGCATCAAAAACCGCCTGCGGCAGAATGGTTGCACCAGCAATCATGCAAGTCAGCCAACCGGCCTTATAGCCAAAGCTATGGAAAAAAGGATTGACAACCAAGTAACGATCACCAGCCTCAATTCCTAAAATACGCACAAACTCTCTAAAAGCCTGCAGAGTTTGACCGTGGCCACTCATCACACCCTTTGGCTTACCCGTGGTGCCTGAAGTGAATAAAAGATCTGAAAGATCATCCGCTTTAATAGAAGCAGCACGCTCACGTGCTTGAACCAAGGAAACCTGCGCCCCAGTAGCAATAAATTCAGCCAGTGACAATTGGCCATCGTCGGTTTTATCGCCAAGTACAATCACCTGCTCTAAACCGCTTGGACGACAAGCCTCTAACATCGCTGGGTAATCAACGTCTAAAAACTCACCCACGACAAAGGCGATACGAGAGCCGCTGCGCTCTAAAATATCAGCAGCCTCATTACCTTTCATGCGCGTATTAATAGGTACAACGAGGCCGCCAGCACAATGCACGGCTAATGCAACCAACACCCACTCAATAGAGTTTGGCGCCCATATACTGACTCTATCACCGGTCTGGACCCCATTGGCCATAAGCCCACGAGCAATATCCAGTACACGGTCAGGCAACTCCGCATAACTGATTGAGACACCAGGCGCCTCAAGTGCAGTGTATTCTGCATATTGAGACGCGCCAGCAAACATTAACTCAGGAATGGTGCATGCAATTTTGCTATCGACATTCATCTAATTGATCCTACTCATTGGCACAACAGCCTTTACTATTATTGTTTGAGAGTAGCTAAGCCAACGCGCGCACTCATCGTCAAGGTAGACTAGAGCTAAAGATTTCTAGATCATTCATCTCGCCTTAAAGGCAACAGCAATTCACCAGGAACCAAGGTCGCTGCACTACTCACTGACCTAGCAGTATTGCCACTTAAAGCAACTACACTATTGAGCATCACGCGCACTAATTCGGCCTGACGGCGAACTCCTGTCTTCGAAAAAATAGCACGTAAATGCGCGCGTGCCGTATTACGCATAATTCCCAACTTTTCTGCTGCATCCTCTAATGACAAGCCATTGGCCAACTCGAGAGCTAGCGCAGTTTCTGCTGGAGTGAAATCAAAGAGCTTCTTTGCCACTTCACTACTCACCGTTGACTTGTTCACTGCATCACGCACGTACAGCAATAACGTACTGCGATCACTATCATCCAACCAGCCAGTATCAGGAATAGCCTCAAACACAATACCGAGGTTGACTTCACCTGAAGGGCGCGTAACAGATAACAATTCACCGCTAACAGACTCACCCCGTTCACGCGCCTCAAAAGCTTCTTTTATCCGCTTTTGTAGTTCTTTATTATCACTGGGGTAACTGGCCTCAAGACGGTCACCGACCAATTTAAGACCATCTGCTGAATCCAATAAGCTTTGCGCATAATCATTCAGCTTTTGCACAACCCCTTTATCGTTCAGCAAAATAGTGGCAACAGACAAACGATTGATTGCATCCGCATACAAGTTCCCCATCGACTCACTACGTCCCAACATACTGCGCACGTGCAAAGCACGACGAATATGCGGCAACAGCATCTGACATAATGCACGATCTTTCTCAGAAAACGCCCCACCTGCGCGTGGACGGGTGATACGCAAGCGGAAGGTGCCCTCATGCTCAGTAGAGATATCAGCCCCCATCACATGAAATACATTTTGATGCTTACAGGACGACTGATAATAGTCTGTCTCAATCCACTCCTCATCAGACATGACATCACCCTGAGTAAAAACAGTATCAACTTGCTGCCCGGAAAAAGGTGTAAGACTTCGATAATAGCTCACATAGGCTAATTGACCGTGAACAGCAAGGTCACCCGACACCAACATCAAACCTATGTCATCCACCCCTGGAATACGCAAAATCAGTGTTACAAAGTTAGCATCAAACTGATCACGCAGTCGGTCTAAGGCTGCAGTCATAGCCACATCATCATGGCTGCCTTCATGCAATGCAAAAACCAACCGATCGTAATCGGTCAGTGAAATATCTTGATGACTCAACACAGACTTTTCAATAGAGTGATTTGACTTCACAGTGCCTCCTTATAGTGTGCCCTCATCCTTAAGGGCAACATCGAGTTATTCTTTCTCTATAATGATTAAGAGTAACTGCTTCTCAGTTAGCTGTACACACACTGAGACGATAAGGTCACTTTTTACCTGCTGCGTCAATCGCTTGCGTTCTTTTTACTGCCTCTTCATTGATAGCAACAAGCGGCTTAGAGCGATTAAACCAGCTCGCCAATGCAGGAAGAATAATAATGGCACCAAACACGTTCACCAAGAACATGAAGGCTAATAAAATCCCCATATCAGCTTGGAACTTAAGTGGTGCAAAAGCCCAAGTACCCACACCAATTGACATGGTGATTGCCGTAAACAACGAAGCCGTACCACGCTGCAACATAGACTGATAGAACGCTTCACGTAAATTGCGACCTAAAGACAATTCATGCTGCAAGCGCTCATAGATATAGATCCCGTAGTCCACACCTACACCTACACCCAAGGCCAAAACCGGCAAAGTTGAAACCTTCAAACCAATACCCAGTGAAGCCATTAACGCATTACAGAAAGTTGCTACCACTGCCAAAGGCATGATGATACATAGTACGGCGCGGAATGAGCGGAAGGTCAACCAGCAAAACAAAGCAACTGAAGCCAACAAAGCACTGTGCATCTGCACTTCGGCTTTTTTCACTGCCTCATTAGATGCTGCCTGCACACCGACGTTACCACCAGCCAATCTAAACTCAACTTTTGGCTCATCAATACTCTCAATGATCTCTTCAACACGGCTGACTACTTTACTCACCAAATCACCCTGGTGATTGGCTAGATAGAGAACAACCTGCATGGTCTTACAACCTTCAACCACTAAACCATGTTCACTGGAATACGCTTGTGAACCAGCTCGTAAACCACGGCTTGAACCTGGAATAGCAGCCCAACGTGGGTTACCTTCGTTATTACCGGCAATGGTGACTTTACCCATACCCGCCACACTGGCCACTGACTGCACCCCAAGAATGCTACGCGAATGGAAATCAAGCTTTTCAACCGCACGCATCACATTTGGATCCAAACAAGCATCACCATCAGGCGCAGCTGTCTCAACATACACAGTCAAAAGATCTAAACCAACCGAGTAACGATTTACAATATTTTCATTATCTAAGTTATAACGTGACTCTGCACGCAACTCAGGTGCACCTGTCCCCACATCACCTACAATTAAATCACGACTCTTCCAAGCCCCTCCAACTAACAGAACAAGGCTGACGGCAAAGACCACTAAAGCTATCTTAGGACGTGCAACGTTCGACAAGAACCACCAAACCCGATGACGCCCCCCTTCGTCTTTTTTCTCTGCAGCCTGCGCAGATCGCTCCAACTGCAAGTGAGAAATAATAATGGGCAACATCATTTTATTGGTGATAATCATCAATAAAACACCAAGACACGCAGTCACACCAAGCTCATGCACAATCGGAATATCGATCAGCATAATGACCCCAAAGCCTAGCGCGTTCATTAACAAAGCTAACGCACCTGGGATGAAAATCTTACAAAATGCTGAGTGCGCTGCTTGCTCAGATGTTTTACCCGCTAGCACATCCTGTTTCCAAGCATTGGTCATTTGTACTGCGTGAGAAACACCAATAGAGAAGATTAAGAAAGGCACCAAAATAGACATTGGATCAATACCCATGCCCATTAAACGCAGCAAACCTAACAGCCAAATTACCGGCAACATTGCCACAATCAAAGACACAATGGTTAACTTGACTGAGCGGGTGTACATCCACAAAAGAATAGTAGTGATGACAAAGGCGATTAAGAAAAACCACATCACATCAATTAGACCCGCAACCACGTCACCCGTCAGCTTAGAAAAGCCCACGATATCAATGGCAATGTTGTCATTTTCAAAGTTTTTCCGAATATCTTCCAAGTGCCGTGAAATATCAATATAAGACACTTGCTCACCTGTTTCAGGATTCAACTCCTGCAAGTCAGCACTAACCATAGCGGCGCTTAAATCATTAGCAACCAACTGACCGATCTTTCCAGACCGCTCAGTGTTACGGCGTACCTGCTGTAAATCCTGCTCGGTACCGTTGTAGTGCGGTGGCACAACAACATCACCCTTATAGCCTTGCTCGGTAACTTCAATATAACGCGTGTTAGGTGTAAATAAAGAGCTCACACTGGCACGGCGCACCCCTGGAATAAAGAAAACCTCATCCGTGACTTGACGCAACGCATCAAGAAACTCTGGGTTATAAATATCCCCTTCACCTTTCCAGCGCACACTCACAAGAATATTGTTAGCGCCAGAGAAAGTATCGCTGTAATGCAAAAAGTTCTGCATAAAAGGATGGTTGACTGGAATCTGCTTATTAAATCCCGGATCCAAACGGATCCCCGTAGCGCTGTAACCCAACACTAATGTAATCAACACAAACAACACTAATAATGACCGGCGCCAAGCAAGCAGCGTATCTGCAGACCACTTAACCATCCGCTCGACCTTTGACTGTTGGTTACCCATGATCTTCTCCTATTCGTTCCACGCTGTTACGTGACTGTAAAAGCTCTTCATTACACCGCGCTGCCCAGCAGCAACAACATTGCCATTGGGTAAGATCACCGCAGAAGTTAACGTACCCAAGCCATTGATATGACTGGTATCAACCAATTGACCTTGATCATTCAAAGAAACCAACAGACCACCGGTCCCCACGATCACCATTTGCTTACCACTGTCAGAAACGGCATGGCCATAGAGTGGCAGCTCACTATCAATATCAATTTGCGTCCAAGTATCGCCATTGTTCGCACTATAGAACACGTGCCCACGCATACCGTAAGCCACCCAGCGCGAACCATTTAAATGAGCCACTCCAAATAAAGATCCTTGGTAAAAAGGCTCCAAACGCTCCCAAGATGCACCACCGTCAAAACTGCGCAGCACCAAGCCCATCTCACCGACCATAAGCCGCGTATCAGCTGAATCACCCGCCATCGCACTCAAGTGCTCACCAAAAATATCCAATTCTTGCGGGGTAAAACTCTTGCCAGCATCATCAGAAATGTAAAATTTACCAAAGCTGCCATAAGCAAAAACATGCTGCCCATCAGCACTCCAAGTGCCTAATAGCGGCTCACCACTCTCTGAATCAAGATTAATCAACTCCCAGCTCATACCGCCATCAGCGCTACGTAAAATAAGGCTGTCATGCCCCACTGCAAGCAAGACATCATCCGACAATGCAGTGATGTCTGTCAGAGTCACAGGAACCTCCTGATCATCATGAGTCAATTTCCAAGCTTGGCCGCTGTTTTCACTGACAACAATTGCGCCACGCTCACCCACAGCTACAAGTTTGTCACCCACAGCAACAAGGTCGTTAAACTGAACTCTTCGGACATTAAAATTTTCGCTGTCTTCCTCATTGCCGTCTCGGGGAGAGAATGCAAATAAAACAAGTGCTGCGACCAGTATGCAAAATGAGTAGCTGATTAATCTGTACATGGAACTCTCCCGCTTAGAGTTTTCGCGTTGGTTTTCAAGCCAAACCACGGACCTCAATTTATTGTAATTTCTTAAGGGCTATCCTGATGTTCGTCCTGATCGAAAATCAACGCATCGTTCAAATGGGTTATATAGAAATAAGAGTTACGCAATCAAAAAATCAGGAGCAAAAGCCTACGACTAAAGAACTAAAATCAAGGTAAAAAAAAGCCGCCAATACGCTAAGTATGGCGGCTTTTTTTATGAGAAAAATGATTTACTGTGGAATTTCAAATAAGCCCGCAGCTCCCATTCCCCCACCAATACACATTGATACAACAACGTATTTAACCTTACGGCGACGACCTTCAATAAGCGCATGCCCCACCATACGTGCGCCACTCATACCAAATGGATGACCCACAGAAATCGCACCACCATTGACGTTGAGTTTATCGTTATCGATTCCTAAATGATCACGGCAATACAGCACTTGTGAAGCAAAGGCTTCGTTAATTTCCCAAAGCCCAATATCTTCCACTTTCAGATTAAAACGCTCCAGTAATTTAGGAATCGCAAATACAGGACCAATGCCCATCTCTTCAGGATCGCAACCAGCAACTGCAACACCGCGATAAATACCTAAAGGCTCTAACCCACGGCGGTCTGCTTCTTCACGCGACATTAATAAACAGGCCGCAGCACCATCGGAAAATTGTGATGCATTACCTGCAGTAATATGCTTACCTTCAGCAACCCACTCACCATCCTTCCAGACAGTTTTTAACCCTTGCAAGCCTTCCAAGGTCGTAGACGGACGATTGCACTCATCACGATCAGCAACCACTTCTTTAGAGCCTGCTGGAGTACCATCTTTTTCAAATAATTTCATGTGTGCTTTTAACGGCACAATCTCATCATCAAAAAGCCCTGCTTCCTGTGCAGCAGCTGTACGCTGCTGACTCTGCAGTGCGTAAGCATCCTGAGCTTCACGTGTAATACCGTAGCGCTCAGCAACAATTTCTGCCGTTTCAATCATTGGTATATAGGCAGCAGGTGCGACTTCCATCACTGCTTCAGAGCGTGCACGATAAGCATTTTTATGCTTATTCTGTGTCAGTGACAATGACTCAACACCGCCGCCAATAGCCACATCTAGCTCACCACACATGATGCCTTTAGCGGCTTCGCTGATTGCCATCAAGCCTGAAGCACACATACGGTCCACAGCCATTCCCGCTACACTATTAGGCAACCCACCGGTATATGCACACAAACGGCCAATATTGTAGCCTTGTGTACCCTGTTGTACCGCAGCTCCCATTATCACGTCATCGACGTCTGCTGGATCAATACCTGCGCGCTCCACTACAGCACGAATAACATGGCCACCCAATACTGGTGCTTCAGTATCATTAAAGGAACCGCGAAATGATTTGGTCAGCGCTGTACGCGCTGTTGAAACAATAACAACCTCTTTCATGGAAGATTCCCCAGTCGTTTATGCAAAAGTATAGCGGCTGATGGTATCCACCACGCACGCAGGGCGATCACTACCTTCGATTTCAATAGTGACACGTACAACAACTTGAACCGCGCCATTGGCGAGGCTTTCAACACCTGTAACCTCACCGCTACCACGAATCCGCGACCCCACTACAACGGGCGCAGGAAAACGAATGCGATCACAACCATAGTTCACACCCATAGCTAAGTTTTCTACTGTCATCAACTGCGGTAAAAAATAATTCACCAGTGACAGCGTGAGATACCCATGGGCAACTGTTGCACCAAAAGGCCCCTCTTTAGCTCGGACAGGATCTACATGGATCCACTGATGATCCCCGGTTGCATCGGCAAATTGATCAATACGATCTTGCTCAATCAACAACCAATCGGTCACACCTAACGAATGCCCCACTGCAGCCTCTAAACTGGCTGCGTTGGAAAATACTGTACTCATAGTCATGCTCTCCGTCTCAAACAGCCTTATGCTTGCTGCGAACTCACTGACAACACTTCACCGGTCATATAAGAAGAATAGTCGCTGGCTAAAAACATCATTACGTTTGCCACTTCCCAAACTTCCGCACCACGACCAAAGGCCTCACGGCTTTCAAGTTCTTTAAGCAATTCTTCTGGAGCAGACTTACGCAACATTGGATGCACAGCCAACGAAGGTGCAACAGCATTGATGCGTACACCAAACTCAGCTGCTTCTAGCGCGGTGCAACGTGTAAACGCCATAACACCTGCTTTAGCTGCAGCATAGTGCGACTGCTCTTTTTGTGCTCGCCACCCCAAAACAGAGGCGTTATTGACAATCACACCGCCATTACCACGTTGCTTCATCATTTTGAGCATATAGCGTGTCATACGCATAGTGCCGTTAAGGGTTACATCTAAAACTTTATTCCACTCACTGTCTTCCATGTCTAAGAGTGCGCATGTAGTACCAAGGCCCGCGTTATTGATCAAGATATCAACACCACCAAGCTTTTCTTCAGCAAAATCAATCAATGCTTGCACTTCTTCTTCGTTGGTGACATTACATAGCTGTCCCCAAACCTGATCAGAACCACTTTGTTCTTTTAAAGCCGCGACAGATTTTTCCAAACGCCCTTGGTGAACATCACTGATCACAATACCTCGACAGCCTTCTTCCATCGCCTTCGTTGCAGCAGCAAAACCAATACCAGCGCCTGCTGCAGCTGTGATCAATACAGAGCGGCCTTTTAACAGGCCATGTCCTGGCACATAGGCCGGATTACGGGTTACATCGTTCATTTTTATCTGCCTTTTGCTTCTTTGGGCATACCCAGACCACGCTCAGCAATAATATTGCGCTGAATCTGGCTAGTACCACCATAAATAGTGTCGGATCGAGTAAACAGGAACAATGATTGCAAACGCGTTAAGTTATAAGGCGCACTGTCTATCATCTCTGCTTCAGGCCCTAAGACATCCATTGCTAAAGCACCAAGATGTCGGTGCCAAGTTGACCAGTGCAATTTATAAACTAAAGCTGAACTATCTGGCCCACTACGCTCATCTTGTGACAACATGCGCATCGCGTTATAACGCATCAAACGTAAGCCTGTATGGGCTTCCGCAATACGTTGACGAATCACTGAGTCTTGTGCTGAACCGTTTTCTTTAGCAATGCGGATAATTTCATTGAGCTCATTTTGGAATTGCATCTGCTGTCCCAAAGTTGATACACCACGCTCAAAGCCCAGCAACCCCATTGCAATCGACCAACCTTCACCGGGCTGTCCTACAATATCGTCAGCTACAGCCCCATCAAAAAACACTTCATTAAACTCTGAAGTACCAGTGAGCTGCTCAATCGGACAAACAGTGATTTGCGGCTGATCCATTTTGACTAAAAAGAAGCCTAAACCACGGTGTGCAACAGAATCCGGATCTGTCCGCGCAATCACAAAACACCAGTCAGACTCGTGAGCTAAGGATGTCCAAATCTTCTGCCCAGTGATTCGCCACTGCCCTGTAGTTGGATCCTGTACCGCACGAGTGCGTACGTTCGCTAGATCCGAGCCCGCAGACGGTTCTGAATACCCCTGACACCAAAACTCAGTACCTTTAAGAATACCTGGCAAGTACTTTTCTTTTTGCTCTTGCGAACCAAACGCAATCAAAGTGGGTGCTGTTAAACCTTCACCAATATGACCAATACGGCCTGGTGCACCAGCGCGAGCATACTCTTCAGCAAAAATAACTTGCTGTTCAATAGAAGCTCCACGCCCACCATACTCTTGAGGTAAACCAATACCCACCCAGTTGCCTTCAGCTAACTTTTGCTCCCAGCGCTTACGCTCTTCTGGAAACATATGTTCATCACCTGGACCACCACGAAACTTGAGGTGTTCAAATTCACCACACAGATTCTCTTTAAGCCAACCGGCGATTTCCTCACGAAAACGTTCGTCTTCGGCACTAAAAGTCAGTTTCATTAGGCGTTCTCCGAGTCCAGTAACATGGCTGCAATGAGCTCGCGCTGCGCAGCACCATTACCAAGATAAAGCTCACTGGCTTTGGCGCGTTTAAAGTACAGTTGGATATCATACTCAGCAGTAAAACCAACCCCACCAAACATTTGCAGTGCGCTACCCGCGTTATAAAAAACAGTATCAGAGCAATAACCTTTGGCCATTGCTGCAGCTTCTTCCAGTTCACTCGCCAACACTGCGTCACCTTGTGGGTCGAGTTCTTCGCTGGCAATACACGCAGCGTAATACACAGCAGAACGCGCCACTTCAGTTTTCAGTTTCATATCCGCAGCTTTATGCTTGATCGCTTGATAACTCGCAATGGCACGACCAAATTGCTCACGCTCTAAGGTATATTCAACAGCCAAATCTAAAGACTCGGAGGCAACACCTAGCTGCTCTGCTGCCAATGCAACTTTAGCCAGTGCCAAAGTCTTCTTTAGCTTAGGCCAAGCCTGACCCGCTTGACCAAGGCACTGGTTTGACTCAACCTGCACAGCGCTGAGCTTAATTTTTGCTTGGCGACGTGTTTGATCCATGGTGGGCGTCCAAGTCGCCATCACTCCATCCGTGGTGGCTGGGAGCGCAAACAGAGAAATACCTTCAGTACCTGTCGACCCTGCTTCACGAGCGGCAATAATTAACAGCTCAGCCGTATCACCATCCAGTACATAACTCAATTCACCATTGAGCACATAACCTGTGTCTGTTGCCTGCCAAGTTGCTGTAATAGCTGCAGCATCCCAAGTGCCTGATAAACGGGCTGCTTGCGGTCCAACCCAAGCTAATGTTGCCGTCTGTCCTTCAGCTATTGCAGGTAAAAGCTGTTGCTTTTGCTCATCTGAAGCTGTGAGCAACACAGCATTCGTAGCAAATGCAGTAGTCGCAAGAAACGGAGAGCAAAACAGCTTGCGGCCCATTTGTTCCAGCACAATGGCGAGGTAGACATAACTCATACCTAAGCCACCGTACTCTTCCGGAATGGTAATTGCCTGCAAGTACAATTCATTACAGAGCCTTTGCCAGACGTCAGGATCGTAACTGGATGCTTGAAGCATTGCCTTGCGAACCTGTTCCGTACTGGATACGTCAGCTAAAAAAGCTTCCGCACTTTCACGAACCATGTATTGTTCGTCAGTAAGTCTAAATTCCATGACGCCTCCGGGCTCAGGTTCCGTAAACTTTCTGCGCAGGGACTTCTTTGCTCAGCAGGGTTTTCATTGCTTCTCCAACCTCTGCAGGCTCCCAACGCGCACCTTTATCAACACCCTCTGTGGAGCGCCAACCATCTGCAATTGAAATCTTGCCACCTTCTGACTCAAACACACGGCCAGTGACATGGCTGGATTCTTCCGCAGCCAACCAAGCCAATAGGGACGATACATTTTCAGGGGCCCAGTAATCGAAACTGCCATCCGTAGGCGGGGCCATACGTGCAGCCATCGACTCAACAGCAGTTGTCATACCTGTACGTGCTGCAGGCGCTACCGCGTTAGCCGTGATGCCATACCGGCCCAACTCAGCGGCTTGGTTTAAAGTCAGTGCCGCGATCCCTGCTTTAGCTGCGGCATAGTTCGACTGACCAATAGAACCTTGCAAACCTGCACCGGAAGTGGTGTTGATAATGCGAGCATTGACCGACTTACCTTCTTTGGACTGATTGCGCCAGTACTGTACTGCATGTGAAGTAATGCAAAAATGGCCTTTCAAGTGCACACTCATAATGGTGTCCCACTCAGCTTCAGTCATTGAAGCAAACATGCGGTCACGGTTCACGCCAGCATTATTCAAGACACAGTGCAAGTCACCCCAAGTATCAACTGCCTGTTGGACCGCACGTGCACTGTCCTCATAGTTGGTGATATCTGATGTATTCACCGCAGCCTTACCACCTGCAGCAATGATTTCATCTACAACTTTTTGTGCAGCTGATTGATTAATATCATTCACTAAAACACTGGCGCCTTCTGCTGCTAAAACACGCGCATGCGCAGCACCTAACCCACCACCTGCACCGGTAATAATCACAACACGATCGTTTAAAATTCCCATGTTACATATCCTTCTATTGGTATTAACCTAAACGTTCAATAATGGTTACGTTCGCCTGACCACCGCCTTCACACATTGTTTGTAAGCCATAACGCTTACCGCTATGTTCCAACTCATGGAGCAAAGTGGTCATTAAACGTGCACCGGTTGCACCCAGGGGATGGCCTAACGCAATTGCACCGCCGTTTACGTTAGTTTGCGCAGGGTCATAGTCCAGCTCTTTCTGCCAAGCCATGACAACAGAAGCAAAAGCTTCGTTAATTTCAACTCGATCAATATCAGCCATACGCATGCCCGCTTTCTTTAATGCCACACGGGTCGCTTCAATCGGAGCACGCAAGTGCCAAATGGGGTCATCACCTCGCACACTCAGGTGATGAATACGTGCACGCGGCGTCAAGTTGTAACGCTTAAGCGCAGCTTCAGAAACCACCAACATAGCAGCCGAGGCATCACATGTCTGACTGGAAACAGCAGCAGTAATATCGGGATACTCTGGATTCACTGGCTCCAGTGTCGCCATCTTTTCTAAGCTGGTTTCACGTGGTGTTTCATCAACAGACAGCCCTTCGCAAGGAACGATTTCATCAGCAAAACGACCACTCTGAATCGCTGCAATGGCACGACGATGACTTTCTAAAGCGAAAGCTTCCATATCAGCACGGCTTAAGCCCCAATGACTAGCAATGCGCTGCGCAGCATAGAACTGATCGACCGGCTGATTGCCAAAACGTGCCTGCCAGCCTTTACTACCAGAGAACGGGTCAGGAAAGCCCAGCGGCTGGCCAGCCAACATCGCTGTCGAAATAGGAATTTGAGTCATGGTTTGCACGCCCCCTACTGCAATCACATCTTGCGTGCCACTCATCACGGCTTGTGCAGCAAAATGCAACGCCTGCTGTGATGAACCACACTGACGATCGACTGTAGTACCAGGCACGTTTAGTGCTAAACCTGCCGCTAACCAGCTTGTGCGTGCAATATCGCCAGCTTGCGAGCCAACCGTATCAACACAACCGAAGATCACGTCATCGTATTCATCATCTGGAATACCATTACGCTCAACCAGTGCTTTCAACACATGTGCACCCAAATCAATGGCATGCACATGAGATAAGCCACCTTTACGTCGACCTGTAGGGGTACGTAAAACGTCAACAATATAGGCTTCAGCCATGGTATTACTCTCCAAAAGTGTAGCGAGGACCAACTGCAGCGCCATCGGCAAAAATGTCGTTAGCAATACGTTGGCGGTGGAATTCACGGGTACCCCAAGAAGCATTCAGGGCCCAAGCGCGCTTCATAAACATCTGCAAGTCAGCTTCCCAGGTATAACCCATCGCACCATGCACTTGGATACCATGACGCGCAGCCACTAATGCAGCTTCTGTACAGGCCAACTTAGCGTGGGAAACATGCAAGTCTGCACGAGGATCACCGTGCACCAAAGCATATGCAGCGCGGTACAAAGCAGGCTTGGCAAACTCAATACCACTGACCACATCAGCCATCTTGTGCTTAACGGCTTGGAAGCTGCCGATTGGTTTACCGAATTGTTTACGCTGTACAGCGTAGTCAACCGACAAGTCCAACATGCGCTGTGCCAAACCTAAGCTTTGCCCAGCAACAGCCAAAGCGCCTCGATTAAGGGTCTCACCCCAAACAGCTTGACCTGCCTGCGCATCTAAAGCACGGCTACTGTCGCTAGCACTAAAGCTGATTTTGCTCAAACGACGTGAACTATCAATGCTGATGTTGTTCACTTGCTCAATTTCATCACGAGACAAAAAATGCACTTCACCTTGGTGTTCAACAATCACTTGATCAGCTAAGTGCACATCTGCCGCTAAAGGGTTAATACTGTGCGCAACTGCGATCCGCATTTCACCCGCAGCAACCTGCTCCAGCATGTCGTTACGCTGCACAACAGAATCAGGCAGAGCTGTTAATAAACCTGCTGCAACATATGCAGTGTCTACCATTGAGTCGGGAATCGCGTAGTAGCCCAACTCTTGAGTTAATAACGACCACGCAATATCATCCATACCTAAACCACCCTGTGCTTCAGGTACCGATAACGCAGTCAAGCCTTGCGCAGCAATACTGCGGTGCAGTTCAGGTGAGCGACCTTCCTCTGTTTCCCAGATGTCACGCAGCATTTCAGGAGGCGCTTCAGTCATTAAAAAACGGCTGATTGCCTCTTTAAAGGCCAGTTGATCTTCAGTAAATGTAAAATCCATGATCTGTCCCCTTAACCGCGCGGCATCTCGAGCAAGCGCTCGGCAATAATGTTGCGTTGAATTTCATTAGTACCGGCATAAATAGGGCCAGCCTGAGCAAATAAGAAACCCTCTAACCAGTTGCCCGCATCAATCACATCCGGTGAGCCTGGCTGTAACTCGGCATAGGCACCCAACATCTCCATGGCCGCCTCATGCATTTTCAAATCCAACTCAGACCAAATGATTTTGTTGATACTCGACTCTGCACCAATCTTTGCACCTTTATTAATCAAGCCCACAGTATGGTAAGCCGAGTGCGCATACGCTTCAGCACCCATCCAGCAATCAATCACAGCATCACGCAAACGACCGTTTTCACCATGTTCAGCAGCATACTTGCGGTATAGATCCACTAAACGCTGCACTGTTGCCTGGAAGCGAGCCGGTGAGCGCAGCAATAAACCACGCTCAAAACCAGCAGTAGCCATTGCTACAGACCAACCTTGGCCAATTTCACCAATGCAGTTGGCCACAGGAATACGTACATCATCAAAAAACACTTCAGCAAAAGCTTCTTTACCGTTGAGTGCTTTAATGGGGCGCACTGTTACACCTGGGGTATCCAGTGGCACCATCAAATAACTCAAACCATGGTGACGCTTGCTGTCAGGGTCAGTACGGAATAACCCAAACACCCAGTCAGCATAACTGGCACGGGTTGACCAAGTTTTCTGGCCATTAATAACAAACTCGTCTCCATCTCGAATTGCACGACTGCGGATCGCGGCCATATCTGAACCGGCATCCGGCTCCGACCAACCTTGCGCCCACATATCTTCACTGGATGCAATTCGTGGTAAAAAACGCTCTTTTTGCGCTTCAGTACCAAACTCCATCAAAGTTGGGCCAAGTAATAGCTGTCCATTGTGGTTCACTCGCATCGGTGCGCCAGCAGCGTAGTACTCTTCTTCAAAAATCAACCACTCGATCAGGTCACAACCACGACCACCCAGGTGTTCAGGCCACATCACCATAGAAAGGCGGCTTTCATACAACTTGGCCTCCCAACGACGGTGCTCTTCAAAACCTTCTCGGGTGTCATAACTTTTCAACGGTTGCTCTGGCACATTCTTTGCCAGCCATTCCCGCACTTCGAGCCGGAATGCATTCTGCTTATCAGTAAATTGTAATTGCATGGCAGTTTTCTCCTGCGGAAGCCTTAGTCAAAACGGGCTTCGCGTTTCTCAACAAATGCACGACGGGTTTCGGCTGAATCTGCGGTGGTGTAAGCCTCAAGGGTAAAGCCTTGTTCCCAACGATATTTCTTTTCTAAATCACCATCCTCGATGCCGTTGAGCGCCTCTTTAGCAATACGAATCATTGCACCACTTTTTGCAGCAATCTTTGCCGCGATTTCACGGGCAGCTGCTGGCAGCTCATCTTTAGGTACCAAGCGCTCAATAAAGCCATACTGCATCGCATCAGGTGCGCTTACGGCTTCACCTGTAAAAAACATATGACGTACTTTTTGAACAGGGAAAAGACGCTGCAAATGAGCCCCACCGCCCATAGCACCACGGTCTACTTCTGGTAGAGCAAAGCTGGCACACTCAGATGCCACGACAATGTCAGCAGCACCTGTGATACCAATACCACCACCTAATACATAGCCATGCACAGCTACAATGACAGGTACAGGACTCAAGTGCACCGCACGGAAAGTGGCATAGTTGCCCGCGTTAACACGCACAATAAGATCAGGGTTTGCATCTAACTCTTTAATATCTACCCCGGCACAAAAACCACGACCTTCAGCACGGATAATAATGACGCGTACGTCCTCATTGGCACCCAAAGTATCGATACCCTGTGCCAACGCCAGCCACTCATCACTGTTCAATGCGTTAACGGGAGGTTTACATAGCACCAACTCAGCGATGCCATCTTTAATTTCAGTTGTAAATGCAGAACTACTTGGGGTGCTCATAATGGAACTCCTGCTTACTCGGATTCAATATCGGTTGGGGGAACACAGCGAGCCTGCAATCGCTCGAGGCACTGCTCCGCTTCATGCACAATGCTTTCAATTAATTCAGCACAGCTCGGCAAGTTGTCGATCGCTGCAGCCACTTGACCACTTGGCAAAATGCCTTCAGCAGGAAAACCCTCAACCATGGAGCGCTGTAATAAAACTGGTTGATTCGCAGCCATAACGACTTGCGACATTGCCGATGGATCATCTTTAATTGCGCTAAAAAAGGTCTTAATCATGTGTCCAGTACTCATGCCCGTATGTGCCTTCCACTTACGCGCACTACGTAAGGCAATCCACAAACGACCAATCGGACCGGCAGACTCCAACTGCTTGATAAATTCGTTATCAATCATGCGGTGACGCATACCGTCCACAGCTAAAGTAACGCGAATTTGTTGGGCATCCTTGGTGCTTAAATAACGTTCTAAAGTGCGCTTTGGCGTAGGTGAATCAGAAGTCATCATGAAGCGTGTGCCCATGGCGATACCTTCTGCACCTGCTGCTAAAGCAGAAGCCAACCCGCGGCCTGTTGAATAACCACCGGCTGCAATCACAGGAACACTCACGGCATCAAGCACTTGAGGCAGTAAGATAGTGCTCGGCACACCGCCTGTATGCCCACCCCCTTCAGCGCCCTGAATAGTAATCATGTCTGCACCCAGCTCAATGGCTTTAAGTGCATGCTTGAGCGCACCAACAGTAGGGATACACAGCACTCCCGCTTCTTTAAAACGTGCAATAGTTTCTTTATTCGGTCCACGACCATAGCTAACAGCTTTCAATCGGTACTTGATTGCCAAATCAATACATTGCGCTGCATTTTCTTGGAACATATGGAAGTTCAGGCCAAAGTTGCTTCCACCGGTACTCTCAATAACGCGCTTAATTTCGCCTTCTAAGTCTGCGGCATCGATCGTCGCACCTGCCAAAAAGCCAAAACCACCCGCTTTTGTTGTTGCTATGACCAAATTAGAATCAGATACCCAGCCCATTGCAGTTTGCACAATCGGATAACGGCAACCTAAGGCATCAGTGAGTCGAGTACGCGGTAATGTCATGACTTATCTCCAGCTGACGCCTCAGCCTTATTCTTAGCGGCCATCGCTTTACCATCAAAGCCTGCTAATTTGTCACCTGAAACTTGTTCGTTATGCACATGAGCAAAGTGATGCCAAGCAAATGCTGCATCCATACCTGTGCGTTTACCTTGCAAATCTTCGATGTGATTAATGGCTTGCTTAGTCAACGCTAGTCCCATGCGTGGCTGAGTTGCGATACGCTGCGCCATTTTCAGCGCTGCATCTTGAAGCTCGTCACGCGGTACAACACGATTGACCATACCGAGCTCATATGCTCGTGCCGCAGGCATACGATCACCTAGCATGAGGAACTCTTTGGCAATGCGCGGATGCATTTCAAATGCATGAGCAAAATACTCAACACCTGGAATTCCCATTCGCACAACTGGATCTTGGAAAAACGCATCATCACTCGCCACAATAAAATCACAGACCCATGCCAACATTAGACCACCAGCGATACAGCCACCCTGCACCACAGCAATCGTAGGTTTAGGCATTTCGCGCCAGCGACGACACATGTTGAGATACACTTCTTGCTCACGGGCGTAAAGGAATTCACCACCTGGCTTATTGGTATGATCCCACCATAAACTTTTCCGCTCGAAGGTCTTATTTACATCACGGCCTGGTGTACCAATGTCATGCCCTGCAGAAAAGTGCTTGCCCGTCGCAGTTAACATGATGACTTTGACATCATCATCACTCATAGCGCGACTAAAGCACTCATCCAAAGCGTAAGTCATTTGTGAGTTCTGGACGTTGTTGTACTTAGGCCGTGTCATGGTGAGGATGGCAATGCCATCCTCCACACGATACAAAACAGGCTCATCAGTTTCGTATACAGACTCATCGACACGAGGTGTTAATTTGTCTAAATCACTCATGCTTCAACCTGCTCTGGAGTACGAATACCAGCTGGGTTTCCTTTTAGCTGCTTAGCACGCAAATTGTGCGGATCCAATTGAGCAATCAGTTGTAGCTGCTCTTCTGTAGGTGCCGCAGTTTCTTTCATGCCTTCTGCTTTCAGCAATGGGAAACCAGTATTATTCTGCACATGCTCGAAGCTCACACCTGGGTGTAAAGACAGCACTCGAGCGGCATTATTCGGACCATTGAAGTCCATCACACACAAATCCGTAATGGTCAGACCAACGCTCATAGTGTCGCGGCGCATGTGCTCACTCCAGCGCTCGTCCTTAAAACCAACACTGGACACCATGTCCACCTCACCCTCAACAAACACACGCTTACTGTGATTTGGCACGAAGAAGGAGTTTTTATGGTTGATACTGTTGCCTGGCAAGCCACGCACACCTAGCATGGCGACTTTTGGCTTACTGTAATCATCACCGATAATTGACAGATTGTTTTGTGCCCAGCGGTCAATCTGGATGGGGCCTACCATGGCATGACGTTGACCACGGAAAACGTTGTCAAAAATACGCTCAAAAGGCATATAACCAGAATATTTTGGCTCGTAATCACCACGTGGGCCCACTGGGATCGGCTCTTCAACTAAGAATGCCTCACTATCTGTCATCAACAGCTCTGGCGAGTGGGTCATTTTGGCTAGACTTGCAGCTAAGCGTGGGATAATTCCTAAGCCTGAAGCCAATACTTCACCGTTATCACGGAAAGCTTCTGAAGCGGCCACAATCATAAGTTCTGCAAGACTGAAATTTTGGGTCGACATATCATAACTCCTTAGAATGATGGCACTGGAATGGAGGCTAAATGTGCGTCACCGCCGTTCTTTTCGCGGTACTCTTCTTCACTGCACTTCACATACTTATCAAAGTAGGTATCCCAGCCATCATCTTCTTTTGCGCTGTTGCTATACTCTTGCAAATGCTTCATATCCCAGCCGTAATTCGGACTGCACAGAGTTGGGTGCGCACCAAAAGGCGCCTCAATCACACCAGTCACCAATGAGCGCTCAAAGGTGTTAAAACGTGCTTCTTCTTTAGTTAAAGCAAACTTTTCTTCTACAACCTCTGCCGATACAAATGCCTGCTTAGCAGCACGCACCATGTGGTGGTCAAAATAAGCATCATTACCTGTAACTAAAGTATTACCCAGTCGATCAGCACGATTCACGTGCACAAAAGCCACGTCCAAATAAAGAGCCGGCATCGCTAAGACTTCTTCACCATCGGCATAAGGTGAACGAATAGTTTTCAATTCAGGGTTATGCGTTAACACGTCGGTTGCTAAACCAGCACGAGCTGGCAAAAATGGCATGCGCATACCTGCAGCTTTTAGACCCAGTTGAAATAAGCCCTCATCCAACTCCATAACATTGGCTAAGTTACCGGCCTGACGCATCTTGCGGAAATAAGGCTCCAACGGAATAGCATCCAAAGTTGCAAAACCAAAGATCAACTTTTTGACTTTTCCAGCAGCACACAGCATGCCGACTTCTGGGCCACCGTAAGCCACTACGGTCAGGTCTTTTACATCACTGCGCAAAATCTCTCGCACAATGGCCATCG
This sequence comes from Denitrificimonas halotolerans, assembly GCF_034259425.1. Classification (NCBI taxonomy): domain Bacteria; kingdom Pseudomonadati; phylum Pseudomonadota; class Gammaproteobacteria; order Pseudomonadales; family Pseudomonadaceae; genus Denitrificimonas; species Denitrificimonas halotolerans. Next base: position 77,512 of record NZ_JAXIVU010000001.1, read on the forward strand.
GCTTACGACGCGGACCCCAACCACCAAAACCGATTGTCATGCCATCTCTAAGGTGAGCAACCGCTTCTGCAGATGTCATTTGCTTATTCATTCTGTTTCTCCTTGCTGGCCAACACTGAAGTCGTGACCCCAGACGCTTACACGATTAAATTCAAAAACGGTGTGGTTTTCTCTGTCGATCTCTAAACCACCCCAGCCATACTCCAAGTCAAAACCGGATGGCGTTTTCATATAAAACGATGTCATTTTGTCGTTCAAATGCTGTCCCAATGTCGCTGACAAAGGCACGCCATGGGCTTCGCGACGATCATGAGCGCGCCCCACTTCAGTCATGTTTTCCACTTCAACCATCATATGGATGCATTTGCTAGGCACATCGTATTCAGCAATTGCCAAGCTATGGTGGCGAGCATTACCACAGTGCATAAAATGGATACGAGTCGGTGCTGCTGACGGCTCTGGACGGAAGTTAAAAATATCTGAGTTGCGGAAACCCAAAACATCACGATAGAAAGCCGCACACTCATCAAAATTTGGTGCAGGCAATACGGTATGACCCAGCCCCATATCACCCGTTATAAAGCGCGGTACACCTTGCGGGGATACAAACGGCTGACAATCTGAAACATGCCCCCAGCTCAGCTCATGACGGTTTCCGGCCGGATCAGCCAATGATGCAATTGCTTGTACACCACGCGCCGCACAGAGTTCACGATCACCTAGCTCGTAGGCGATACTGTGTGCATCAAGGCGCTCCAACATGGCGTTAAAATCATCTTCATTAGCCATTTCCCAACCAGACGTCACATACACATCTTCAGCACCTTCTTGCACCAAGATACGGAAAGGACGCTCATCCATTTTGATGCGCAACATGCCATCTGCGGCAACGGACGTCATCATGCCCAGCACTTCTTCTGCATAGTGGCGCCAGGACTCAAGACTCTGAACCTGAGTGACGATGTAACTCAATGATTGAACCGTACTCATTGTATTAATTCCCCTGATACACTTGGTTTTAGGACTGTTTTGAATTATTGCGTGAACGCCCAGATTGCTCATCGTCCATTGAGACTAAGGTTTTTGTACGACAGAAAGAGGTTTTTTTGAGACAAAAAAACCGCCTCGCTTACGCAAAGGCGGTTCACTTAGGGAGGTTATACCTAAGACATAATGCGCGTGAGGAACGCTTACATATATAAGATGATCAAGTCATTAATCACGGCTGGTCGCTCTTGACCTACCACATGAATATTCAGCTCAAGCACCATCTGCGTTCCACGACGCAAACGCTCAACAGACTTCACCCGAGCTCGCGCATGGATCAATGACCCCGCCGGTACCGGCGACGGGAAACGTAAACGTTCCGAACCATAGTTCACCATATTAGTGAACCCTGTAATCTCAAAACCCAAGTCCACTTTTAGACGTGAAGTCAATACTTGAACTAAAGCACCATGAGCAATAGTTCCACCAAAGGGTCCTTCCTTGCGCGCGCGCTCTGGATCTGTATGAATCCAATAATCATCACCAGACAAAGCAGCAAACTGGTCAATCATGTCCTGATCAACCAACAACTGATTACTCCAAGGTGTAAACTCATCACTGACCAATGACTGCAAAGCTTCTTCATCCGAAAGCGGAATCTGCCGCACGGACGCAGCCGCTGTTTCAGCGGCAGGCGCCTCAGGCTGCTTAGGCACTTCATCAATCTCAGCCAGATCAACATCCACACCCGTGAAACGCAATAAAACAGTGCCATCCTTGCTGACCAAAGCACGTACAGGCTTAACCCGCATCCCGATTTTAATTTCATCTTCCTTCAGCCCAACCAAGGTGGTATTCACACGCACTCCTTGGTCCAGTTCAACCACAGCCATCAGCTGCGGCTCAGGGCCAGCAAACTCCGGCAAGGTTGGAATACGAGCAACCGTATAGGTATACAAAACACCTTCACCTGACACTTCACGGAACTCTACCTGATGCGAAAAGCAATGCGAACAATGTCGACGCGGGTAAAAAGTCCATTTCTCACAATCAGAACAATGCTGAATGAGCACCCGCCCTTCTTTCAATCCTTCCCAAAAGGGTGCCGAAATATCAGTTTGTACCGGCATAGGCTTATTACTTGACATGATTACGCTCCCTCAAGAATCAGTGCACCCTGCTCACTCATGACGCCCCCAGTGCCGGACACGAACACACGATCACAGGTCTTTAATTGACGTTCACCCGCCTTACCACGAATTTGATCAAAGGCTTCAATCACTTGCGAGAAACCACCCGCCGACCCAGCCTGCCCAAAGCTGAGCTGACCTCCATGAGTGTTCAATGGGAAGTTACCTTTCCAGGTCAGATCATTTTCAAGAATAAAGCGCATACCCTCACCTTTTGGACAAAACCCAGCATCCTCTAGGCTTAACAAAACAGTAATGGTGTAGCAGTCATAAATCTGCGCTGCGTGCATATCGGACGGTTTTAAACCGGCCATAGCAAAAGCTCGACGCGCCGCTGGCCCTACCGGTGTTTCTGTCATATCAGGTGAATAAGTCGGCGACTTATAGCCCAAGCGCTCACCGAAGCCTGTAATGTGTGCAGCTCGGTTACGCGCCCGTGCCGCCACCTCTTTTGATGCAACAATCACCGCAGCGCCACCGGCTACCGGCATCACAATTTCCAATACTCGCAGAGGATCAGCCACCATACGACTGTTCAATACATCATCAATGGTTAGCGGTTGCCCATGAAAAATCGCATTAGGATTGGCTAAAGCATTGGTTCTCTGATCCACAGCAATCTTCGCCATCGCTTTTTCATCATAGCCATACTGTGCAGCATAGCGCTTAGCGATCATGGCATAACCCGTGTTCTGTCCCAAATGCCCATAGGGCAAATCAAACTCAGCTTCAGGCGCCCCAAAGGCTGTACTATGACCACCAAAACGCATCGCACGCGCCATTGCAGAAGGATCTTCATCCGGCCCAAAAGGCGCCATACGCATCGGCAGCACACAAAGCACCGCTTGGCACAACCCCATTTCAATCGCAGCAGCAGCACGCCATACCATCCCCACTGGCGTTGTACCACCAAGGTCAACCACTTCAGCAAAATTGACTGCCAACCCTAAGTATTCCGCAGCCATGGCAGGTACAAAAACTGACGCCTCATGAAAATGGGGTCCATTAATCACTAAACCATCTAGATCACTGGCTTGCAAACCTGCATCATCTAACGCCTGCTTCGCAAGATCTGCCACCTGTTCCAAGTGGAACATCTGTGGAGCTTCGGAGTATTTTTGTGGTTTATACTGTGCAGCACCAACAATGGCTGCTTCGCCTTTCCAACCCATGTAGAGCACCTTTTTATAGATATTTACTGACTACTTTACTGTTTGATTGTTACAAGCCCTTCTCGAACTGCTCATCGTCCAAAAGGCCTAGTAGGCGAAACAAGCTCAATCAAGCTGCTCCGTAAAATAAAGTCAGCACACTTTTCAGCGATCATCACACAGGCTGCATGCGTATTACCACTGACCAAACTCGGCATAATCGAAGCATCAGCAATACGTAAACGCTGGATACCACGCACCCTTAAGCACTCATCAACCACCGCCATCGCATCACTACCCATTTTGCAAGTGCCTGCTAAATGGTGCACTGGCTCTCCTGTACTTTTAATATATTCAAGAATTTGCTCACCCGTTTGCACATCAGCACCCGGTGCCAACTCTGCTTGCAACATTCCTTGCAAGGCCGGCTGCAATAGAATTTTCCGTGCTTTTTTAAATGCCGCTACGGCCACCTGCTGATCTAATTCAGTCGCTAGATAATTCAGCCGAATACTTGGCTTAGCATCAGCAGCCACAGAATTAATATGCACAGACCCACGACTGCTAGGGCGTAATTGGCAAGCTGATATTGTAATGGCATCAATCGGTCGTAAATTCCCTTGCGCATCGTACTCAGAGGCAGCAGGGGCAAAATGAATTTGCGCATCAGGACTACTCGCCTGCGGCAAAGCCTTATAAAACACTCCAATTGTTGCTGCAGAATCCCCCAAAAAACCCTTCTTACCCAGCAAGTAACGTGCAATATTCCTCAGCAAGGCTAGACCCCGACCCTCGCTATAGTAGGTTTTTACACCTTGAGTCTTTTGTTTTATGTAACTGTTCCAATGATCTTGTAAATTCTCCCCCACCCCTGGCAAATCCTTATGCACTTGAATGCCTAGTGCCCGTAAACGTGCCTGCTGCCCCACCCCTGAAAGCTCAAGCAGCTGAGGAGTATTGATCGCCCCTCCACTTAAAACAATCTCTTGCCGTGCAGAAAACAAAATAGATTGCCCTTTAACCTCAGCCTGCACCGCAACAGCCACACCCTGCTCAATCTGCACCTGAGTCACTTGCGCATGAGTGAGCACTGTTAAATTGCTTAACGCACGACCTGCCCCCAAAAACGCTTGAGCACTGCTGTACCTTTTACCCTTTTTAATGGTACGTGGAAACCAGCTGACCCCTGCCTGAGTGGCTCCATTGACCTGCGCATTAAAACTGTGTCCTGCCTGTACTGCAGCATCAATAAATGCTTGATGTATTGGAAACTCATCAACTATTTCACTTACCCACAAAGGACCGCCAGTCCCTTGATAAGCATCAGCACCTGCCTCATTGTGCTGTGAGCGCATAAAATAAGGCAAAACATCAGCATAAGCCCAACCCTTGTTTCCCTCAGCAGCCCAGCGATCAAAATCTTCTTTTTGCCCTCGAATATAAACCATGCCATTGATAGAGCTGCAACCACCAAGCACCTTGCCCCGCGGCAAATCAATCACTCGATTGTTTAAGTATGGCTCAAGCTCCGTTTGATAAGACCAGTTATTCTTATGGGGTTTTAGCAAAAAAGCGAAACCCATAGGCACGTGCATCATCATATTTTTATCTGCACTGCCAGCTTCAAGCAGCAATACCTCTAAGTTGCTTTCCCGTGCCACTCGATAAGCGACAGCGCACCCCGCAGAGCCTGCTCCCACTACGATCACATCATATTCAGTTTTCATAATCAGTCTTGCCTAGGTTGCATATCAAATAAACGGGCACTCCATGCAGGGCTACGACCAGCGGCACTCTAAGACCCCTGCTCACCCGTACGGACCCCACTTAACTGTTGCGCTTGCCAAACAAAAAAGCCCACGCAAAATTGCGTGGGCTTTATGCACCTCAAACCATTGAAGCGTCAGTACCGATTAGCGGCCTTGAGCACGTAAGCGGTCAGGCGTGAAATCACTCTCTCTTAGATCCCCTTTATTAATGATCGAACTTAAACGGCGCTCATTAGTTAAGTTATAAGCAACATAGTCACCAGTATTCAAATCATGATAATAAGAAGAAGCCGAACGCCATGCACTCATATCTGGGTGGTAGATCGTATTGATAAAGGCGAACTTCCATAAGTTACCGCGCGTATCATAGTTATCTGACATCACAGAATGCCAAGTATCTTCATCCAAATACAGACGGCGCTTACCGTACAGGTGACGGCTGTTATCCTTTAGAGTTGCTTCCAGTACCCAAACACGACGTAATTCATAGCGTAAGTGATCTGGGTTCGCATGGTTTGTTGTCAGCAAATCATCGTACTTCAGATCAGCTACTTCTGTACGATACCCGTTTGCTGGAATGTACATTTCCTTTTTGCCTTTCAGCTCCCAGTTATAACGGTCTGGACCACCATTGAATAAACGGTCTTCATCAATAGTAAGCTGACCACTGGTACCACTTAACGCTTGGTCATAGCCATAACCTGGCGCAAGACGTACACGTCGTGTACCCGCGTTATAAGTCCAAGCAATACGTGAAGAAGCCTTATAGTCATATGGCTCGTGGTTCATTGAGGTATTTCCGCGGTCACGTGACGGCTCAATGGTTTCAGTACGGCACATAGCCGAAATACCATCTGAGCTGTGTGGGGTGACTTTTGGATTATTAGATAAAGCTAAGCACTTACCATAAGTACGGCCAAAGCTTTTCGTACCGTTAGCACTGACGATGGCGATATCACGCGTACTCTCCTCAGTATAGTCACGGTACGGAAACTGGTGGTTCCACAACACCTCCATGGCATTCTTTGGAATTGGGAATGGGTTATGCCCAATACCTTCAATCCCTTGCCCATCACTGACTAACTTAGCAGTAGTCGCATTCTCTTTTGCTCGCTCACACACAAAGTCTGGGTAGCGGTAGTCACGATGGGTTGGATAAACCAGCATGCGGAAAGTATCAGGGTACTTTGCAAACATAGCCTGCTGCCCTTCAGACAGCTTATCTGCGTGCTCTTTATAGTTTGCAGCAGTAATCACTAAACGCGGTTTTTCATCAGCGTAAGGGTCTACTGGATGATCTCCACTGTGCGGTTTAATATTCCAACCTGGGACTTTTCCTAAATACTTACCGGTATATTCAGTAATAGTGCCTTCTGCGTTGCCTGCTCTCTCAGCACCAACACAAGTCAGTTCATTTCCGAGCTTTGCCGCTTCCTCTGGGCTCACCGCAGCAAAACTCACTGCCGGCAAAGCTAAAATAGAGGTCAATGTAAGAGCCATACTCGTGCGTCGATATATCATTATTGTTATCTCCAACTCTTATTTTAATTACGAGGTTAGCGCTGCATCACGCTAACCTCTTAATGGATCAGCTGCTCACTAGAACGTATATTTCGCTGAGAAAGTTAACTGGTCACGGTCTGTCAACTGACGATCCCTCTTCACACTAGCCTCTCCCATATAAGCAACATAAGTCGCATTCAACTCTAAGTTACCATGGCGCTTAAAGGTTGAACCCACTGAAAGACGACGGTCACCCTGTCCCCCACCGATAGCACCTCTCATAGGAGTTTTACCATCAATCACATGCGAATAGCTGACAGGCACAGAAAGATCCCACCCAGAGAAAATACCTGGATAACTCAAAGAAACCTGACCAGTAAAGGCAGTAGCACTTTTAGTTTGATAATCATCTGAAGTGTTGTAACTGTACTTGTCGTAAGTTTGTCCATTACGCTTAATGGCATCTACGCTTGTCGCTGCGACATGAACGATTTCACCCAAAATGGTCGTACCACGCGCCCACGGCATATCACCTAAAGTATGGATGAAACTCGCCTGGGCCTGATAACCTTTACCTCGAGTTGCTGTAACTGGAAACTCATTCCCCTCCCGCACTGGTGTTAGCACAGTAACTGGCGCACCATCGCGATAGGAGATTTCACCCGAGACTTGGGTATCACCTATCCGTGTAGAAACGCTCGCACCAGTCAACTTAATATTATCGAAGTAATTGATTTTATAACTTGAATAATCAAATGGCCCTGGAAGCAGTAACCCTGAAGGATTCTTATCGTGGTAATTGATATGGAAAACCGAGAACTCCCAATCAAAGTTTGGACGAATTGTCGCGCGTAAACCATACTGACCACTGCTCTTAGGCTTGTTCTTGCCCGTATACACAGCAAAGCCATTAGGTCGCATAAAGTCAGGTCGCGGACCTACTGCGTTATTAGTAGAGAAATAACTACCCACTGGGCTGAGCTCATTCGGCAACCACTCATACTGATAATATGCGGACAAACCAAACAATGGATTGATATTCCAGTCCACTGACACCTGACCATTAGGCAGTAAGACTTCTTTTGTTTCAGTACCTGGCGTGGTTGACTTCACCACATCAACTGGCCCCTGAGCACCATTAACCCCTGGGTAAAATAATCCTTCACCCCAAGAAACCACATGGCGACCGGCTTTAACACCTAAGTACTGGTTTTTCGGCAGCTGAATATCAGTAAATAGATAAGCATCTAAGAAACGCGTACGACCACCGCTGTAATATTTAGCGCCGCTACTAAACTGATTACGCTTACCACCATGGTTAACAGGCCCTTTGTTATCATTTTTACGGTGGTAAACATCATCGTAGAATGTCGACCCCCGCAATACACCGCCCCACTCCCCCCAACTATAGCTGTCATTGGTATACACCAACTCACCTAGCGCACTCACTCGGTGTGTGGTTAAGGAGCCACGATCAAAGTTGCGGTTACCTTCCGATTCCAATAGTTTCTTGTCTTGCTTTTCCATTCGCATGCCAAGGCCGTAGCTGGTGGTCAAGCTCCACTGCAAATTACCGCCATGATCAAAATAAATTGTCTCACCCGCATTTGCCATGCTTGCCACACCCGCTGCAACCGCGGCAACCAGACTCGTTCTAACCAGCCGGTTCAGCTGGAACTTAGAGCTCTTGTTGTTGTTTTTACTCATGTTTACACTCCTAGTTGAAGGCATAGTTATAATGTCTTCATTCGCCACTTCTGTTTTAAATGTGAGTAACCTGCGTTTCGGCAGATGCCCCGTCACCACCCAGCAAGCGCTGGTAGCGGTAAACCCCCCCTATCAGCTGTCGTGTGATTCGCCCCTCTCCCAATAAAAAATTCAGGTGTGCCAGCACTTCACCATTGGCCATCAAGATGTCAAAAGATGAGCGCACCTTAGGAAATATTATGCGCATCAGCTCATCGACCGTTTTCCCCGTGTCCATCTGTGCAAGCATGGCATCCAGGTGACCGTGGTGATGCTCGGTTAATTGCCCGAGACGATGGTGCAACCCATAAAACGGGCGCTCATGCGCAGGCAAAACTAAAACCTCATCCGAAACGGCACGTAAAGCCTGTAAGCTATCGAGCCACTCTTTTAAAGGATTGGCATCTGGTTCTGTGACAGTTACACACACGCTTGAGGTAATGCGTGGTAAGACCTGATCCCCCGAAATAAACAAGTTGGCTTGGCGGTTATATAAACAAGCGTGCTCAGGCGAGTGCCCTGAGGCAATCACAACTTCCCAGTCATAATCTCCAATACGCAAAACTTGGTTATCAACCAGTCGGTTGTAGCTGTCCGGCGCATCTTGGACATAATTGCTATCACCCAGCACAGCCATCAGCCCTGATATATCTTCATCTGACATACCCGTATGCTGATAAAACTGGTTCATCTGCCAGCCCATCCCTCCTTCCATCGAAGGACTGATGAAAAGCGCTTGATACTCACCTCGTGTCATATAAACCGGACACTTAAAACGGTCCACTAACCAACCAAGTGATCCGGAGTGATCGTAATGAAAATGTGTAGCAATGACCGCCTTTACGGGCGCGCCATCCATCACCTCAACAAACACTCGCTCCCATACTTCACGGGTTTGTTCTGTCCCCAAACCCGTATCCACAATGACCCACCCATCGCCGTGCCTTAAGAGGTACAGATTAATATGATCCAAACCAAAGGGCAGCGGCATACGCAACCAAACAACACCTTCAGCCACAACCTGCCACTGACCATTTACAGGCGGCGTTTGCCATGGAAAGCTGAGCTGATGATGCTTCTGCTCTGATGCGATTGGGTGATCTTTCATATGGCATTACCTGCAAAGGGCAACAAATCATTGCGCGCCAACACTTCATCGCTATAAGCACTGTATGTGCCCTGCTTGTCATCTTTGATATAAAGATCGTCAGCAAAGTTTGCTGGGTCATACCCCTGCTTTTGTAAATCCATCTTGCGCTGCTTAAAGGTCGTCGTCATATCCGCCTGATTACCAACCCGTACAAAAACAGGGCGGGCATAATGCGGTAAGCGCTCGCTGACAAACTCATAAAATGCGCGCGGATCAAAGCTGCAACCTTTCTGCATGACCACTTGAGCCATCCCGGCACGACCTTCGTTTTCAGGTACGTTCACGCCATAAATATTGATAAATTCCAAGCCTGCAAAACTGCCGAGTTCCGCAGCAACTTCTTGAGTGGAAACATTTTCACTTTTCCAGCGGAAAGTATCCCCTACTCGATCAACAAAGTAGCAATACCCGTTTTCGTCATAGCGCAGTAGATCACCAGAGCTCCACCAAGCATCACCCTTCTGAAACACATCACGCAAAATCTTACTTTCAGTGGCCTCATCAGAGGTATAACCCTCAAAGCGACCTGCACCTGTTTGCGGAGAATTAACTATAAAACCAACAGCCTCGCCTATTTCACCCGGCTCACAATGAACGCAAAATCCATTTTCATCACGTACATAATCTTGTGTTTCTGCATCAACACGTAGTAGGCGCAGATTGGTTTTATTCCAGTCAGGAATACGGCCACAAGAGCCGATATAATTATCTAAATTAATAACCGCTGTATTGGCCTCTGTTGCCCCCCATCCTTCATACACATCGAGCTGACCAAAACGGTCAATCCAACGCTGCCAGGTATCTGCAGTCAAACCTGCACCCAACATACAGCGTAAAGAATTATTCTTCTCTTCTGCACTGACTGGACGGTTCAGTAGGTAGCGGCAAATCTCCCCAACATATTGGAAAACCGTGACATTATGCTCACGCACATCGCTCCAAAAGCGACTGGCACTAAACTTGCGACGGATAAAAACAGAGGAGCCTGAAGCTAAAGCTGTAGACACCACAGAAGTGGCGGCTGCACCATGGTAAAGCGGTAAACAGCAATAAAAAACATCATGGGTACCGGTCTCTAGCGTCACTTCCATGACATCACCCGAGGTCATCCAACGCATATGACTATAACGTGCAGCCTTAGGCAAACCTGTTGTACCTGAAGTAAAGATGTAGAGCATATCCTCTTCAGCACGTATACCATCACGCAAAGAGGCATCTGGCGTCTGTGTGCCTGCGCTTTCAACATCCTGATTAAACTCACAATCAAAACCAGCAAGATCAGCATCACTGGCTGGATTTTCGGCATCAGGTACCAGCCACTGCGGCCACTGCTGTGCTTCTGGCGTTTCTAGGAATGGATAAACACATTCTTCTCCAACCAAGACCACCTTTGTATTGGTTGCCTGCAGGACATGGACCAACGGCTTACCGACTAAGTGGTAGTTCACCAAAGTCGTGACCGCACCGATCTTAGCTAAAGCAAACCAGCAAAAAATCAATTCAGGGCGATTTTCCACCGCAACGGCACACACATCACCCGGCTTAATACCTCGTGCCAGTAAGGCGTTTGCATACTGATTAACCCGCTCCCCCACCTCTTTATATGTGTAAGTGCGATCGTTATAAATCAAAAAGGGCTGTTCGGAAAACTGAGCCACCTTATCTTCTACGCGCTGACCAAGCGTATAGAGGTCTGTGGGCTTGATGCGCTGAGCTGCAGCAGCACGCAAATCAAGCTTCTTTTGGACCCGCTCACATACCGGTGCGCGAGCCGATTGGTCCTTATTCTTATTTTTATCCTTTGCATCGACGCCGAGCATATGCACTCCAATCATGAGTCAAATTTGCGTTAACCAGCCCGTTTTAAAGGAACATTTAGGGCAGGCACTACAAGTTACGTTGTCTCAGACTAGAAAAGGGCGCAAGAGGCAGCATCGTCCGTAAGGACTAAATCAAAACAAAAAAAGCACAACCCCATAGATGGTCTAAACGGACGATGTAGACAGCAGAGACTGACGGCAATGATTGGCCATGCATAACAATAAAAAGAGGCCTCATTCTTATGGCAAATGATACAAACAAAGTAACAGCGAATGCTCACTGGGCATTATTCCTGTTAGCGGTAATCTATGTAATGAGCTATATAGATCGCTTAATTATTTCTGTTTTAATTGAACCGATTAAGCTCGAGTTTGCCGCAAGCGACACCATGATGGGATTACTCACTGGTGTCGCTTTTGCCATTTTCTATACAGCCTTTGGCTTACCTCTTGGTCGATTGTCAGATCGTATCGGCCGTAAAGCTGTAATCGCTGGCGCCTGTATTATTTGGAGCATTTTTACCATGTTCAGCGGTATCGTCGGCAGCTTTATGATGCTGGTACTGTTGCGCATCGGTGTTGCAATCGGTGAAGCCGGTGCCAGCGCCCCTTCAGTTGCTATGATCTCCGAACTTTACCCTGCCCGACTCAGAGGCCGTGCCTTAGCTATCTTTGGCCTCGGCCCATCACTTGGTGCTGTACTTGGTATTGGCTTTGGCGGGATTTTGGCAGAACTGTACGGCTGGCGCGCAACTTTCATTATTGTAGGCGCCCCAGGCGTACTAATCGGATTGATTCTAATTTTTACCGTTAAATCCCCTAAAAGATCGGCCTCAGCAACCCCAGGCATCCCCGAGCAAGGCATGATCCGTACGGCACTGACCCTCATTAAAATCCCAAGCCTATGGAATATTGTGGCCGCTGGTGGCGCCGCTGCAATTACCGGTTATGCCATTCAAATGTGGACCCCAAGCTTCATGATCCGCTCACACCAAATGAGCATTCAAGAAGCCGGCCTTCTGATGGGTATCGGTGGTGGTGGACTAGCGATTCTCGGCACCTTAGTGTGCGGATATGTGACGGATAAGATGTCAACCAAAGATTCTGGCTGGCAGCTCGGCACCGCACTCGTAGGCACAATGATCAGTATTCCATTTGCCATTACATTCTACCTTTGGCCTGCAGGTACAGCTTTTACTATCGGTAGCCTATCAGTACCTACTGGCTTTTTATTCTATATGGGCTTTGCATTTTTCGGTGTATGGTGGACCGTTCCCTGCTTTAGCGCCATGACTCGTATTTTACCGGCCGACAAACTTGCCCAAGGCACCTCCCTTTTCTTTATGAGCGTTACGCTTTTTGGCGCCGGTCTGGGCCCCGTTTTCTCTGGCGTGGTCAGCGACCTACTCTATAGCGCTATCGGCGCTGAAGCCCTCCGTTACGCACTGGTTGTGACAACCGCTTTACTGCTTGTGCCATGCTTCTTCTTATTAAGCGGCATTCCCAAATACCGTAAACAACTGCTTGGCAATAAGCCAGCAACTCCAGTAACACCTGTGGCGCATAACTCCAAGCCAGCCATCTCTTAAAAGGAAAAGACTCATGACTAAGACCAAAGACCTGCCACTTCCAACCGGTAAATACGCAAAACTTGATAATGGTTTAACCCTACATTATCTAGATATTGGTAACGGTCCTGTCGTTGTGTGGTTACACGGTTCTGGCCCAGGAGCCAGCGGCTTCAGTAATTTTAAAGGCAACTACCCCGCTTTTGATAGCGCTGGATTTCGCAATATTGTCATTGACCTCCCAGGTTTTGGTCGTTCGGACAAGCCTGACGATGTCAATTACGACCTAGCATTCTTTGTCGAAAATCTAAGATTGCTGCTCGATAATATCGGTGTTGAAACATGCACACTATTAGGTAACTCTCTAGGTGGTGCTATTGCGCTGGGTTACACACTTGATCACTCTGAGCGCGTGGACAACCTTATCCTTATGGCTCCCGGCGGTATAGAAGAGCGCGAAACATACTTTGAAATGGACGGCATTAAACGCATGGTAGAAGTCTATGCCCAAGGCCCAATGGGTGTTGAACAAATGCGCCAAGTGATGAGTTTACAGCTCTTTGATCCAAGCCAACTTCCAGAAAGCCTTTTAGAAGAGCGTGCAGCAGTAGCTGTAACCCAACCAGCCAACTTATTTAGCACCATGATGGTGCCGAATATGACTGAGCGCTTACATGAAATTAAGTGCCCTATTCTTGGTTTCTGGGGCACGAACGATAACTTCAACCCTGCCAGTGGAACCTTTAAGATTCTTGAAAAAGCACCTCACGCACGCTTTACATTGCTAAACCGCTGCGGTCACTGGGTACAAGTTGAGCACAAAGAACTCTTTAACCGCCAGTGCATTTACTTTCTGCGCGAAGCTGTTTAATCAGTGGTGTATTCCAATAATAAAAATGCAGGAACGACCTTATGAGTCAATACAAACACCTACTTAGCCCTGGCAAACTCGGTCCTATTGACCTTCGCAACCGCATCATTTTATCCCCGATGGGAGATAACTTTTCCGATCCAGAAGGGTTCTGTACCGAGCAACTGCAATCCTACTATGAGGCTCGCGCTGCCGGTGGTGCAGGTCTTATTATTATGGGGGTGGTCTCTATTGCCTTCCCCCACGGCACAGCCGAACCTTTCCAATGTGCTATTTCAGATGACAAGTACATTCCCGGCTTAGCAAAACTGGCTGAGCGCGTGCATAAGCATGGCGCTAAAATTGCAATGCAAATTCAGCACGCTGGTAAAGTATCGGCCCGTGATTTAGCTGAAGGCCGTGAACTCTGGGTGCCATCCATGCCACGCATGGTGCAAAACAATATGATGTCATCGCTGACCGAGGAAGAGCTAGGCAAGTTTATTAGCTCACAACGACGCGATAACAACCCAACCATACGCGTCATGGATAAAGATGATATTGCACAAATGGTTGAGTGGTTCGCTGCAGCTGCAGAGCGAGCAGAACGTGCAGGCTTTGATGGCGTAGAAATCCATGCCGCTCACAACTACATCATTGCTGGCTTCCTCTCGCCTTATCACAACCAACGTGATGATGAGTACGGCGGCTCTTTTGAAAATCGCGTACGTCTAATGCGTGAAGTCATACGTGCTGTACGTGCCCGTGTCAGCCCTGATTTCGGAGTTTGGGTTCGCTTAGATGCTTACGAACTGCATACTGAGGGTGGCATTACGCTTGAAGAAGCCAAAAAAATTGCACAGGTTGCTGATGAAGAAGGCATGCACGCCATTGCTGTTTCGGCCTATGCAACCATTACTACTGGCTCTGCCTTTACCGATGCGCCTTTAGTACAAAAACCCGCAGGTTTTCTTGATTGGGCCGCTCAAATCAATGCAGTAGTTAACGCCCCCGTTATCGCACTTGGGCGCATTGAGCCTGAAGTTGGTGATAAAGCAATTGCTGCCGGTGACTGCGACTTTATTGCCATGGGCCGCAAACTGTTGGCCGATCCAGAATTACCTAACAAATTGATTGCTGGCAAGCCTGAAACCATTCGCCCATGCATTTACTGCTATGTGTGCGTCAGCCAGATCTTTATGAATCAGCGTATTAAATGCGCTGCCAACCCTTTTACTGGTCAAGAATCACAAAAATTGATTATGCCAGCCACCACCACTCAACATGTTGTGATTATTGGTGGCGGTCCAGCGGGTATGGAAGCAGCTCGTATCGCACACTTACGTGGCCATAAAGTTACACTAATAGAGCGCAGCGCACGACTCGGAGGGACACTCTTCTTTGCTGCCTTAGCTTATCCAGAAAATGGGGTACTCCTAGACAACCTAACAGCCCAGATCAAAGAACTCCCCATTGATATTCTCTATAACACCGAAGCAACACCCGAACTGCTTAAAAGCTTAAACGCTGACCAAGTCTTTGTCGCGACAGGAGCGAAGCGTGATGCACCTAATATCCCCGGTGCGGAGATGAAGCACGTTTGGAGCGGTGATGAGTTACGCCGCTTAATGACCGGTGATCGAGCAGACGAAATTGCTAAGAACAAGCTTTCCCTAACTCAGCGCACCATGATGAAAGCTGGCAGCCTCAGTGGCGCCACCAACAGTCGTGAAGCCCTTAAAGGTCTATCTAAACTCTGGATGCCACTTGGCAAAAATGTCACCATCATTGGTGGCGGCTTAGTCGGTTTAGAGCTCGCTGAATTCCTGATCGAGCGCGGCCGAAAGGTTACAGTACTTGAGCCAGGCCCCTCTTTGGGCGCTGAACTCTCGATTGTCCGACGCTGGCGGGTACTGGATCAGCTGAATGCACACCATGTACCACTGCTGACCCAGAGTACAGTATCGCGCATTGACCAAAAGCACGTGCACTACACTGATAAGGATGGCAATGAGCAGCGTGTTGCCGCCGACTCGGTTGTTTTAGCTGTCGGAGCTAGCGCAGACCACAGCTTGGCTAACACCCTTAAACAACAAGGTTTTAACGCTATCACCATTGGTGACTGCGATACCCTTGGTTACATTGAAGGGGCACTCAAAACAGCAACAGACGCAGCCTTAAGCCTCTAAACCAAAAAATTGCAGCGCATCAACTTAAACGCCCGATACAGTCTTGTATCGGGCGTTTTTATTCCTACTCTACTCGGTCAAAACCACCTACTTGCTGTAGCTCAGCAATAAATTTAACCGATTAAAAAAGGGCGATCTAAGTCGCCCTTTTAATCATCTTCAGTCAGGTGCAGCTGACCCGAGCTATTACACTACAGGCCAGCTGCGGCTCACTACACCCCTGAAAACTCTTTTTTCACCTGCGCTTTTAAAATCTTACCCGTTGCATTACGCGCCAATGGCGCCTCGGAAAACCAAAGCTGCGCTGGCAGTTTATAATGTGCTAAACGCTCCGCCATAAAGGCAGTTAAGTCCTCTTGAGTGAGCGGTTTAATCGCATATACAACCATCGCCACTTGCTCACCAAAGTTATCATCGGGCAGCGAAAATACAGCAGCTTCCTCAACGGCCGGATGCTCACAAGCACAATGCTCTACTTCTACAGCCGAGATATTTTCACCACCGCGAATAATAATATCTTTAATGCGGTCTGTGATATACAGCATGCCGTGCTCATCTAAGTAGCCTACATCACCTGTAAAAAACCAACCATCCTGCATGACTTCGCGGGTGTCTTCTGGTTTATTCCAGTAACCATCCATCAAAGCCGATGTACGCAACCAAATCGGTCCACTGGTTCCGACCGGCACCGACGCCTGCGGGGTTTCACCAATAACCACTTCTGCAATGGGTAACGGCCAACCTGCCGACTCAGGAAACTCAACAAACTGATTACCACCTTGCGCAGAGCAAATACCATTACTTTCGGTCATACCATAACCATTACCTGAAAGTGCCATCGGCTTGCTTTCCAACAACTTGCTCAACAGCGCACGTGGCGCCCCACTCCCCCCTAAACCTAGCGCAAACAATGTATCAGTATCAGAGGTTGCAAAGCGGTCGCTATGGATCAGTTGCTGCATCATCATTGGTACACCAGCAAACTGCGTGATTTTCTCATCACGAATTGTATCGATCGCGTTATCAACGTCCCATTTATACATAATGACCAAACGCCGACCGCTACGCAGCGCACTCATAAATTGCGATAATAGACCACTGACATGGAACATCGGATAGGCCAGCAACATTGTTGGCTGTAGTCCAGACTCAAGCAATGGTTTAACACGCTCCTCAGAGGTCATATAAGCCAAGGCTCCTTGGAAATCCAAGGCATATAGCGCCTGACAAACCGCTTTATTACTGGAGAGCACACCCTTAGCTTGGCCGGTAGTTCCCGAGGTATATAAAATCAATGCAGGATCATGCGCTTCTGGTGTTGCTAATACGGCATCCGTCGCCGCATAGTTGAGCATACTGTTCCAGCTGCGATCACCCTCTCTTAAAGAAGCCTCGTCCGTAACGATGACTGTTACATCGCTTGCTAAATCCTTAAGCAACTCATAACGTTGCGGGTCACAAAAAACCACTTTAGCACCGCAATCTTGGATTGCGTATACAAGCTCTTCCGCAGCACTCCAACTATTGATGGGCACCGGTACAGCGCCTGACTGCACTGCCGCCATACAAGAAATCATCCAAGCAGGACGGTTACGCATAGCAATAGCTACGCGATCGCCCGCTTGAACAGCTAAATCTTTTTGCAAAGCTGCGGTCAGCTTGTCAGATTTTGTATAAAACTCACCATAGGTGTAGTTTTGCCCTTCCCATAGCACAAATGGCTTTTCACCGAACTCACGTCCAGCCTGCAATGCATCCACCAAACGAAATGGTGCTTTAGAAAACTCTGGAGTGTTATTTTCCCCTCTGACCACTGCAAAAGGAGATGCTTCATGTATGAGCTGCTGCCAAGCTTTACGCCAACTTTCAATCTTTCCAATAGTCATAGCATTTGTCTCCTTACTCAATCTCAGCAGACAATTGCTGCGCTATTTTTCCATAACGCTCACAGTGATAATCACTGTCACCGAACAATATTTGCGCTACTCGTGAACGTTTTAAATAAAAACCCAAATCCAACTCATCTGTCACACCAATACCACCATGCATTTGCACAGCTTCACGGCTGACTTTGTGCGCAGTTTCACCAACTTTCCATTTTGCCAAACTCACCAATTGCTGACGCTGCTCAACACTACAAGACTCATTTTCTAGTGCTTCAAAGCCCGCCATTAAAGCACTGCGAGCCAACTCAACATCAGCCAACATCCAAGCTGCGCGGTGCTGCAAAGCTTGAAAACTACCAATGGTTGTACCGAATTGAGTGCGTGTTTTTAAATACTCAATCGTCATATCAAACATAGCAGCAGTGGCACCCATTAATTCTGCAGCAACACAAGCTGTGGCACGATCAAATGCCAACTCAAGCTGCGCTTGAATGTCGCCCGTACCAATGCGCTCTGCTGCCGAAACCTGGACTTGTGTCAATGACACCCGTGCATGATTTCGAGCATCCAACAAATGTAACGGCTCAATAGCGACACCCGGTGTATCTGCGTCAACTATAAACAAAGCTACATCGCCAGAAGGTAACTGTCCGGCCACCAATAAACCGTCAACATGGTTAGCGTCTGGCACCCACAGATCTTGGGCATCGAGTACAAACCCTTGCTTTGTATCAGTAATTTGCACATCGAAATTATCAGCACGAAAACGGTCTTGCCCTTGCACAGCTAAAGCAAGACGGCGCTTACCTTCTATCAATTCAGTCAGTATTTCTTCCCGTTGCTGCTCGCTGCCCAAATCATTCACTAATGATGCGCATAAAACTATGGATGTCAGCAAAGGAGAAGCCACCATATTACGGCCAATGTGCTCAAATACTGGAGCAAAACCTTGAAACCCAAACTCGAGGCCACCGTAAGCCTCAGGCAAGGCAATACCACCCCAACCATACTCGAGCATTTGCTGCCAAAGCTTTGCATCAAAACCTTCTGCTTGCTGTTCATCACGCAAACGGCGCTGCTCACTAACCGGTGATCGATCAGCTAGGAACTCACGAGCACTATCGTCCAGTTGTTGCTGTTCTTCGTTATATACCAGACTCACATCAATCCCCTTATTTCGCTTCCGGAAGCCCAAGTACGCGCTTGGAAATAACGTTCAACTGAACCTCTGACGTCCCGCCTGCAATTGCTTGGGTAAACGCATTGAGCCAAGTATTAGTTAAAGCCAACTGCTGATCAGTAAAGGCTGAACCTTCCCACCCTAGCGCACGACGTCCCATCACATCCAGCAACACTTCAAACTTGTCTTTCTCCTGCTCGGTATGAACCAGTTTTTGAATGGCCATCATGGCTGATACATCTTGTCGTGCACGGGCAGCTTCATTAAGGCGGCGCTGTGTCAACTCAAACGCATGCTCGTCCATACGTAAACTTATGGCGCGTTGAAATAATGCAATATCACTTTGAGTCTGAGGTTCAGGCAGATATTCAAATAAAGTTTCTAGAAGACTAAAGTGTGTCGGCAAACTGATCTGACTAAACTTTGACATGGCACGGCGCTCATGCCCTAACAAGGCTTTAGCCAGCGCCCAACCACCATTCATCTCACCAATTAATTGAGACTTAGGTACGCGTACATCATCAAAGAACACCTGACAAAAACTAGACTTACCACTGATCAAATCAATCGGAGTTACAGTGACACCTGGCGACTTCATATCGAGCACGATGAGACTGATACCTGCGTGTTTAGGCTCTTTTGGCCCCGTACGTACTAAGGCATACATCCAATCAGATTGATCACCATAAGACGTCCAGATTTTCGTGCCATTAATGATGAAATCGTCACCATCTTCACGCGCGGCAGTTTGTAGACTAGCAAGGTCAGATCCAGCATTCGGCTCAGAGAAACCTTGGCACCAGCGGATCTCACCACGCGCCATAGGAGGGAGCAACTCACGCTTTTGCTCTTCACTACCAAATTCCAGCAACACCGGCCCCAACATCCAAATACCTAAATTAATTTGTGGAGGCCGGCAACGCAATTTGCGCATTTCTGTTTCAAGGACTGTAGTTTGCTCTGGAGTTAAACCACCACCACCGTACTCTACCGGCCAGTCTGGGCAAAACCAGCCTTTATCGCGCATGCGTTCAAACCATAGACGCTGATCTTCTGTCTTAAAATCAATCTCGCGCCCACCCCACACCATCTCATCAGCAAGCATCAGCCCGCGCATCGATGTTGGGCAGTTTGCTTCCAGCCACTCACGCACAGTGTGACGGAACTCTTCTATGTCGTTCATAGTACTCTCGCTTATTACATAAGGTTAACGGACACTAGGCCCTATCTTTTATTTTTATCTTAATAACCATAACGGTGGTGTTAACCAGCCCAGACTGTCAGAGCAGACAAACAAGGTAAAATCGGCTTTACAAGCTTGTGAAATGACTGCTTTTTGAAGCTGACACTTTGTATTCACTCCGTGTCAGCTTCAGCAGCGATAGCATTATTGTTAGACCATTACCAGTTCTGTAAGGGGAAGTAAGCAACTGATAAATTCTGCGGCATGATGCACTGCGCTTGCAGCGTTTCACAGACTTGAGCA
This sequence comes from Denitrificimonas halotolerans, assembly GCF_034259425.1. NCBI lineage: Bacteria > Pseudomonadati > Pseudomonadota > Gammaproteobacteria > Pseudomonadales > Pseudomonadaceae > Denitrificimonas > Denitrificimonas halotolerans. Next base: position 97,987 of record NZ_JAXIVU010000001.1, read on the forward strand.
ACAGAAGATGTTGTTGCAGGTGGAAGACCAGCAATGGTGCTTACGCCTAAGAAGAAACCAGCCACAATAAATCCAAAGGTTAATTTTTTTATTTTCATTATATCCTCCGCTACATTCGCTCTGAGTAAGCTTATGTGAGGTTGAACTGCACTACACAATTTATGGCCTCAACTCCAAGGTACCTTTGAGCTTCCTGCACCGCCTCATCTAAACGGACTATTTTAAAAAATACCTTTAAACATCTTTTGCGCTGCAGGCTCTGACTTTCAGAATACTGCAAATACAGCCCAAAGAATGTTTTTTTCTACCCGACATAAGTCGTATACGACACCCCTTAGAATCCGATCACTGCAAAGCCATGGTTAGAGTAAAGTAGACACTACGATGGTTTTGTATGCCTATGATATGCAGAAACAAAGCTGTGTCTGTTATGACGCACTGCGTGACTTATCACCACCTTAAAGAGCGATTCTTATTGCTTCATAGGCTGTAACTTGAACGATAGACCAAAAATGACACACGCCTCCACAAGCAGAAACGGCTCATCCAGCTGACTTTAACACCAAGATATCTTTGCATAAGGTAAAGCGCTTCGCGCCCCGCTTTATATCCCAGCCCTACGGGAGAGGATTTACGGCGGTTTTGCTAATAGCAAATTGAGAGGCACCACGGGATTGGGAATAAGGGGATGGATGTACAATATGCGCAGTTGCTTATCGCACAATATAAAGACGACTCAAAACAGTCTTGCGCTCGAACATAGCTGCCCGATGCTAGGAACCCCGCCCTTTGAGGGCGGGGGTAGATATCACAGACCTAAACGACGTGCCGCTTCAGGGCCAAAGTGACCCGGCTTAAGCTTGCCTGTATTCAATGTATAAGCTGACTTCTGCTCATTAACCATGTTGAATGCCAAATAACTTCCAGCAAGCAAGTCATGATATAAACCGACACCAGCCTGCCATGTTTGGGCTTCATAAGCATAGAAATAGTTGATCATTGATGTACGCCACAACTGACCGCGCGCATCAAAGTTTTCCCCCATCAACATCAACAGACTGTCTTCATCAATATACATACGACGCTTGCCGTACAAGTGACGATAATCTTCTTTCAACGTACCCTCTAACACCCACACGCGATGTAACTCGTAACGCATATGCTCAGGGTTAATATGCCCTTGTGTTAAAAGCTCATCGTAACTTAAGTCTGGACTATGGATACCATAGGCATTGTAGGGCACATACATTTCCCGCTTACCCACAATATTCCAGTCATAGCGCACACCGGAACCATTGAAGACACGCACCTCATCGACTGTAATGGAACCACCACTGCCAGGGAACTGCATATCAAAACCATACTCAGGGGCCTGACGGACACGACGTGTACCTGGGTCATAACGCCAACTCTGACGCGGCTCAGCTTTGTGGTTAAAGTATTCAAGCCCTGTATTCACCTCACCACGATCACGTTGCGGCAAGTTGGTTTGGTTTAAGAAATACGCTGAAGGTCCAGTTGTTGGCCCCTCATTTCCCGGCTTCAAAAACAGCGCTAGGTTTGCTGATTTCAGCTGACCATGACTGCGACTTCCATCCGCCAACACATACATGTTGTCAGACACCAATTCCTCACTCCATGGACGGTAACTAAAGAATGATGAAGTCCAAAGCAGCTCTAAGCCCGACTTAGGAAAAGGAAAAGCAATACCACCTGTCGTGGCTTCAATCCCTTCTCCATCATCTACCAGTTTCGCGTGCTTAGCATTTTTACGCGTCACCTCACAAACTGAGTCTGGGAAACGGAAGTCACGGTGCGACGGATAAATCGGCATCTTAAAAGTGTCGGGGTATTTAGCAAACAGCGCTAACTGACCATCCGACAGTTTATCTTTGTACTGATCAAGATTTGCTGCAGTGATTTCAAATAAAGGCTGCTCACCAGCATAGGGGTCAATCGGGTGGTGACCGGTACCTTTAAAGTTCACATGGTCAGGCACGCCCAACCACTTACCACTCCACTCTGGGATACTGCCGTCAGCATTACCAGCCTTCTCAGCCCCCACACAAGTCAGATCTTTCCCTAATCGTGCAATTTCTGCATCAGTTGCAGCCGCCTGCACCGTTCCAGCGAACAATCCACTGGCTACGGAAACAAACAGCATTTTTTGCAAAGCATGTTTATAAGACATAACGCCCTCTAGCCCTTAGAAAGTGTATTTTAGGTTAATAGCCAAATGGTCACGGTCTGCCATCAAACGGTTATGCTTGATACTGGCAGATGACAAGAAATTGACCCAAGTGGCCCCCACAGAAAAGTTTTGTTTATAGGTAAAGTCACCACCTAAAGTCAGGCGTTTCTCATTGCGACCAAAACCTTGCGTACCACTGCCATCAACGTTTTGCGTCCAAGTCGCATTCGTCTGCAAGTCCCACCCTTGGAAAACACTTGGGTAGTCCATGATGACGCCTATACCCAATAAAGTGCTCGATTTAGAGCCTGCACGACCTGAAGAATCTACAGCATTCGAAATACGTAACGTATCAACACTATGAATGCGCTCATTCATCAGTTCACCCATCAAGGTAGTTTGATTAGCCAAGAAGGAGGGGCCAATCATATAAACAGCATTTAGGTTCGTCTGGACGATTTTCCCAGTTGTAACTGCATCGCTTTCTAGTGTTACACCAGCGCCATCACGCAAACTTAGATCGGCACCTATCTGTACTGAGTCGGCGATTTTAGTGCTTAAGCTGATACCAGTGAGCTTAATATCTTCTAAATACTTAAATTGATACGTCCCTGCTGCAGCGTTTACATCTGAAGCGGAACTATAATGCGCGCCACCTAGAAATAACGACGGATTACGGTCATGGTAGCGATAATGATACAAACCAATTTCCGTGTTGAAATCTGGACTGTAGCGCATACCAACACCCCACTGACCACTGTCGCCAGGTTTTTTAGTACCTGCATAGGACAACGCTGTTGTAGGACCTAGAGGTCCGGGGGCAAAGCGTAGATATTCTGACCCAGGCCCAAAAAAATCTGAACCAAAGAAATCACCCACCGGATTCAGTAAGTTTTCTTCCCACTTGTACTGCCAAAAACCAGTGAAAGCAAATTGATCATTTAACGCGAAGTTAAATGACGCTTGTCCTACTGGCAGATATGCATCTTTAGCTTCAGTACCAGGGACATTGAACTTTGTCGCATCAACCGGTGCTTGCCCCTGACTGATATTCGGCCAGAATAGGCTCTCCCCCCATGCCAGCAAATGGCGACCTGCTTTTACCGATAAGTACTTGGAGTCACCAATCGTGAAATTACCAAACACATAAGCATCGAGCAGGCGCGCTTCACCACCACTGCGATCTTTGGTTTTACTGGTAAATTTACGGTGATTTCCTGACTTGTTCACCGTTAATGGCGAATCATTTTTATTTCTATGATGATATACATCATCATAGAAATGGCTGGCCCGCAGAACTCCCCCAAAGTTCTCATAACGAGCAATCACTTCACCAAAAACACTCACACGGTTATTGATTAAGCCCCACTTATCAAAATTACGGGTTCCATCATCAAAGCTTGCTGCTTTAAGGTATTCAGCATCAGCAGAACGAGTTCGTGCAGAAACGGTATAGTTCACAGTGACTTGGCTTTGTAAGCTTAAGCCGTTGTCAAAATGCACTGTTGGCAAAGCTAATGCTGAGCTGCTGCAGGTGATCGCTGCAACAGCTAAAGAGAGTCGCCGCACAGGCCATTTGCCCGTTACACACAGCGTGCGCCAGTTCATCATTGTTGCTCCTTTATTATTATGTCAGTCAGAAGCCATGACAGTAACTTTCAGCGACGAACCTGTTCATCCTACAAACGGACTACAACACAAAAGGGCGCGTTGCACGCCCATTTGCCCAACTCTTAATCAGGGAACTTTAAATGCACTTTGTCAGACATAGCTACAGCTTGACAGGCTAAAGTCCAACCTTCAGCCAACTCATCTTTATCAAGTGCTTCATTGGCTAGCAAATCCACATCACCTGAGACTAAAGTACACATACAGGTTGCACAGGAGCCCACCAAACATGAGTGTGGCGCTTTGATACCCTCTCGCAGCATAGCAGCCAGCAACACCTCACCATCCTCGCACTCAATTTCTCGAGTTTCACCGTCAAGTTCAACAGTTAAATGGGTTGCTGTTGAACCCGCATGCTCAACAACCGCCTCAAAACCACCTTCACTCTCACCTGGTAATGAAACAAAGCGCTCAACATGCACTGATTTAGCCTTTACCCCAGCAATTTTCGCTGCTTGCTCCACGCATTGCATAAAAGGCTCAGGACCACAAACAAAAATCTCTGGATCAGAAAACCCCTCAACAAAACGCGCTAAATGCGTAGGTGACGTATGCCCTTGAACTGAATCCAACCAGTGAATAATTTGTAAACGCTCTGGATACTGCATGGCTAACTCACGCAGCAAATCCTTAAAAATCACTGAGGACTCATCACGGTTTGCATACACAAAGCGGATTCGCCCTTGCCCCTGACTCAATGCTGAGCGCAAAATGGACAATACTGGCGTCACACCACTGCCCCCAGCAAAAAGCACAAAATCCCTATCTAAACTCTTAGGGACAAACACCCCCGCCGGCTTTAACACTTCTAAAGTGTCACCCGCTTTTACATTATCGCAAAGCCAGTTGGAACCTCGCCCGTCCGTCACCCGCTTCACCGTTACACGGAGGCGTTCTTTTTCATAAGGCGAACTTGATAATGAATAGCATCGTGGCAGCCAATCATCTTGCCAAGGCGTTCTCAATGTAAGGAACTGCCCTGGTCGATACTTAAACTCCTCGACCAAATCTTCAGGAACGTCAAACTCAAATGAGCAGGCGTCATGGGTTTCCTGTATTACCGCGGCAACACGTAGCTCATGGTAGCTGGGTAGGCTCATAGTTAAATACTCATTACAAATTGGCCACTATCAATCCGCAATTCGATACCGTTAACAGCACGTGCCTCATCTGAGGCCAAATAAAGCACACCATTAGCAACATCTTCCGGACGACAGGCACGGTTCATAGGATCTTTATCAATTGTTAGCAACTCTGGATCAATCCCCTCAGGATACCCACCACGCGTCATAGGTGTTAAAACACCATCAGGGTGTACAGAATTGCAACGAATGCGATAACGCTTCAGACGACAATCAGCTGCCACTCCACGCGTTAACGCAGCAATCGCAGCTTTACTCGCGCCATAACCGACATAGTCTTCCTTAGCAGCAAGCGCAGCAATAGACGACATATTGACTATGGATCCGCCTTGCTTTTTCATCACAGCTATGGCTGCTTTACAACCTAGGAAGACACTATCAGCATTGACTGTCATTAAGCGCTTCCAGTCCTCATACGAGGTCTGCTCAATATCACCTTTCAGTAAAATACCGGCATTATTTACCAATATATCCAGCTTCCCAAAGGCCTGAACAGTAGCCTCAACTACCGCTTGCCATCCCTGCTCATCGGTTACATCTTGGCGGAAAAACATTGCACCAATCTCTTGTGCAATGCGTACACCATCGGTTTCATTCAAATCGGTCATCATCACTTGCGCGCCTTGCTGCACAAAAAGACGCGCAATTGCCTCACCCATACCACTGGCTGCACCGGTCACAATCGCTGCTTTTCCAAAAAGTCGTTTACTCATCAGCATGTTCCTTATTTTGCAGCAGCATCCAATGCAGCAACGTAACCAAAGGTCATCGCTGGACCTAAAGTACCACCAGCACCGGGATAGGTTGTTCCCATCACCGACGCAGAGGTATTACCAATCGCGTAAAGACCAGGGATCACTTGACCATCAGGCTTCACAACCTGTGCATGCTCATTGGTCAGTAAACCTCCTTTGGTACCAATATCTCCCGCTTGGATCGGCATCGCATAAAAAGGCCCTTTTGCGATAGGCGCTAAGCATGGGTTTGGGGTCACATTACTGTCACCATAGTAGCGATCAAAAACATTACCGCCTCGACCAAAATCCTCATCCACACCGGTTTCGGCATAGTGATTGATTTTCTTAACAGTCTCTTGCAAACCCATTGCATCGACACCAATTTGCGCAGCCAGTCCATCCAAGGTATCAGCTTTGTAATAAAGTTTATTTAACCACTCTTTACGCAAGCGACTGTCAGGCATGATTTGCCCAGGCATTAACGGTCCCATCGCATAGCTAAAACGGTACTTAGCATCAAAAATCACCCAACTCGGGGTGGTTTTACCTTGAGTTTTTTCGTTATCGGCATACATAGCCGTAACAAACTCAAGGTAAGGCGTTGCTTCATTGACAAAGCGCTGCCCTAAACCATTTACAACAATCGCACCTGGGAAGGCACGCTCAGCAAACACACCACGAGCCTTGGTTTCACCTGGAACAACAAAGGACGGTGTCCACCATGCCCAGTCAAGCAACGCTGTAGCTGCACCCAACTTCTGGCCTGCCTCTAAAGCTGCACCTGTATTAGCACCTTCAGGCGTTGTACTCCATTCCACTTTATTTGGTTTTGGTAAATATTTTTCACGCAACTCGGGGTTTTGCTCAAAACCTCCAGCAGCAAGTATGACACCCTTATCAGCACGAATACGCTGCTGCTTACCCTCACGCTCAACTACAATACCGCACACACGACCCTCTTCTTCAATCAGCTCAACAAAGTTAGTGTTCAGCCATAAGGGTACATTTCTATCAATTAAGGAAGCACGTAAGCTGGCAATCAACGCATTACCTAAAGCAGTACGACGGTCTCGCTTCTCACCTGTTTTCTTACGCCACATAAAATCGAGCTTGTAGCGCAACATCATCCAAATAACCATCAAGCGCCAGCCTCGAGATTTCGACATAGCAATATGCGCTTGACGAGCAGTCCATGAAATTTTTCCCATGAGCATATTGCCACGAGAAGCTTCGCGTAAGTGAGGCAATTCATCCTTCAAGGAAGCAATATCAAACAATTCAGGATCGAGGGTGCGACCACCCGGTAAAAACCCTTCATATTGCGGATAGTAATCAGGATACTTTTCTGCAACGGCATAACGTACTCGAGAATTCTGCTCTAGCCATTGAATCATCTCTGGTGCTTTCTCGATGTATTTGCGTACACGGGCCTCATCGATATCGTCACCAATGGCATTTTTTAAATAAGTCCAGGCCTTTTCCGGACTATCCTGCCCACCTTTAGCCTTAAAGTGATGATTGCAAGGTATCCATATACCACCACCAGACAAAGCCGATGTACCACCGTACTTATCTGTTTTCTCGACCACTAAAACGCGCAAACCTTTAGCCGCAGCCGTCACAGCAGAAGTTAAAGCACCTGCACCCGACCCCACAACAACAAGGTCATATTCCGCATTGAATTCACTTTTACCAGTCATTTACACACCCGCCTTAGTCTCAAAGTTGGAAAGCAAAAACCGTCGATCCACAGGATCGACGGCAACACCTTTAAACGTAAGGATCAGGGTTCGGTAATCCCAACTGAACGGTTCCATATGCACGCGCATAAGCAGCAACGTTATTGGCAATATGGCCTCGTGCCTGATGCACATCACGGAAAATACGCTCAACTGGATTGGTTTTATACAACCCTGATGCAGCCATAGACTTTAATAGCGCACTGATTTTTTCCGCACAGGTGTTTGTCACATAAGCTGACTGATAGCGGTACAGCAGGCGCATTTCAACATCAGGTAGCTCGCCTTTCTCTGCAATCTCTAGCAACTCACCATAGTTTCGGTTCAAAACAAGCTTGAGCATATCCAGCGTTACAATGGCATCAGCCACTGCATCTTGAGCTACTGGGTCTTCTGCAGTTTTAGCACCATGCTTACCAATGTGCTTGGCAGCATTATCACAGAACTCGTTAATAGCGCCCTGCAATGCACCGAGCACCGAGCTCGATACCGCACGGGTAAAGACTTGAGCAAACGGAATCTTGAAAATCGTATTAGTATTCACCTCTAAACCTGGTGTTGCCTCAGGCGAACTGTTATTGGTGCGTTGCACGCGGTGAGCAGGAACAAAAGCATCCTCTACAACAATGTCGTGGCTGCCTGTACCGCGCAAGCCTAACACATCCCAATTACGCTCAATCCGGTAGTCCGAGGCTGGCACTAAGAAGGTACCGTGTTCTGCTTCGGTAAAGTTCCCTTCTGGTGGTAAAATCCCTCCCAACAATGTCCATTGGCAATGCTCACTACCACTGGAAAAACCCCAGCGTCCACTAATACGATAGCCACCCTCTACTGGCGTGACTTTAGCAACTGGCATATAAGTGGAACCAATTAAAGTATCTTGATTCTCACCCCAAACATCCTGCTGAGCTTGATCTGAGTAGCGAGCCAACTGCCACGGGTGCACACCCATCACGCCATAAATCCAGGCTGTCGACATGCAGCCCTCAGCCAAGGTCATTTGAATTTCAAAGAAAGTGCGGGGATCAACCTCAAAGCCACCATAACGCTTAGGCTGCATCGCTTTAAATAAACCTGCTGCCTGCATCTCTGCAATGGTCTCATTGGGCACTTTCAGGTCACGCTCAGCTTGAGCAGTACGTGCTTTAAGTGCGGGGATCAGTTTGCGTGCACTTTCGATTAACTCGAGGTCTTTCTTGTTTTTCTGATGTGGGATAGCCATATAGTCATTCTCTAGGTGGTTTACGCAGATATTGTTTTCAATGTATTACGATTATCAGCCCAGCTTGCTGCCCACTCATCGTCAAACCGGACTAGGAATATACGAACACTTTAGACACCCTTTAAATCTTTGATCCAGATCAGAAAAACCACCATATAATCAACCTCTTGCTGCAAAAACTCACAACACACCCAGCCTTACACACCCTACAACGCACCCACCAACCTCATAAAAAAACCCAAGCACAGCTAAGCTGCACTTGGGTTATTTTTTACTAACGAAACAATTACCGCGTAATCTGTACCGCTATTGCCTCAGCAAAGCCCTCTGGAAATGGCGGCAACAACCCCCACTCACCCCGAGGATCTACCGGCGCACCGCGAAACACTGTACGCGCATGACTGAACTCAAGAAAACCTTCGCGCCCATGATAATGCCCCATACCAGATGCACCCACCCCACCGAAAGGCGCATCCTCCATCGCCGCATGCATTAACGCATCATTTAAAGTCACACCACCGGACAAGGTATGCTCCAGCACATAACTTTGCTCAGCCTCGTCCTCACCAAAGTAATACAAAGCTAGCGGACGCTCACCACTGTTAATCTCTTCTACTACATGCTTGATATCGCTGTAGGTCAACACCACCACCGCTGGTCCAAAAATTTCTTCTTGCATAATTGCGGACAACAACGGCGGATTCACCACTACACTCAACGGGCGCTTGCGCCCTTGCTGAGACACCTCAACATCAGGGCAATGAATAATTTCCGCACCCTCCTCACGCGCTTCGGCCAAATAACCATCCAAGCGCGCCATATGCTGCTCATTCACCACAGATACAAAATCTGGATTATTCTCAACCTGCGGATAAAGCTGACTGTAAGCCTCGCGGAATGCCTGCAAAAATGCTTCGCGCGCCATCACAGGCACATAAATCAAATCTGGAGAAATACAGAGCTGCCCACCATTCATACCCTTAGCCACAGCCAGGCGACGCGCAGCTTCTGCTATATCCGCACTCTCACCAATCACCACCGGTGACTTACCGCCTAACTCAAGTGTAACGGGTACCAAGTGCTCTGCAGCGGCACGCATAATTTTCTTACCCACTTGAGTGCTACCTGTAAAGACTAAATGATCAAACGGCATACCAGCAAAAGCCTGACCAATTTCAACTCCACCAGTAATAATGGCCACATCCATAGGATCAAAGTACTGACCAATCAGTTTAGCCAGCAGCTCAGCTGTAGCCGGCACAACTTCAGAAGGTTTGAGCACTGCACGATTACCTGCGGCTAAAGCAGAAGCCAAGGGGCTGAATAAAGTAAATAATGGTGCATTCCAAGTACCGATAATACCGACTGTACCTTTAGGCTTATACTGCACCCACGCCTCAGCCCCCAACTGATCATAAGGCGCAAATACAGATCGTTTATCCTCCACAACCCACTGCTCAAGATTGTCACGCGCATGCTTAAGTGAGGTCAACGAGCCGAGCACATCATTCATCAGACTAAACCCTGCCGGACGCCCACCAAAGTCAGCATCCATTGCCGCACATAACGCTTGATGATGATCAACAAGCAAGTCAATAGCCACCTGCAGACGGCGCTTGCGCGTAGCAACATCAACCAACCCCTGCTTGTCTGTCGCTTCTCTATGTAAGCGCAACAAGTCAGATAACGCCTGCGATGTTTCTAATTGAGTAGTCATAAGCTCTCCTTATTGTATTTATATTTAGGTTCTAATTTTAGCTTAAAAGTAGCGCCTCCTTACCGCCTCGTCTATTCAGACGACAGCAAGCCAAAGGGCCTTAACCAAGGCGTTTAAACAGACAAATCCGATAGTCCATTGAGACGATGTTTAACCTTAGCCCCCCCACGATACTTACAACCAACATAGCATGAATAAAAGAGGTGCCTAACCATGGCCAAAGCCAGCTTCGACCCGCAGGAATTTCGCTCTGCACTGAGCACGTTTACCACGGGCGTTACCATTATTACTACGCGAGCCGAAAACGGCGATCCAGTCGGCATCACTGCAAACAGCTTTAACTCGGTATCTTTGAACCCACCGATGGTGCTGTGGAGCCTTGATAAGTCGGCCATGAGCCTACCTGCGTTCACAAGCAACAAACACTGGAATGTGCACATTCTCTCCGTTGAACAGGAAGCCTTATCAGGCCGCTTTGCTTCCCGAGGAGAAGATAAGTTTAAAGGTTTGGAGCTCGATACGGGCATCAACAACATTCCTTTATTAAAAAATTGCACCGCACGCTTTAACTGTCGCACCGCCTTTATTTATGAAGGTGGTGATCACATGATCTTTGTCGGTGAAGTGTTAGGCTTTGATAAGTCAGAGCGTCCACCTTTAGCTTTCCAAAGCGGACAATATGCTCTTGCTGCACGCAAACCTCGTGAAGGCGTCCAGCTCGGCGCTACACCACCGCCAGAGTGCAGCTACACTGAAGATTTGCTCGGTTACCTTGCAGGCCGCGCCCACTTCCAGTTGGTTGCAGCCCTACAAAATGTATTAAAAACACAACAACTCAATGAGCAGCAGTTTTTCATTCTCTCTGTATTAAGCATTCAAGACAGCCTAACCATTGAAGAGATCAACACCTTTGTTGATTACACCGGTGGCGCTGTAACACTCGAAGATATGGCGGCACTTGAAGAACAGGACTACGTTGTACTGGTGAAGAAAAACGGCTCAAGCAGATACGTCTTAACAGCCAACGGCCGCGAAGCTTCACTCAAGCAGATTGCCGTAGCCAAAGCAGTAGAAGAACAAATTGCCGACCAAATTGGTGCCGGTGATGTTGAAGCCTTGAAGATACTGTTCAAGCGTCTGATTAAAGCAACGGATCCTGGTTTGCCAGACCTTTGGGCCACCAAAGAAGAAAACGACGCAAAAAAAACAGCCTCATAATAAGAACAAGGAAATCAGCATGAACCTCATTGAGCGATTCAGCCTTGCCAATAGTGTGGCCATTATTACAGGCTCAGGCAAAGGTATAGGCCGAGCCATTGCGATTGCTTACGCTGAAGCCGGTGCTAAAGTTGTTTGCGCCGCCCGCACTTTAGCGGATGTGGAAGCAGTCGCACAAGAAATCTGCAGTAATGGCGGTGATGCCATTGCCGTAGCTTGTGACGTAACCAGTGAAAATGACCGTACTGCATTGGTACAAAAAGCCATAGATACATTTGGCAAGATCACTCACCTCGTCAACAACGCTGGCGGCGGCGGGCCCAATGATCCCTTGCAAATGCCTTGGCAAGAATTCGATCGCTTACTGAACTTTAATGTGACCTGCCCTTATCACTTGATGCAACTGTGTGTACCACATATGCGCGAAGCCGGCGGCGGCAATATTCTCAATATTACCTCCGTCGCGGCGCGCTATGTACAACCGAACTTCAGTTCTTACGGTACAGCCAAAGCAGCTTTGGTGCAGTTAACCAAGCTGCTGTCCCAAGACTTTGCACCCGAAATTCGGGTTAACGCTATATCGCCAGGTCCAATCATGACCGACGCCCTCAACAAGGTTATGCCAGATCAAGTTAAAGCCATTATGACCGCAAACACACCTCTTAAGCGTTTAGGTGAAGTAGAAGACATTGCTGCGGCAGCACTTTATCTAGCTTCACCCGCTTCGGGCTGGGTCTCTGGCAAGATCATTGATATTGACGGCGGTGCAGACGTCAGCGTTTTCCCAAGTTAACACTTCAGGTTTAAGAGACATCATCATGATTAACGACACAGTGATCAAACAACTCGGCGACGAGCTTTATGAAGCGCTTCAGTCCCGTACTAGCCTGTCTCCCCTCATCGAGCGCTATCCTGACATGACGCTCGAACAAGCCTATCAGGTTTCCCTACAGTTTCTACAGCGTCGCGAAGCCGCTGGACAAAAACTGATCGGCAAGAAAATAGGGGTCACATCAAAAGCTGTGCAAGATATGCTCAATGTGCACCAGCCGGATTTTGGCTTCCTAACCGATGCCATGCACGTGGAAGATGGTAGTACTGTAAGTATGGCGGAGCATCTATTAGTGCAACCCCGCGCAGAAGGTGAAATCGCCTTTATTCTAAAAGAAGATCTGAACGGCCCTGGCATCACTGCCGATGATGTGCTTGCAGCAACTGAATACGTTGTCCCTTGTTTTGAGATTGTTGATTCTCGAATTCAAGATTGGAAAATCACTATCCAAGACACCGTTGCCGACAATGCATCTTGCGGCGTGTTCGCTCTCGGTGCAGCACGCATCGATCCACGCACCCTCGATCTAGCCAAGGTTGAACTCACTATGAGCAAAAATGGTGAGCCTGCCGGTCAGGGTCTAGGCTCCGCTGTACAAGGCCACCCTTGCGAGGCCGTTGCTTGGCTCGCAAACACTTTAGGCAAGCTAGGCATTCCATTCCGCAAAGGTGAAATTATCCTTTCCGGCGCACTGGCCCCCTTGGTCCCCGTCACTGCTGGCGACCGTATCGAAATGAACATCACCGGACTCGGCTCTGCCAGTCTGACGTTTACCGACTGAGTCGATTATCGGAGAGCAAACCACTATGAGTAAAAAAATTCGTTGCGCCATCATTGGCCCCGGCAACATCGGCACTGACCTACTGTATAAAATCCAACGAAGCGAGTTTCTAGAAGCCGTTTGGATGGTTGGTATTGATGCAACTTCTGAAGGTCTATCCCGAGCTAAAGAGATGGGACTTAAAATCACTTCTGACGGCGTTGATGGCCTACTGCCACACGTTAAAGCAGATGATATCCGTATCGCCTTTGATGCGACCTCAGCCTACGTGCATGCTGAAAACAGCCGTAAACTGAATGAGCTCGGTGTGCTTATGGTTGACCTCACACCAGCCGCAATTGGTCCTTTCTGCGTGCCACCGGTCAACTTAGAAGACAGTTTGAATACCGGCACACTCAACGTCAACATGGTGACCTGTGGCGGCCAAGCAACCATTCCACTCGTAGCTGCAGTCTCTCAAGTACAGCCTGTCGAGTACGCTGAAATCATTGCAACAGCAGCATCCAAGTCAGTTGGCCCTGGTACGCGCAAAAATATCGATGAATTTACCCGCACCACTGCAAGCGCAGTAGAAAAAGTGGGAGGCGCTAAAAAAGGTAAAGCAATCATTATCATCAACCCTGCTGAACCACCTTTAATGATGCGAGATACGGTGCACTGCTTAGTTGAAGGCGAGCCAGACCAAGAAGCTATTACCGCATCCATTCATGCCATGATTGCTCAAGTACAAAAATATGTACCTGGCTACACCTTAGTCAACGGCCCTGTATTTGATGGCAATCGCGTTTCAATTTTCATGGAAGTTGAAGGTCTCGGAGACTTCTTACCTAAGTACGCAGGCAACCTCGATATTATGACTGCAGCTGCAGCTCGTACTGCTGAAATGTTCGCTGAAAAACTACTCACCCAGACTGTGGCTTAAGGAGACTGTTATGGACCTGAAAGGCAAAAAAATCACCGTTCACGATATGTGCCTACGTGACGGTATGCACCCCAAGCGCCACCAAATCTCTCTGGATGAGATGAAATCAATCGCTCAAGGCCTAGATGCCGCCGGCGTCCCACTTATTGAAGTGACGCATGGTGACGGATTAGGCGGATCTTCAGTGAACTACGGTTTTCCTGCGCACACCGATGAGGAATACTTGTCCGCAGTGATTCCCCTGATGAAAAACGCTAAAGTCTCAGCCCTACTGTTGCCTGGTATCGGTACAGTGGATCACTTACATATGGCTAAAGATCTCGGCGTCAATACCATCCGCGTTGCAACCCACTGCACCGAAGCGGATGTTTCTGAGCAGCACATCACTGAAGCCCGCAAACTCGGTATGGACACTGTTGGCTTCTTAATGATGGCACACATGAACAGTCCTGAAGGTTTGACTAAGCAAGCTAAACTGATGGAAAGCTTCGGTGCAAACTGCATTTACATCACGGACTCGGCTGGCTATATGCTGCCACACGATGTACATGCACGTATCTCAGCCATTCGCGCCGCTCTAGGTGATGACATTGAGATCGGTTTCCACGGTCACCACAACCTCTCTATGGGTGTATCGAACTCCATCGCTGCTATTGAAGCAGGTGCCACGCGCATTGATGCTGCCTGTGCAGGTTTAGGCGCAGGTGCGGGTAATACCCCAATGGAAGTACTGATCGCTGTTTGTGATCGCATGGGGATTGAAACCGGTGTGGATGTGTTTGGCATTCAAGATGTTGCAGAAGATCTGGTTGTGCCTATTATGGACTTCCCAATCCGCAGTGACCGCGACGCGCTCACCATGGGTTATGCAGGCGTCTATGGTTCATTCTTACTGTTCGCTAAACGCGCCGAAGCAAAATACGGTGTGTCTGCTCGCGAAATCCTAGTGGAAATGGGACGCCGTGGCATGGTCGGTGGCCAGGAAGATATGATCGAAGACACAGCGTTAACTTTACTGAAAAAACGTCAGGCATCAGCCTAACGCCTTTGAGGCATTATATATGGGTAGTCGTGGATTAGGCTGGCGTATACACGGTTTTCTTGCGCTACTGGTGGTAACTTACGCTGGAAGCTTTATGGGTCGACAAATCATGTCCGTCATGATTGAGCCCATCAAACAAGAGTTCCAAGTCAGCGATGCTGCAATGGGGTTAATCTCAGGTTTAGCATTCGCTATTGTATACGCCTTCTTAGGGCTACCCGCTGGCCGCCTATCTGACCGTTACACACGCACGCGAGTACTGGCTATAACCTTAGGGTTATGGGCTTTTGCAACCTTGCTGTGCGGCTTTGCGATAAGTTTTTGGATGCTGCTTTTAGCACGGATGCTGGTTGCAGCTGCGGAAGCACCCGTTACACCTGCCTCTTTATCTCTTATTTCAGACCTTTATCCGCCACACCGTCGTTCCTTAGCAATCAGCTTTTTCACCGGTGCTCCGACCCTCTCCAGTATTATTGGGCTGAGCTTAGGTGCCTGGATCATTGACACCTATGGCTGGCGTACAGGATTCTATGCCATTGGTACACCACTGATTCTGATGTCACTGATTTTTAGCTTTTTCATTAAAGAGCCTCAACGCGGACAATGGGACACCGGCGGCGGCACAGAACCACCGAGAGACCGACTGTTCCAAGCAGCTGTCAAACTAATCAAAAACAACGCATGTTTTATTCTCATCGGGGCAAGTGCTATTACCACCTTTAGTGCATTCTCATTTGCCATGTGGAACACTACTTTTCTGGTTCGCTCTCATGATTTACCGCTACAACATGCTGGTATTTTAGCCGGCGTAGTCACAGGCCTGAGTGCGGCTATCGGCAGTATTTTTAGTGGTTGGCTCACCGACCGCTTGATTGTAAAAAATAGAGATTGGCTGGTTGGGATACCTATTATTGGGCACTTTGCTGCAACAGCAGCGATGATCGCCTACCTTTTCGCCCCTTCTGGCATTGCTTTTAGCATCGCAGATGTACCCGTACCAACGGCTATGTTTTGGTGTGCTGTGTCGGGTTTCTTTACTGTATTTTGGGTCGCACCCTCTTTTAACCTGCTGTCCCAATTAGTTACACAATGGCAGCGAGCCACAGCATTTGCCCTACAAACTGTTTTCACCACCCTGTTCGGCGTGGGCTTAGGCCCTTTAGTAACGGGCGCGCTCAGCGATACTTTGATCCCTTACACAGGCGAAGAGTCGCTGCGTTATGCTCTGATCATCGTCAGCAGCACCGTGATTATTCCTGTATTTATGCTTTGGAGCTTATTGCGCTCTAAACCATGGTTGCAGCGTGAAGCATAACAACAACACTGTTCCAATATAGCTCCTAGCTAAAGGATGCCCCATGTTTAATTCTAATCATAAAATGTCATCTGCACTGCGTTGGCTGCCGTCAGTCTGTCTTGGCATCGCTCTGAGTAGTGGTGCTGTAGCCCAAGAGACTTCAGCATCCAAACAACCTTGGATGCAAGGCTTTCCTCCTGATAACGAACACATCATTCGCAATACGGATAGTGATTTTTTTACAGGAGAAAAACTGCGCTGGACAGTGTGCAATTTAGGCACTTTATTTCCAAATAAAATCCTACACCGCGGGCTCAATCCAGCACATCATTTTGAATACAATCTAGATCCGTCTATTGCTGAAATATCCTTTACACCGCTGAATAGTCAACAGCCCATGTCTTGGGATGAAGCCTTCAGCGCCAACTATACCGACGGGCTCATCGTGCTGCATCAAGGCAAAATTGTATATGAACGCTATGCCGGCTGTCTCAACGAGTTGGGCATACATGCCAGCATGTCTGTCACTAAGTCTTTAATAGGCTTGCTCGCAGAGACGCTCATTGCTGAAGGCCTGCTAGACGAAACAGCATTAGCAGCACAAATCGTTCCTGAACTTACAAACAGTGCTTTTGGTAACGCCACTGTACGACACATTCTAAACATGACCACATCTCTTAAATACAGTGAAGACTACAGCGACCCGAATGCAGATGTTTGGCAATATGGTGCTGCAACCAGTCCGCTACCTATGCCTGCCGACTACCAAGGCCCACGCAGCTACTTCGAATACCTGCAGTCGGTTAAAAAGGAAGGGGAACATGGACAAGCCTTCGCATATAAAACCATTAACACTGACGCTTTAGGTTGGATCATTTCGCGCAGTACTGGACAATCTATTTCTGATTTGCTTTCAGAGCGTCTCTGGCAACCTATGGGTGCTGAACAATCAGCTATTTTCACAGTTGACTCTATTGGTACGCCTTTTGCTGGCGGAGGGTTAAGTGCTGGACTCCGCGATTTAGCACGTATTGGTCAACTGATGCTCAATGAAGGTCAATTCAACGGTAAACAGTTAATTCCAGCCCAAGCGGTGCGCAGTATCAGCGTTGGAGGAGATCCTCAACTGTTTGCTAAAGCAGGCTATAGCACGCTCCCGAATGGAAGCTATAAAAGTATGTGGTGGTCTTATCACAATGCCAACGGTGCCTACGCAGCCCGCGGCATTCACGGACAAACCATTTACATCGATCCAAGCGCTAAAATGGTAATTGTACGTTTTGCCTCCCACCCTCAAGCAGCGAATACCCATAATGACCCAACTTCTTTGCCTGCATACCAAGCGGTTGCAGATTATCTGAGTCAATAACTGCTTATATTGCGGGGGCAACCCCGCAATAGCTCATGCAGCTTAAGGAATATACACCTCAAATCGCTCACGTAACTCCGACTCTGGAGTTGCACAAGTATGCACCTGCAATTGATCCGCAACGCCCATAAAATCATTGCTTAGCGCCCATTCATGCGCCTCTTCGGTTAAGCTTAACCACAGTATTGCAGCATAGGGAAAATCCCCTTGGGCTTCAGGTACACAAGTATCTAGGCGAGCTACACTGATGCGAGTTACTTGAGTAGCTAGCCAATCCTTTATGTTCACCACAACATTGCTCAGATCTGTTTTTTTGTGAAATAAAAACGCATAACGTTTTTCGTTCACAGTCTGATCAGCCGCCCCAAGTAAGTATTGTTCATGCATAGGTACCACGCGAATACACTCGGGCTTCATAAACATCAGTTCATCAGCTAACAACTTTGCCCTTGAACCAGAATTCATCAAGTCTTTACCACTAAAAAGAGGATCTAAAACAAACTCACTGATGCAAGCAAAGTCTACAGCAGACCTGCTACTCACAACATGATTACGCGTATAGCGAATATAAGGAAAATACTTCATCGCCAACCAACAGTGGATATTTTCATAATACTGTTGAAAATCCCCCACCGACAGATCATCACGCTTACTTACCAAAGACACCGCTTTCATAAAGTTAACTCTCTTTAAAATATTTCAATAATGCACTTCTTCGGCTATTGAAATATTTAACTCAGACATAAGCTAACCTAAACGGACGATGCTCTAAGACAGTGCGCGATAGAGTCTAAGTGATAGTTAAGAATTTTAATAACAATAAATAAGAGTGCACACGATGCCCCATTCGCCTGATATAACCGCGCAGCCTGCTGCTAAGCCCCGTGCTGACTCGCTCAATTCACCTTCACTTGCCGCTCTCTACCCTGATCAACGCCAAGCTTGGCTTGTGGTAGCTGGGATGGCCGTCACTCTGTGTATTTTATTTGGCAGCACCCTAAACTCTTTCGGTGTGTTTATTCCACTGATCACCCAAACACTGGGTTCCAACCATGAGCAAGCCGGTAATATTGCGTCAGCCTTTATGCTCACCATGACGCTAGCCATGCCGCTCGCCGGTTGGCTGCTCGATCGCATTGGGCCGCGTACCGTAATGTCCACCGGTGCAGCCTTGATGGGACTGGGCTATTTGCTGGCCTCAATCAGTCACGATCTCAATAGCATCACCTTAGCGATGGCAGTCAGTGGCGCAGGTATTGGTGCGTCAACCTATGTTCCGGCTATTGCCCTAGTGATGCGTTGGATTGATCTAAAGCATCAAGGCTTAGCCTTAGGTGTCATGCTCTCGGGTGGTTCAATCGGCGCGATGATTTTTCCGATTTTACTGACCCATATTGCCCAACTCTATAGCTGGCGCGTGGCTATGCAGTGTATTGCTGCTCTGGCGTTACTAGTTTGTGTGCCGATTTTATTATGGCTAGCACGCCTACCAAAACAGGCGCTGCTGGGCAGTGCTGCCCATATTCATCAGCAGAACTTGCCCGGCAAATCTATTCCGCAAGCCTTGCGCATGCCGCGCTATTGGCTGTGGGTAGCCTTACAGATTTTGATGACCCTCAGCTCCCTAGGTATTTTAGTTAATGTAATTCCCTACCTGATTTCGATTGGCTATTCACCTCACGAAGCCGCCACCACCTTTGCCTTTAAAAGCGTGGCGGGATTAGTCGGCAGCTTTACCTTTGGCCTATTAAGCAGCCGCTGGGATGTTAAACCTTTACTGATGATGGGAACGGCCATCGGTGGCTTAGGAATTTTGGCCTTATTACTGGCGCATGATCCATCTTTTGGTTTTATTGCGGTTGTGACCTTCACCGTTGCTTGGGGCGCGACCTTTAACTTAGTCAATCAGCTCTCACCTATGCTGATGGAACACACCATTGGCCAACGCAATTTCGGCACCTTATTAGGTGTGGGTAATCTGATTGCCGGTGTGGGTGCAGCGTTTAGTCCTAAGTTGGTCGGTTATTTACTCGACTCATCCGGCTCCTACTCAACCGCCTTAATTCTTTGCGCCGGTTGTATGCTAGGCGCATTGATCCCGATTGCCTTTCAGCCCAAGCGGATGTCTGTTAGCCATGAGTGAGGTTTATGCTGCAGCCCCAACAGACAATGTAAGCCCCAAAAGCGATGCCACTATGCTGATGGATTTAGTGGGGCTGGTGTATGCCACCATCAATGAACCGCAACCTTGGTCGAGCTTAGCCACAGGTTTACAGCAGCATCTGGGCGCTAAAGCGGTATCCATTACGCTCTATCATTCACCTGAGCTCAGCCATGATATCCAAGTGATGGCATGCGAACCGGGCGATCAAGTGGACTGGCTCGAGGTTGAGCGCAACTACCGTGAGCACTTTGCGCATCTTGATGCTTTACACCCCAATCAGGTCAAGCCCGGCCAAGTCGTGACCCTCAGTACACCCGTGGTTACCTCAGAGTGCGCCGACTACTTTGCTCGTTTCGGTATTTATGGCTCGTTGAGAACCTGCTTCAACGATCCCACCAGCCAAATGCGCTGCTGGGTTGATATTGTGCGCGGCAACACTCACGCCACTCATGCCGCATTGGATATCTACACACGCGAACTATTAGAAATCTTAGCCCCTCACTTATCACGGGCGCTGAGTCTGTATGCCAAGTTACAACAACACAAAATGCATCAAGATATTTATGCCATGGGGCTAGATCATTTGGCTTTGGGCTGTTTAATGCTCGATGGTCAAGCACATATCCTCTGCGCTAACCAAACTGCTAAAGATATGCTTCGCCCTGATGTTAGCCTGAGCATCGTTGATCAACGGCTTTTAGCACAGGACACACAAGTGCAACATGAGCTCAATCAAGCCATAGATAACGCCATTCAACTGCATGCTACTCCCCAGCACAGCGATGAGATGCGTTTGCTGCGCGTCCCCCTGAGCGATGGCATGTTGTTGGGGTTACTCATCATGCCCGCCCCTTGGCTAGCGCATTATCAAGGCCAGCATGTCCCGCAAGTGATTATGTACGTGGTGAGCTTAGGGGATACCCGCAACTCTCAGGCTGCAGCGCAATCAACCCACGCCAGCGCAGCAGTTGCACGCTTATTTGGACTGACCCCACAAGAAGGCAAGTTAGCTCTGTTACTGGCAACAGGTAGCAGTATAAACGAAGCTGCAGAACACTTAGGTGTAGCCATTTCAGCAGCCCGTAACTATTCAAAAAATATTTATGCCAAGCTCAATCTCCGCGGACAAAATGATTTGATACGTCTAATCTCAAAGAGCTTTGCCTTGCTGCGCTCGTAACGATCAGTACCAGCTGGCACTAGCGCACTGCCGCCGCCTCTGCGTAGGATCACTGCAACAGCTGACCCTTTGCACTTCAGCATTTTCTATGAGTTATTGAGGAGTACGACATTGGCTTGGAAAAAGTACGCCGACCTGCACGGTGCGCCAGTACTAGCAAAAAAATTCTATGAAGCCGGTACGGTACCAATTAATTACAGCGCTTGGCCGTTGGAGCAACCTGCTACGCAGTATGCGGCACTCAAGGCAGATATCGACACAGATGTAGTGGTGATCGGCGCTGGTTTAGCCGGTTCCTCAGTGGCATTGCATTTAGCTGAACGTGGTATTGCCACTGTATTGCTGGAAGGCGACCAACCAGGTGCGGGCGCTTCTGGACGCAATGCCGGTCATATTCAGCCATATTTATCTTCCCTTGAGCCATTGCAAAACTTCGCTGGTGGTGGCCGCAAGTTTCTGAACTACTTCACCAGTAACCGCAATATCATCGTTGATCTGTGCCAAAAATATAGCATCGCTGCCGATGTGCACCAACCGGGCATGATTGATGCCGCAAAAAAACCCAGCGCCGAATTAGAAAATAAGGCCAAGTTCTGGCAAGCACAGGGCTACAAAATCGATATCATTGGCGCAGAGACCTTACAGTCTATGCTAGGGACCGATCTATACCAATATGGGCTACTATGGCATGAAGGCGGCCAAGTGAACCCCTATCTTTTCACCAACGGCATGGCCTCTGTCGCACTTAATCTGGGTGCACAAGTTTACGGTGATTCGCCAGTCATGGCGTGCGAACCAGTGGGGAGCAACTGGCGAGTACGCACTGCAAACGGCAGCGTCACTGCGAGTCAAGTGGTGATTTGCACCAGCGGCCATAAAGGGAATGCATTTTTTCCTGAACTGCAAAACACCCACTACCCTTTAGTGGCCTGCGGTATGGCTACGCGTCCTTTGCCTGCTGAGCTACTTGCAAGTATCAACCCTTCACGCAGTGTCTTTACTCAATACCCAACGGGGCTGTTTCCGATCGTCATTGATGAACGCAACCGCTTAATCACCGCCACCATTCCTGGCATGTACAGCGCGCAAAATGCCGAGAAATACTTTGCTTATTTTTTACGCTATTTACACCGCACTTTTCCAATCACACGCAACGCCAATATCACTCTGGAATCCTACTGGACTGGGATGACCGCCAACTCATCGCACCATTACGACAAGTGCTACCCCAAGCTTTACCAAGTGGCCAAAGGTGTATACGGCCTGATGAATTTTGGCTCTTGGGGTAATTTACAAGGCCCCATGATGGGTATGAGCCTAGCTCATGCCATTGCAGACGGCCGTGTTGACGACTGCGTACTGCCGATCGAAAGGCCACAAGCGGTGCGTTTCCCCAGTTTATTTGAAACTAAAATCCGACGCACACTGATACCTATTGCACGGATCGCAGACCACTTTAATCTAGCCTAAAAAACACAACCCCGCACTCGCATGACTCTCCCGCCCTATTGCATTGCAGCAAAGGGCTTTTTCTGGATATTCAAACGGACGATGCGACATTTAATAATTCTGACAAATTGTCAAAGCTCATAATCCATACTAAAAACAATACGGAGTCATTTAATGTCACAGCCAATATTCGGACTAGAAGGACAAACCGCCCTAATCACAGGCGCGGGACGCGGCATGGGAGTGGGTATCGCACGAATGCTGGGACGCCTTGGCGCTAAAGTCGTGATCAATGATTTTTATCCTGAGCGCGCTGAAGAAACCGCCAACCAACTGCGCACAGAAGGTCTTGAAGCCTTTGCCGCACCGGCCGATATCACCGACTACGAGCTCGTTGCTGCCATGGTTGCAAAAGTCACAGCTGAAGTCGGCCCTATTGATATATTAGTTTCCAACGCAGGTGTCCCTACCGACGGTATGGATTATAAAAAGTTTGCTGACTCCACACCTGATGATTGGAAAAAGTTTGTTAATTTAAACATGTTCGGCTTGATGAATGTCTGCCATGCCATTGTACCAAGCATGGCTGAACGCCGTTACGGCCGCATCGTTGCAATCACCTCCGAATCTTGGCGTGCGGGCCTACCTATGGGTATTGCGGCCTATGCAGCATCTAAAGCAGGCGCAGTAGGTTTTATCCGTCACCTCGCAGCAGAAACAGGTCGTTCAGGCATCACAGTAAACGCCCTGTCGCTAGGGACCATGAATAACTGGGACTCCGATGCCCTTGCAAAAAAAACCTGCTTTGTACCGCGTGCAGGCAGCCCAGAAGATGTCGGTGCTGGTGTCGCCTACTTCGCTTCTAAAGAGGCCTCTTGGGTAACAGGCCAAGTTTTGCCACTCAACGGCGGCTCTTTGACTGCCTAACATCTGATATTTTTCCACTCTCATATGCCATACGCGCCTATAGGTAGTGGCTTGCGTGGCATTAAGCAGACCTCTTCATCCCGACCCAAGCGCAGCTAAATGCTTGATTTCAAAATAAGTTTTGACTCTTATCGAAATTTGAGTATAATTGACTCCGCGGGATGGAGCAGTCTGGTAGCTCGTCGGGCTCATAACCCGAAGGTCGTAGGTTCAAATCCTGCTCCCGCAACCAGACACTAAAGCCCTAACTTTCAATAAGTTAGGGCTTTTTTATGCCTGCAATTCCTTCCTTAAAAATCGCCTAAAAAGCCTCCGTGCCCAAACCGTGCCCTGTGTGTGCCCTTTTTGAAATTCCAAGTTTTTTAATTGACAGATTTTGACCGTAAGTTTTCTTAGGCCACAGCTGTTTTTTCACATGCCCCCAGCCAATGTTTACGCGGTTGGATAGCCTACTCTGGTATCGCCACTGACTATCAGCACTGCATCAAACAGGATCATTAGGTACGGCGCAGGTTGCAGATGCCCTACAGGCGATAGTGGCGCAAGCAATTCACAAAAATAAAGAATCTACTGAGGTTAGGCATTCATGTGCAAGTTGCAGTTGCATTCGGTATTACCAACAAAGGTCCATGGAGTAGCTCTAAAAATCCTGGGATTAATAAAGTATTAGCAAATGCTTACTTAAAACCTCAAGATTTGTACGAATTACACGATGGTTGGATTAGGCTTCATCATTCTTAGTGATACGCCCTGTGCGGAGCCGCATGTAGGGTATCGTGGGAGCTGAAGGCTAGAGGTTTCTAGCTACTCGGTTATGTGCGTATTTTAGTAAGCCAGAATTTATACAGGCCTTCAATATCTGCTGAACATAGTAAATTCATGCACTGTTTCAACTCATTATCCGACCAATTCCACCATTCCATTTCTAATAGCATTTTAATTTTGTCGCTAGAGAAACGGTACTTGATATGCTTTGCTGGATTTGAGCCAACGATCTCGTATGGTTCTACATCTTTAGTCACAACAGATCGGCTAGCTATTATTGCACCATGGCCTATTTTTACCCCTGACATAATCATTGCTTCCGAGCCAATCCAAACATCATTTCCTACAACTGTATCACCTGCGCGCTCAAAACCGTCTTGCGCCCCGGAAAACTCATCATTGTCTTGATAGAAAAATGGAAAGGTGCTTATCCAATCATGTCGATGGCCCTGATTACCTGCCATCATAAAAACAGCCCCAGAGCCAATTGAGCAAAAATCCCCTATGATAAGTTTGTCTACGTCTGTTCTATCTGCCGCTAAATAGCGCGCACAATCATCAAAACTATGTCCATGGTAGTAGCCTGAATAATAGCTATGTCGCCCAACTACAATATTCGGATTTGTAACCTGCGCCCGTAACGGAATGCCAGAAAATGGAGATTCAAAAAAGTTCATAATTACAATCGTACCCTAAAGCCACATGACGCTGAGCGAAGCGGCAGCCGCTCAGATTCATCCAGCTTACGCGACTTGTTAAAATGGAAGTGCACATAAAGCAGCGAAAAAAACACTCAACCAATGCTTCCCTTGATTCCTCAACCCGAAGAAAGTCCGGCCACTTTTTATGGCGGCCAGTCGGGTCAACAATTTCCGAGGTTAATATTTCAAAAGAGCTTTTTTCATAAGCATCAGTTCGTTGTTACTGAAAGCATGCCGATCTGTATCAGAGTACTATTGCGCCACATGCAAGCGAACTTTATTTATAAGCTCCCAATAATAAAGCACGCTTTAAAACCGTATCAACAATCCTTGCAGTCACACTTCATGCAAAACTACAAGCATATCGTAGAAGAACTCGGCATACAGATAAACTGAGAGTGAATCCACCGCCCCTCCACGGTTAATTCAAAGGGAGAAGTTTATACCTGAAGTGCTAAAAGTGCCCCTGTAACATCCATACGCCTACTGCTATAAGCGTAAGGCCACCAAAAACTTCCGCTCTGTGCCCCAGTAAAGAGCCTATGGTTCGTCCTAGCAACACGCCTAGCGTTACCATGAATGTCGTTGCTAATCCAATTAAAGCGGCAGCAATCCAGATATTCACATGAATAAAAGCCAATCCCACACCTACAGCCATAGCGTCAATGCTCGTACCTATAGCAGTCAGAGAAACTGTTAGGAAAGAGAGGCTAGAAGGCTTTTCTACTGTTTCTGGGTCGGACTTCATGCCTTCATAAATCATATACATGCCTAAAGCCACTAACAAAGAAAATGCTATCCAGTGAGCCCAAGCTTCTACGTAAGATGATGCCGATTTACCGATCAACCAACCTATAACTGGTGTGGTTGCCTCAATTAAGCCGAAAACCAACCCCATTTTCAGAGCTTCTGAAAAGCTAGCTTTTTTTAGGCTTGCGCCCTTGCCCACCGCAGCGGCAAAAGCATCTGTAGACATTGCAAAAGCAAGTAAAAGAAGGGCTATAGGGTTCATTAGATTACTCCGGTCGGGCATTTTGAGTCCACGATATACGCACACGCCCGACCTCAGGCATGAGTATATCGATGGTCTCGCCAACCGAGAGGTGTCCGCACCATGGCATTTGGCCAAGTATGTTGATACGAACTCTTCCGAAGGTCGGAAGCAGGCTACTCCCCAAAGAGGCCGCAACTTTAGCAATAGCCTACACCAATAGCAAATCCAACTTTGTTTGTATCTCACTTATAAGACAGTGCCTCAAACACAGTAACTCAACATATAACCGGCGAATGTCACCAGTGACTCATGAAAAGCTGTGTGTTATGACTCTAAAAAGTATCAAAAGAGCCTCAGGTCTTATCGGACGCCGAGTCTAATGGGTCAAAACTAACCCCTGAAATAATAGTCATTGCTGCACACCCTAGAGTTCTGCAAGCAGATAAAGCGCATTAAAACAGGCCCAAATCTATATATGGGTGACCCGCTTTATTTACCCATTACACTCGGTAACCATTTAACGTAACAATTCAAGAATTAGCTCACGTGGCAGCTACATCCTCATATTTTGCTTGATCACCCGAAACAGCAGACTCGGCTTTCACCCCTAATGCCGTTCATCCTATATTAAAAGTCCGAGTCCGAGACAGGCATGTGCCCTTGCTAAACCGCATGGCTCGAAGCGTCAATTTCGTCTGGAATTTTTGTTAATGAATTAAGTCAACACTCGATTAAAGAGCGTGGTGTGTTTTTGTTAGCTTACGATATGCAACCCTACACCAAAGGTGCTGGTAAAGAACCAGGGGTGCACAGCTAAACCTTACAGTGCATCGCGGGTGAGTATGTCACACGCCGCAAGCAGTTTAAGAAGGTGCGGCTGAACTGGCGCAAATCAGGTGGTGTACTCCGCTCATTGGGCTGGATACCCGTCAATACAGGTGCAGCTCAATGGAAAAACGGGCAGATCTACCATAATGGCCACTACTTCAAGGTGTGGGATAGCTACGGTTTGAGCCAATATAAATTCCGCTCGGCCAGTTTCAATGAAGATGCCCGTGGCCGCTGGTACTTCAATGTAGTGGTGGAGGTGGAGGTCGAGCCAAGCAAAGGCCAAGACCGTATCGGTATTGACCTGGGTTTGACCGACACTGCCACCTGCTCGGATGGCACAAAACTGGAAGTGGGCCGCTTCTACCGTGGCCTTGAGGAAAAATTAGCCATAGCGCAACGAGCCAGAAATAAAACCCAAGTCAAAACCATTCATGCGAAAATCGCTAACCGTAGAAAAGATGCCCTGCACAAGTTCAGCCGCACGCTGGTCAACCGCTGCGGTGAAATCTATGTCGGTAATGTCAGTAGTTTAAAACTTGTTAAAACCACGATGGCCAAGTCAGTGCTGGACGCTGGCTGGGGTCAATTAAAAACAATGCTGGACTATAAATGCGCTCACGCAGGCATTGTTTTTAAGGAAGTTGACGAGGCATACACGACCCAAACCTGTTCGAGTTGCGGCAGTTTGCCCGAGTCGAGGCCGAAAGGTATCGCAGGACTTGGAATAAGAGAATGGACGTGCAGTGGGTGTAGTGTCACCCACGATCGCGATACCAACGCGTCACGTAACATTCTCGCGGCTGGGCATGGTCGTCTAGCAGTAGGAATTCCCGTCCTTTAGGTCGGGGAGGATGTCAAATAGCCTGTAGTACTCGCAGTGGTTTTAGCAACTAAAGCTAAATATATTTGAACTCGAGCAACAACTTCTTCGGGGTCATAAAGCTTAATAATATAGTCAACACCACCGCCAGTAAGACCAGCAATTTTTTTGATCCACTTCACTATCGGAACTTAAATATAAGATAGGTATATGCGCAGTTGCAGCATTAGCTTTTAAACGTCGACATAAAGCAAAGCCATCCATTCGTGGCATATGTACATCTAAAATAATCAAATCTGATACTATAGAAACAGCTCGGTCATAACCTTGAAAACCGTCAAATGCCACACTGATTCTATAGGATTTAGTCCGCAGCGCTTCAACCAGTAAGCGTAATTGTTCAGGGTTGTCATCTACCAATAATAGGCGTGGTTGCTGCATTTCTGAAAAAGGATTAGGAGCTGTACTATAACCCATAAACCTAGGCTTCAAAAACATACTCTGCAGTCAAAATATAAACAATAAAAAGCAATAACCAGTTAAACTCTGCGTCAAAATAAATTCAATATAAACACTAACACTAATGACAATTAAATGACTGCAGAAAACTTAATAAAACCGGCTAAAAAAAAGCATACACTTGACCACTCTTCTGCTGCTAAACAGCGCTACTATAGCAGCTACCTACTGTTCATTATGCTATTGATTTTTGCCGATGATAGCTTTAGCTCTGTGGCTACATTGGACACAACGACTGTGCTTGCCAGTTCCACTTCGGACCCTTTATCACCCTCCATTGAAACTGCAGAGGAAGAAATGCAGCGCTAGCCCGGCAACGTCAGCTTGGTGAGCGAATCCGATTACGAGCGTCGCACGGTACTGGGATTAAGTGATGTGCTTGCACGCCAACCCGGTATCTACGCCCGCTCCACCGCTGGCCAGTACTCACCTAAATTGTCTATTCGAGGCTCGGGTTTAGCATCACCCTTAGGGGTGCGCGGTGTTGTTTTATTACGTGATGGTTTACCGCTTAATCAAAGCGATGGTGCTCTAGACCCAGCCTATGCTGATTCTTTTAATGCGCGCTATATGGAAATTTATCGCGGCGCCAATGCTTTGCGTTACGGCGCTGCCACCTTGGGTGGTGCGATAAATCTCATCTCGCCCACCGGTTATTCACACTCAGGCTTAGAAACCCATCTTGAAGCCGGCTCTAATGATTATCTGCGAGTGCAAACGCGAGCTGGGCAAGTATTTGACAATGGCCTGGATGCGTTTGCTTCTGTGAGTCGTTATCAAACCGATGGCTCAGTACCGCAGGCCGAGCAGAAAATAACACGTTTTTATGGCAACCTTGGTTTCATGATCGGCGAGCGTTCCAGTGGCCGCTTACATGTGAATTATGCACAAATGCGTCAAGAGGTCAGCAGCCCACTGACCCGTGCTCAGCTGCACGGCAATGCGAGCTTGGATAACCCTGCGCCTAACTGGCCTAACCATCGCATCAAAACTAAACCGCACCTGCGTTTGGCGTATCAACACAGTATTCACTACGGCGATGACGATCGCATCACCTTAGGTGCCTACCATACCGACACCACTTTTGACTTGTTGGGTACACTGGTGCCCATTGAGTATCGCGCGCGGGATCATGGCGTATCGGTTCGCGGCGAAATCAAGCGCACCTTGGGCGGTCGGGACAATCACTTTACTTGGGGTTTTAGCCATGCGCAGGGCAGCAGTAATAGCCAGACCTATGGGCCTTTTGTTCCACCGCCTTCTTTAAGTCAGCTTGCAGATCCAACCCCCCAGCAGTATGAAGACATTAAAGCCACCGCAGAAATCACCCAGCTGTACTTAGAAAATAGCTATGCACTCACGCCAAGATTAGCGTTGATTGCGGCAGCTCAGGCTGTCACTGCCAAGAGAAAGCGTGAGATTATTGCCCTGCGGAACCCGTCCCCGCAAATCCCGTCATCGCCTTTTTATCAGCACTTTAAAAACGTTGACCATAGCGAGCGCTACAACGGATGGAGCCCAAAACTGGGTTTACTGTGGCAAGTGAATGACCACAGCCAGCTGTATACCAACCTCAGCCGCAGCTACGAGCCGCCCTCTTTAATCGAGTTTTATAACGATCACGGCACCACTGCAGCGCAAAAAGCCACCACTTGGGAAGTCGGAGTCCGTGGCGGCGAGCAGACACACTGGGATGCGGCGGTATTTTATAGCCGAGTTAAAAATGAGCTGCTCAGGATTCCCCATCCTGACAATTCTAAACCCTATATGGGCGGTAATATCCCCAGAACAGTGCATGCTGGGCTGGAATTTCAGCTTTATGGTGAGTTATCTACAGAAGCCTTACCCGGCACAGTCGATTGGGGCCTAAGCTATACCCTGAACCACTTCCGGCATAAAAACGACGACACCTTTAATAATAATCGTCTGCCGGTGATTCCTCAGCATTTTGGCAGTGCACATGTCAACTATCAGCACCCATCCGGTGTGTATTTGGGCCCTGATGTGGAATTTGCCTCATCTGTTTATGCGGATCAGGCCAATACCCTAAAAGCGCCAGGCTATGGGGTTGTGAACTTCACGTTGGGTTACGCGCACCCGTCTAGGCGCTTTACTGTGTTCTTAAACGCCCGCAACTTGGCTGATAAACACTATGCCGCCTCCACCGAGTTTATCGCTAAGCCTAAGCCACAAGCTAAAACTACACAGGCTGCATTTAATCCCGGCTTAGAGCGCGCATTATTCGTCGGGGCCAAAATTCTATGGTGACGCGCGCAACACTGTGGGGGCTGTTGCTGTATCTATGTTTTGCAGTGACTTCAGTGACCGCCGCCAGTGTCGATGTGGGTCAAACCAGTCAATGGAAACAACAGCTGTATCAGCAGACACTGTTCTATAAAGATGATTCCCAGCACATGAGTGTACAGCAAGTCGCTGCTCTAACAGACGGCGACGCTGGGTTTGTTTATATCGACGAATTAAGCCAACCCGCACAGCTATCTCCAGCCGCATGGTGGACTAAAATCAGCCTAACCAACAGCAGCGAACTTACCTATTCGTTGCGTTTGATCTTAAACCCTGGATCATATTTTCACTCGGTTAATTTTTACACTCAGCGTGATGGGCAATGGATACCCTTCACTCACACCCTAGACGGTACAACCATCAACGAGCCTACCGCTGAACGCCTGCACTGGGCGGGTGTCAACTTAGCGCCAGGACAAAATAAAACCTTATTGATCCGCACCACAGGCGTTGCACCCAATAAGCTAGCACCTTATTTGTACTCAGAGGACGTATTTAATGAGTATATAGCGCGCAATGCAATTTGGGATGGTTTGCTGCTTGGTGGCTTATTGGCGCTGGGCTGGACCTCACTCCTAATAGCCATCTTTGCGCGCAGTCGCGTTTTTATAGTATTAGGCCTCCTCTCATGGCTCACACTACTTGTTGAAGGGGGCAGACGTGGTTACGAAAAACTCGACTTTATAACCCACCTAATTGAGTTCAGTTACCGTAGTCCTTTAGTGTTAAGCAATCTTACTTTAATGCTCTTTGTAGTATTTATTTTAGAGCTTGCGCGCAGTGAAAAAGTCCAATTAAGCCTTCGTAAACTATGGGTTGGTTGGGCTATGTATTATGCAGGACTGGCGCTGATCTCTGCGTTTGGTGATGTATACCAAGTGTATTGGTTGGCTGATGTACACCGTCCCTTATTTAGCTTGACGCTGTTGGTCACTGCTGTGTTATTCCTGCGACAAAACGCACCCACCCGCGGCCTAATTGTAGCCATTGCAGCCTTTTCTCTAGCACGCGCCAGCTTAATTGCTTTAGAAAGCAGCGGATTGTTACCAGACTCAATTGCTAACCTATCCATGGGTTCTTTACGTATGAATCCAATATTGGTGCTTGGTGGCTTTCTAATTAATTTAGCCTTATTTGCCGGCTGGATAGCCCATGTAGGACTCCAGCGTAGAAAAGCGCTAGAAAAGATTTCTCGCTTGCAGCGCGAGGAAAACATCCGCTTAACCCAAGAAGTCGCACGGCAAACCAAAGCTCTAAACGAAGCCCTGCAATATGCAGATGAAAAGAACCGTCAACAGACACAAATTGTGGGTTACATCAGCCATGACTTGCGCGCTCCCTTGGCGACCATTGCCGGCTACACAAAACTGATGGAAAGCAATGCCAGTGAGCAGCAAAAAATTAAACTTAATGCAATTACCCGCAGTGTCGATTACCAGTTGGCGTTGATTGAAGATATTCTAGGTTATGCCTCAGCCGAGCTTAAACCCTTATCTTTATCACCAAAAGCAACGGACCTACTTGAGTATTTAGATGAAATTACACAACACGCTACAGCATTAAGCCGGCAACAAAATAATAGCTTCTATATCACAGTCACACAGCAAATTCCTAAAACCGTATACTTAGATGGTCGTCGCTTGCGACAAGTGCTGCTTAACCTATTATCCAATGCGGCGAAATTTACCCGCAATGGTGAGATCAACCTAGATCTTACTGCTACACAGCTTGATTCACAGTGGCGATTACGTTTTAGTATCAGCGACTCAGGCATCGGAATAGATCCAGAGCAGCAAGCAAAGATTTTCCAAGAATTCGGTCAGTTAGAAGCTGGAGAAAACAATATCAATGCCGGTTTAGGTTTGGGCTTGTATATTGCCCAAAGTATTTTGCAGAGTATGGGCAGTAAGCTCAGTTTAGACAGTTGCCCTAATCAAGGAGCTACATTCAGCTTTGAATTTAATGTACTGGCTGATGAGCAACTGGTCAGCTGGCAACCTCCGCAAACACTGCCCACGCTAGATGCAATTGATTTACCCTTATCTCATAATGTAGAGGTGCCGGTCCAGACGCAGGACATGACTGCTAACAAAACGATACTGAGTGATAATCTGAGCAAGCCTCCTGTAGATAAACGTCAAGAGCTCGTCCAATTAGCACGCAATGGCGCACTGACTGATATCGAGCATTGGTACAGCAACATGTCGGCCCAATACCCCGAGTGTATTGATTATCTGAACCTTATCCAAGAGGCCATCAACCGTCTTGACTTTCACAAAGTAGAACGTCTAGCACTTGATCAGCTAACCCTTAATCAAAACCAACATATAGAGCGCGCTTATTATCTTTAAAGTTTTGACTTAATCTTACTAAGTCGCCAGAAGTAAATAGGCTCACCCTCCAAAAGAGCAACTGTCATAAATGAATTTACAAAAAGAAATTCAACTGCTTACTCTGAGTGGTCCCTGCATCGCGGCTATTTTAGCACTGATTTTTTATGGCCTCTGGTTGCATCAACGAACAGAGCGATACCTATTACTGCTTGGTGGCGCATACTTCCTTTACGCCACCAGCTTAACCATGCAGATTTTAAAGCTGCCGGCCAACCCTGGTACCAATGCGCTGATCACTGCGACACTTTATCTAGTAGGCATCATTTTGCTGTGCCAAGGTGTTCTTTCTAGACACAAAAAGAACACGCCTTATCTATTTCAGTTACTGATCAGTGCAGCTATTTTAATAGGGATTTATTATTTTTATTATATTCACAATAGTGTTATAGCAAGAATCTATATACTCAACTTTGGAGTCGGTTTTATTTTGCTAAGTTGCTTGCTTGCTTTAAAAGCTTTACGTAGCAACAAGCGTATTGAACAAATCCTTTACTGGACTTTTGCCGCCTTTACATTAAATTTTTTCATTCGTCCGCCTTTAACCTTACTCATCCCTCAATTCCCCACAGGCACAGCACACTTCAATTCGAGTATTTTCTGGTTAACTTTACAGGTCAGTCTACTGGTGTTTGTTATTTTGTTGGCCGTAGTCAATATCATAGCAACCTTACTTGATCATATTGATATTTTGCGTAAGGAAAGAGACGAAGATGGCCTCACTAATTGTTTGAATAGACGGGGATTCTTTACCACTCTGCAGCACATTACGTCTGACAATCCAAACCAACAACGTTATATTTTATTAGCAGATCTCGATCACTTCAAAGCAATCAATGACACTTACGGACACGCTGTGGGTGATGAAATACTACGTTTATTCGCTAGCACGGCTCGTAAAATTTTAGCCAAAGAAGATATTATAGGGCGCATTGGTGGTGAAGAATTTATCTTTATACTCAACTCACCATGTTCTGCACAGCACGCTATTGAACTCGCTAACAAACTACGCCAAGCAATAAGCACTGCTAAATGCACGGCTGTATCCCCTGCGATCAGCTTCACTGCAAGCTTTGGTTTAAGCCCTTTTTACACACCCATTGATACAGCAATCCAACAAGCCGATAATTTTTTATACTGCGCTAAAAATTCCGGGCGCAACAATGTATCTGTTAACCCATCCCTACTCAAAAGCCATATTTAAAGGTAGAGTTCATACCCACTCGGTTCGTCTCACTGTACACAATGGCCACTACCGCCACCTTGAAATAGGCAAAAGGAGCTAGCACTGAAGAGCTGTGTTAAAGATGCCCTTCGTATTGTAGTGTTGTAACGGTGCTGAACACCGACCGGTGATTAATGATCTTCGTTGGAGGCAGTGCATAGAATGGAAGACAAAAACTCTCCTGCTTTGCGTGTCGGTGTGGACTTTCGTGGCACCGAAAATGCAACTCAACCAGTGCTTAAACACATTAAACCGGGCAAAAAGCGGGCTCCGCTGTTGCGCTACATTCGTATCAATCTGCCAAAGACCACTCGACTGCTGCTCATCGCAGTAATCGCTGTGATCGGCGCTGCTTCGGCGGCGGTTGCGCTATCGAACCACCCGCCCTTTCTTTTTGCGACTCTGGCGCTGTGGGGGATCTGCGGGGTTGCTGCCGTATTCGTCGCAGTGGGTTTGCTAACCTCTGCTCGCATCTGGACATGGGGGTTATTCATCGCGCTGGCGTCCCTACTAGTTTACATGGGCGGCCTGCTGGGCAATGCGCCTTATGTCTGGAATGGGGCCAGTGTGGTTTCCGCGGCGATTTGGAATCTGACGCTGCTGGCCTCCATCGCCTATATGGTGCTGTTTTGGGCACTGCGCTACGGGATGATCGTCGCCGCTCCCGATAACCAAAATTTTATGGACTGATAAGGATTTATCAATGGAACTCGGGTTTCCGTGGTGGCTCCGTGTGGAGCATTTTCTCAACATCATCTTCATTTCCTTTCTCGTTCGTTCAGGCCTCGAGATTCTGGGCACCTATCCTAAACTTTACCGCTCGCAGCACACAGTACCTGGCACGTCTTGGGCACAGTTTACGGTTCAAGAGGAAGCCAAGCATAAGTACTACACGGTGGGCGGCGAGTACAGTGACTATTCCCCGCGCATTTCGCTCCCTGGGCGTGGAATGTTGGGGCTTGGGCGTTACTGGCATTTCATCACCGTGACGGGTTTTGTCACCTGTTGGATCATCTACTTCGTGTTACTGTTGGTCACCGGTCAGTGGCGGCGCTATGTACCCACCAGTTGGGACACTTTTGCTCAGGCGGGTCAGGATATGCTGGCCTACCTTGCCTTTACCATGCCGCAGCCTGTCGATGGCATGGTGTTTAATGCCCTGCAGCAACTATCGTACGGTTTTGTAATATTGGTGCTGACACCTTTGGTGATCCTGACGGGCGCATTTCAGTCACCGGCTATTGCCAACCATTTTTCCCGCATAACCCGCGCACTAGGTGGTCGCCAAGTCATCCGTAGTATTCACTTTCTGTGCTTGGTTAGTTATGTGGCATTCTTCGTCATCCACGTGCCGTTGGTCTTTCTCCACGGCTACCTGCACGAGACCTCCAAGATGGTATTGGGGCACTCCAACAATCCTGTTTTGGGTGGGTCCATTTTCACTATCGGCCTTATTCTTGTCATAGTTCTGCATGTGGTAGCCACGCGCTGGACCTTGGCGGACGGTCGCGCGGTTGAGAGGTTGCATAACCTGATTGTGCGGCCATGGTCGAATCTGCTATACAAGCTGCCCGCGCGCATGCACTACGATCGCTCGAATATCACGGGTAAGGACATGGGGCTTGCTAACACCACTCAGAATTTCCGCGGCAGCGGACGGCCACCAGAAACCGAGGAGTACTTGGCTCTTATGGCCAACTGTTACGAAGACGATTATGTACTCGAAATTGGTGGCTACGTGGAGCGCCCAATGACGTTGACCATTGCGGATCTGCGTGAGCTTGCCGCAGGTCATTCGCAGACGACGCTGCACCACTGTGTGCAGGGCTTCAGCTCGATCGGGCGCTGGCGCGGCATCACCGTATCGGATCTCTTAGATCTGGCTGGCCCCTTACCCGGTGCGACTGACGTGGTGTACACCAGCTTCCAAAATATGGGCCGTGACGATGACTTGTACGAAGGGGGAACCTACTACGTGTCCACACCCATGGTTGAGGCTCGGATGCCACAAACACTGATCGCCTTTGAACTCAACGATGAAGGCGAGATCCCGGCCAAAAATGGCGGGCCTGTGCGCCTGCGCTTAGAAACTTCAACCGGGTTTCGTAGCCTGAAGTGGTTGGAACGTATTGAGGTGGTCAATCGCTACGATATTATCCTTGAGGGCCGCGGTGGTTACTTCGAGGACACGGACTTTTACGATCGCAACCAGCTAATCTGACCGTCTGCTAGCAAAAAGGAAGTCGATTCATGACGTTGAAAAAAACACGCCCACGAACCCAAGCCGAGCTCGATGCCTACATTGCTGCGCGTCCCAGACCGGTGCGTAATACCTTTGAAGGCATGTACCCTCTGCATGAGGACCTTGAGCTGTCGGATGAACAGGTTCAAATCGTGCTGGACTATCTGCAAGAGGTTAATTTTCATCTGCCTGGCGCCGCTCCACATGAGTTCCTCGTGGTCCGCTGGGCGCGCTACACCGGTTTTCAGTTTATGCAGGAGCCTTTAGATGCCTATGCCATCGGGCTTCGATGCACGCATCCTGGCATGGAGGATCAACATACTTTCATTCGTATGTCCTGGGGTCAGTTGATGGGCGATCCTGAGGCTGTCCGTTTGCCGGTTAACAAACCGGTGCTGGCCAGCGATATGATGACACTCGCACGCTATCGCGACACCCGCACTGGGCCTTCGCGCACCGGCGTTGACGCCTACGGTGCAGCGTCCGAAAGCTCGGTTCCAGGCACCGATTTCGACCTAAAGCTATTGAATGGCGCACTGGATGACGTGCTGGAGCAGCATCTTAGCGGCAAGGGCCGCGAAGTTAACTCATGGTGGGATCCCGCGCTTAATTGGGGGGTCGCGCTGGCAGGGCGCTACCCGCGACTGAAATACTTCGAGTCTAAGGGACGTCTTGATGAGAAAACCTTGGCTGCCTTGCACGCCTTCGAAGCACGGGCAGCGCAGGCGGAAACAGCGCTGCAGGAGCTCGGTCTGGCCACGCTTGAATTCGTGGCCGAGTCTGCGCTTAAACAAGCGGAAAAAGCAGAGACGGGTACATTTTACCGCCGTCATCGCATTCGTGATCCGCAATCGCTCACCAAGTCAGAGCATATATAAGGCACCCAGTTTCAGGACTCATAACTGCAAGTCCAAGTCCTGCCCCTACAACCAAATTAAAAAGCCTTAGCTTTTGGGGCGACAGAGCACTGCACCTTAGCTAAACTTCATACGGCACAATACATCAACCCAACACTGAGCAACCTAAGTCTGACCGTGCCTGGTTAGCTGTACGGATAATTTATGTTTACAAATATGAAAAATGAATGGTTCTTTAATATACGTGGCGACCTGCTGTCAGGTCTTGTAGTTGCTCTTGCACTGATTCCTGAAGCCATCGCATTTTCTATTATTGCTGGGGTTGACCCTAAAGTCGGCCTCTACGCGTCCTTTTGCATTGCCGTAATTATTGCTTTTGTAGGTGGACGCCCTGGTATGATTTCTGCTGCCACGGGTGCTATGGCTTTGCTCATGGTGACCTTAGTGAAACAGCATGGGCTAGAATACTTGCTTGCTGCTACTTTACTCACAGGGGTGCTACAAATTGGAGCAGGCTATTTAAAGCTTGGCGGCCTCATGCGTTTTGTATCTAAGTCTGTGGTGACCGGCTTTGTCAACGCCTTAGCCATTCTAATTTTTATGGCGCAACTACCAGAACTGACCAATGTCACTTGGCATGTCTACGTCATGACCGCCGCAGGATTAGGAATTATCTACCTCTTTCCACTCTTACCTAAAATCGGTAAAAGCCTACCCTCACCACTAGTCTGCATTGTGTTATTAACCGCAGTCGCCATCTATCTTGGCCTAGACATTCGTACGGTGGGCGATATGGGCGAACTTCCGGACACCTTACCCATCTTTTTATGGCCTGAAGTGCCACTGAACTTAGAGACGTTAAAAATTATTCTACCGTACTCTGTTGCCTTAGCCATTGTTGGCTTGCTCGAATCTCTTATGACGGCCACTATTATTGATGACCTCACTGATACTAAAAGCGATCGCAACCGTGAGTGTAAAGGTCAGGGTATCGCTAACATTGGGTCCGGCTTACTCGGCGGAATGGCCGGCTGCGCTATGATTGGTCAGTCAGTCATTAACATTAAATCCGGTGGTCGTGGCCGCCTCTCCACTTTCTGTGCCGGCTTTTTCTTATTAATTATGGTGGTATTCTTAAGTGATTGGATCAGTCAAATCCCTATGGCTGCACTCGTTGCAGTGATGATTATGGTCTCCATTGGTACTTTCTCTTGGACTTCAGTTAAAGACCTTAAGAAAAATCCACTCTCAACCAATATCGTGATGGTGACCACCGTTGCTGTTGTACTCGCTACCCACAACTTAGCCTTAGGTGTCTTGGCAGGTGTGCTTTTAGCTACCCTATTCTTCGCCAATAAAATTGCACGTTTAATGGTAATTAAACAAGAACAGCCAACTGAGCATGAAGTGCACTATCAAGTCGTAGGCCAAGTATTCTTCGCCTCAGCAGAAAAATTTCTTGATTCTTTTGACTTCTCTATTGCCGCCGATAAAGTTGTGATTGATTTAAATCGAGCACATTTCTGGGACCTTACCGCTGTAGCAGCATTAGACAATGTAGTCATTAAGTATCAACGTTTAGGCGCAGAAGTAAGTGTCGTTGGCATGAATGAAGCCAGTAAAACTGTGATTGATAAATTTGCTGTGCACAACGACCCTAAGGCCGTTGAGAAACTATTAAGTGACCACTAAGGACTAAATTATGCAAAAGATTATCGCCTGCATCGATGAATCAACTTGGTCAACAAGTGTTCAAGACTCAGCAATTTGGGCTGCTGGACTACTGCAAAGCCCTCTGATGTTTTTACACAGCATTGAAAGACAGCCACAACCTTTAAGCACAGACTTATCAGGAACCATTGGACTCGGCGCTCGCTCCAAGCTTATGACAGAAATAGCCAGCCTTGACCAGCTGCGTGCCAAGGTATCGCTTGAGCTCGGTAAAGAGCTGTTAGAAGCTGCCGAACTCAAAGCCAACGAGGCGGGCTGCCTCCAAGTAGAGGCAGTACAGCGCCATGGCGAATTTATTGACACGCTATTAAGCTTAGAAAGCTCAGCTCGCCTTGTGATTATTGGCCACTCCGGCACTAAAGCTGGAAAAAACTTTCATGTATTGGGCACCCATGTGGAAAGTTTACTGCGACAAGTCAGTACTCCCGTCCTCATTACACATCATGACTTTACGGTGCCAAAAAACTTTATGCTAGCCTTCGATGGTCGCGAAACCACCGAGCTGGCACTACAACGTATCTTGAACAGCAAATTATTAAACGGCCTAGATTGCCATTTAGTAACCATTAAAAATAAACAAGCAGACCAACAAGAAAAGTTTGATCAAGCCGCTGAGCGTTTAATCTCAGGTGGTTTTAAGGTGACCACTAGTTTCTTAGAGGGCGATATTTCAAAGCAACTTCTAAATTATCAACAGAATAATGCCATTGATATGTTGGTGATGGGAGCCTTCTCTGGCTCACGCTTACGCCAGTTCTTTATTGGCAGTAACACCTTAAAGATGTTGGAAAACTGTGACGTTCCCGTTTTAGTAATGAAATAATGTCTAACTTGTAACTTTATATAGTTTTATGCCGCCCAACAAAGAGTCGAACTGACAGCTTCGGCTCTTTGTATTTTTATACGAATATACTTCACTCGTTGATATGCAACACACTGGCTAAACAATGTCGAATATTGCTCGTACTCGTAACCGCCTTCACATTCGCCTACGACGCTCAGCACGCTGCAAACGTAATTGTTCCTCATCAGCTTCAGATAACACCTCGCACACATATTCAATATGTTGGTTCGATAAACTCCGAGCTCGCTCAGCGTCCCCCTCTTTAATTGCATAGTAAAGTGCACGGTGTTGCTCAATTAGCATCGCGCGCGTTTCACTCCGCTGCGGATACATCCCTCCAATATTGGTAACAACGTTACTGCGCAATAAATCAAACAAACCGCGTATGGTGTGCAACAGCACAACATTGTGACTGGCTTCGGCAATTGCTAAATGAAAACGCGCATCAGCCAAACCTTCTGCTGCACGACACTCACCTCCAGATTTTTCATAACACGCTTCAAGCTCAGCAAAAGCCAAATCTAAGCGCTCTAAATCTGCTGGAGTCGCTCGCAATGCTGCATAATAAGCACAGGCACCTTCCAGCGTATGGCGAAACTCCAATAGATCTTTATGAGCATCATGTTTTTCAGCAAATAAAGCCAACAAAGGATCACTAAAAGTAGCCCCTACTTCATTGCTAACATAGTTTCCTCCTCCTTGACGACTGACCAAGAGTCCTTTAGCCACCAACTTCTGAATAGCTTCGCGCAGAGAAGGACGAGACACGCCAAACTGCTCAGCAAGTTTACGTTCAGCAGGAAGCCGTTCTCCTGCCTGTAGAACACCTTCTAAGATCATGGTTTCCAATTGATCCACAATGTCATCTGACAAACGGCGTTGCTGTATATGTGCAAAGCTCATAGCACTTTCCTTAACTTATTTAAACCGCTATTTAAGCCCAGCTAGATTAGCACAGACGCTTATTTTCAGCTCAGTACTCACCCTAAACTTGAGTCAGAAAAGCCCCATACACCACTAAAGTAGCAGATGAAATATTTGACAGTTTCAGCCCTGCGTATTTAACTAAAAACCTAGAACTGTAAACTGGTCTTACCAATTTATAAAAATAAACTTTTAAGAGCCTAAATCATGTCAAACATGTCTATCGCCCTCAGCTCACTTGCGTGCTGCATCGAGCAGCCAATGGAGTCTCGCCATGTCGCCTAGCATCCTCGCACTCCTTGCTTTCTCACCGATCCTCCTAGCTGCTATCTTGCTAGTCGGACTCCGTTGGCCCGCACGACGCGCAATGCCTTTGGTGTTTATTTTCACCTCAGCCATCGCCTTATATTTCTGGGAGATGAGTTTTAACCGTGTTTTAGCCTCCACCCTTCAAGGGCTAGTCATTACAGCTGGCGTGCTGTGGATTATTTTCGGCGCTATCTTATTACTCAACACCCTTAAACATTCAGGGGCCATTCAAGCCATTCGTGCTGGATTTATTACCATCAGTCCTGACCGCCGTGTACAAGCCATCATCATTGCATGGTTATTTGGTAGCTTTATTGAAGGTGCTTCAGGCTTTGGTACCACAGCAGCCATTGTTGCACCATTATTAGTTGCCATTGGTTTTCCTGCTATGGCTGCCGTTATGCTCGGCATGTTAGTACAAAGCACCCCTGTCTCTTTCGGTGCAGTAGGAACGCCTATTATCATTGGTATTACCGGAGGGCTCGATACAGAATCAGTCAGCGCCCAGCTCTTAACCAACGGTTCAGACTGGGAAACCTTTATCCAGTTAATCACCAGCCAAGTAGCGATTATTCATGCCATTGTTGGCACCATCATTCCCTTAATTATGGTACTGATGATGACACGCTTTTTTGGTAAAGAAAAAAGTTGGAAAGCCGGTTTTGCTATTCTGCCTTTTGCTCTGTTTGCAGGTCTCGCATTCACCATCCCTTACGCTGCAACAGGTATTTTATTAGGTCCTGAATTCCCGTCTTTACTCGGTGGCTTAATCGGCTTAGCTATTGTCACTACAGCCGCACGCTTTAATTTTTTAACACCCAAACAATCTTGGGATTTTGCTCCCGCCAAAGAATGGCCAAGCCAATGGCTAGGCTCTATTGAAATCAAAGTCGACAATGCAACTTGCAAGCCTATGAGCAGCGCACGCGCATGGATCCCATACATTTTAGTAGGCGTACTGTTAGTCATCAGTCGCGTGTTTCCCAGTGTGGGTAACGCAATGAAAGAAGTGATTGTTAAGTTTCCCAACATCTTAGGGGAAACAGGCATTAACGCAGACTTTATGCCCCTCTATTTACCGGGTGGCATCTTGATTTTTGTCGCATGCTGCGCATTCTTCATTCACAAAATGCAATGGTCAACTTTCCGTGCTGCCTTAAGCGAATCCAGTCGCATTCTGCTAGGTGCTGGCTTTGTTTTACTGTTTACCATCCCGATGGTGCGCATTCTGATTAATTCAGGGGTTAATGCGGCAGATATTCCAAGTATGCCCATTGCTATGGCCCGTTTTATTGCTGACAGTGTAGGCGATATCTACCCATTACTCGCACCGAGTATTGGTGCGTTGGGTGCTTTTATTGCGGGTTCAAACACTATCAGTAACATGATGTTTAGTCAGTTCCAGTTTGGCGTAGCAGAAAATCTAGGCATCTCCAGTGCGCTGATTCTTGCAGGCCAAGCCATCGGTGCCGCTGCCGGTAATATGATCGCGATACACAACGTAGTCGCAGCCTCAGCTACCGTTGGCCTACTCGGCCAAGAAGGTACTATTATCAGAAAAACTATCTGGCCAACCTTGTATTACGCCTTCTTTACCGGTTTGATTGTGCTGCTGGCCATCACTGTATTAGGCATTAGCGATCCACTAGTTCCTTAGTTCAAGCTCAACGAGCTCTATTCACTACAGAGCTCGTTTGAACTTCACTATCAACAGCGCCGGAGCTTTCGATGAGTAATCTTTTTTATAATGCAGCGCCACAAGAAACTCGTATAGCAGCACCACAAAAAGCTGCGCGACAATACCCAGCTCACAAACCCAAAACCGTTTACTTATTTGGCACTTGTGTGGTGGATCTATTTTTCCCTGAAGCAGGGATGGATGCCATTCACTTACTCGAACGTGAAGGTATTAACGTGGACTTCCCGCAAGATCAAAGTTGCTGCGGCCAGCCCGCTTACACTTCTGGCTACACCGAGCAAGCGCGGGAAGTCGCCCGCACTCAGGTCGAGCTATTCAAAGGTGGCTGGCCCGTTATTGTGACTTCTGGCTCTTGTGCCGGCATGTTCCGTGAGCATTATCCTGATTTATTTAAAGATGAACCTGAGATGTTGGCAAAGGTACAAGAGTTGGCCGACCGTACCTATGAATTAACTGAATTTCTCTTGCATGTCTGTCAAGTTCAGCTCACTGACCAAGGTGAGCCGTTGCAAATCGCACTGCATACGTCCTGTTCAGCACGTCGCGAAATGAACACTCATCTACATGCCCGTGCTCTAATCGGCCAATTAGAGCACGTCGAACGTGTAGAGCATGATCATGAAAGTGAATGTTGTGGTTTTGGTGGTACCTTCTCTGTGCGAATGCCCGATATTTCTGGCGCCATGGTGGCCGATAAAACACAGGCCCTACAGGCTAGCGGAGCACAGCAAGTGGTCAGCGCTGACTGCGGCTGCTTATTGAATATTAATGGCGCTTTTGACAAGCAAAACATTCCATTAGCAGGGCAACATATCGCCAGCTTTTTATGGCAACGCACCCAGTCCAAGCAGGAGCCAAGCACATGACTAGCCAACGTATTCATGCTGTCGATGTGACCGCGCGCAACCTCAAAGCGAACGCGCATCTGTCGTTAAAAGACCAACAACTGCGCAACAACATGCGCAGCGCTATGGATTCTTTGATCAGCAAGCGCTTAATTTCCATGCCAGACGAGGATGAGCGGGAAAACCTACGCGAACTGGGCAATAAAGTTCGCGCACGTGCTTTGTCGCAACTCCCTGATTTACTGGAACAATTAGAGAGTAAGCTCACTCAACAAGGGGTGCAGGTACATTGGGCTAGCAGCACCGAAGAAGCCAACGACATTGTCCTAAAAATTGCCCAAGCTCGTAACGCTAAGCAGGTGATTAAAGGTAAATCCATGGTCAGCGAAGAAATGGCCATGAATGAACACCTCACTAAACACGGTATCGAAGCCCTTGAATCCGATATGGGTGAATACATTATCCAACTGGATAATGAAAAGCCCACCCATATTATTATGCCGGCTATCCATAAAAACGCTGAACAAGTAGGTCGCTTATTTGAAAATCGCTTAGCCTTGCCCTATACCGATGACGTAGACAGCCTGATCCAATCAGCTCGCAGTATTTTGCGAGAAAAATTCTTTCATGCTGATATCGGCGTCTCGGGGGTCAACTTTGCAGTGGCAGAAACCGGAACGCTGATTCTGGTAGAAAATGAAGGCAATGGCCGGATGTCTACCACTGTGCCGCCGGTGCATATTGCAGTGACTGGCATTGAAAAAGTTGTCGCCAACATGCAAGACACCGTGCCCTTATTGTCGTTATTGACCCGATCAGCATTGGGGCAAGGCATCACCACCTATGTAAATATGATTTCAGCACCGCGCCAACTCGGCGAACTGGACGGTCCTGAAGAAGTGCATCTTGTGTTGTTGGATAACGGCCGCAGCCAAGCCTTTGCTGACGCTGAACTGCGCCAAACTCTGAACTGCATCCGCTGCGGCGCCTGTATGAACCACTGCCCAGTCTACA
The DNA here is from genome assembly GCF_034259425.1 of Denitrificimonas halotolerans. Taxonomy (NCBI): domain Bacteria; kingdom Pseudomonadati; phylum Pseudomonadota; class Gammaproteobacteria; order Pseudomonadales; family Pseudomonadaceae; genus Denitrificimonas; species Denitrificimonas halotolerans. The sequence continues at coordinate 142,598 of NZ_JAXIVU010000001.1, forward strand.
CCCGTATTGGCGGGCAAGCTTACGGCACTGTGTACCCTGGCCCCATTGGTAAAATCATCTCACCGCATTTATTGAGTTTAGAAAATACTCCAGATCACCCATCAGCTTCATCACTCTGTGGTGCGTGCGGCGAGGTGTGTCCGGTAAAAATCCCCATTCCTGCCCTATTGCGCCGTTTACGGGAAGAAAACGTTAAATCACCCAAGCAACAACCGCAGGTTATGGATGGACAAGGCAGCCGTTACTCAGTCACAGAACGTGCGTTATGGACCGGTTGGCAGTACTTCAATAGCAAACCTTTACTGTATAAAGCTGGTACTTTCTTAGCCACGCGCATGAGCAGTTTGACCCCAAATAAGCTTGGTCCATGGACACAAAACCATAGTGCTCCCAAGCCAGCAAAGCGCAGCCTGCATGAATTAGCAAAACAGCATTTGGAGAAAAAATCATGAGTGCACGGGACAAGATTTTAGCCAGCTTACGCAGCAGCCTCGCCGGCACCACACCGATCCCTGATCCTTTCGATGCAGCACTGGTCGATGATCCGTGGCGTTACAAAGCTACTGAACGCGTGACTCGCCTGAAAGAGTTAATGGGAGCGGTACACAGTGAGGTGCACCTAACAACCGAGGCTGACTGGCCCAAGTTACTCCACGATCTGCTGAACCAGCGCAAAATTAACAAATTACTCGTGGCGCCAAGCACCCATCATGGGCAAGCTTTTAGTACCTATTGCCAAACACACAGCACTGATTTACAACTCTTGGCTTACGAGCGCCCGATCGAAGAGTGGAAGCGCGAATTGTTTGATGAGGTGCCAGCCAGTTTAACGGGTACTTTGGCAGGGATTGCTGCCACCGGAACTTTAGTGGTGCAGCCCAGCCCTGCTGAACCACGCTTAATGAGCTTAGTTCCACCGCTGCATATTGCTTTACTGAAAGCCAGTCAGATCCACGACAACCTCTATCAAGCACAGCAGCACTGGCCAAAGCCTATGCCGAGTAACTTACTGCTCATTTCTGGCCCATCTAAAACGGCCGATATTGAGCAAGTCTTAGCTTACGGTGCCCACGGTCCAAAAGATTTGATTGTGTTAATTATGGAGGATGCATGAGCCTGCCTGAAGCTTTTTTATCAGCCGTTCAGGAAGAAATTCCAACACATCGCTGTTTTACCGATCCTCTATCAATGCTCACTTTTGGTACTGATGCAAGCTTTTATCGTTTACTTCCAAAACTGGTGGTGCGCGTTGAATCTGAAGATGAAGTCGCATTTTTATTGCGCCAGGCTAGCATCTATCGTATTCCAGTAACCTTTCGCGCAGCCGGTACAAGTCTGTCTGGGCAGGCTATCAGTGATTCTGTCTTAATAGTCCTTGGTGATCATTGGAATCACAAAGAGATCCTCGACAACGGGCAACGTATTCGCTTACAACCAGGAGTTATTGGGGCGCATGCAAACCAAGCACTCTCCCATTTACAGCGTAAAATTGGCCCAGACCCTGCTTCAATTAACGCCGCTAAAATCGGTGGTATTGTTGCCAACAACTCTAGCGGTATGTGTTGTGGCACTGCACAAAACAGCTATCAAACCTTAGCTGCTATGCGCTTATTGTTAGCCGACGGCAGTCTACTAGATAGCGCTGATTTAGCTAGCCTCAGCCAGTTTCGTCACACCCATCATGCCCTGCTTGAGCAATTAACCCTGTTAGCTGAAGAAACCCGCAATAATCCTGAATTAGCCGCCAAGATTAAACACAAGTACCGTTTAAAAAACACTACAGGGTTATCGCTTAATGCATTGATTGATTTCACTGACCCTGTGGATATCCTGACCCACTTAATGGTTGGCTCAGAGGGTACCCTTGGTTTTATCAGTTCAGTAACCTACAACACTGTTCCTGATTACCCACACAAAGCCACTGCTTTAATCGTTTTCCCCAGTGTCGAAATTTGCTGCCAAGCCGTGGTGGTATTGAAGCAACAAGCGGTCTCAGCAGTTGAGCTACTTGACCGACGCAGCTTACGCAGCGTGCAGCATATGGCCGGCATGCCTCAATGGATTGAGCAACTGAGCGATTCAGCCTGCGCCTTATTGATTGAATCTCGCGCAGCCGACAACACCTTACTCGAACAGCAGCTGCAGCAAATCAACGCCAGTATTGCGCAATTTCCCACAGAACAGCATATTGCTTTTAGCCAAGATCCTGCAGTGTACGAACTACTCTGGCGCATGCGCAAAGATACCTTTCCTGCTGTGGGGGCTGTGCGTGAAAATGGCACTACCGTTATTATTGAAGACGTCACCTTTCCTCTTGAGCATTTAGCCGAAGGGGTTAATCGCCTACTAGACTTGCTTGATAAGCATCAATACGACGAAGCTATTTTATTCGGCCATGCACTGGAAGGTAATTTACATTTTGTCTTTACTCAGCGCTTTGACCAAGCTGAAGAAGTCGCACGTTATCGCGCTTTTATGGAAGAAGTCAGCCATTTGGTTGCGGTTGAGTTCGGTGGCGCATTAAAAGCTGAACACGGTACCGGACGTAATATGGCACCCTTTGTTGAGCTAGAATGGGGTAGCGATGCCTACCAACTGATGTGGCGTATTAAACGTCTTTTGGACCCACAAGGTATTTTAAACCCAGATGTGGTGCTGTCAGAAGATCCAGAGATTCATCTCAAAAATCTCAAGCCTATGCCTGAAGCCAACCCATTAATTGACAAGTGTATCGAGTGCGGCTTTTGTGAACCTGTCTGTCCTGCCCATGGATTAACCTTGTCTCCACGTCAACGTATTGTTGCTTGGCGAGATATTCAAGACAAACAGCGTAATGACATTGATACCACTGAACTGGAAGCACGCTATCAATACCATGGTATTGATACTTGTGCAGCCACAGGCTTATGTGCACAACGCTGCCCCGTTGGCATCAACACCGGTGATTTAGTTCGCGAACTACGCGCTCAACAAGCTAAGCACCCCAAGGCAGCACAGCACCTAGCTCGTTCATTCTCTCAAGCAGCCCGTACCGCTCGCTGGTCTTTAACAGCTGCTGAAGTGGTACGTAAAGTACTCGGTGCACCACGTATGCACCGTTGGTCACTGTATCTACACCAACGTTTTGCACAGTTACCTGTCTACCTACCAGCCACTCCTAAAGCTATTAAAGTTAGGCCTAATAACTCTCACCCCAATAGTAAGCCTCGTGTAGTTTATTTCACTTCTTGCGTCTCTCAAGTCATGGGACCTGCACATTTAGATGCAGAGCAAACACCTCTACGTGCAAAGACCCAAGCCCTACTTGAAAAGGCAGGTTTTAATGTAATTTACCCTGATGCACTCGATAATCAATGCTGTGGACAGCCCTTTGCCTCTAAAGGCTATCCAAAAGAGGCCGCAAATAAACTTAATGAATTAGCGGTCGTTCTCTTACATGCTAGCCGCAATGGTCTTGATCCCATTTACTCAGACACCAGCCCTTGCACATTGCGCTTGCTAAAAGACTTAAAGGATCCACGCTTGAAAATTTATGACTCAACCCACTTCTTAAAAGAAGAAGTCTTGCCTCGGCTCGAGATTCAACCATTAACGAGCAAAATTGCTGTGCATATCACCTGCAGTACTCAGCACCTACAGCAAGCCGATAATTTTTTAGCTGTAGCTCGAGCTTGTGCGCAGGACGTTGTTATACCTGAAGGCATTCATTGCTGTGGCTTTGCTGGTGATAAAGGTTTTACTTTACCAGCACTCAATCAACACTCATTGCGCGATTTAGCCCATCAAGTAGAAGGATGTAGCGCAGGCTTCTCAACCAGCCGTACCTGTGAAGTGGGCTTAAGCAGCTACAGTGAACTGAGCTACCAACACTTAGTGTACTTAGTAGATAAAGCAAGTCGCGCGAAACATTAAAGCGCATAGGCTGAGTGGCCTGACCACCACTCAGCCCATCATATAAAGTAAAGTATAAAATCCAACTAAACTGACTAATACCGATAGCAGCATATTCTTAATGACTAAGGCACAGCCAATACTCAACAACGCAGCATAAGTATAAGGATTGCTAGTCAAACCATTTAAACCGCTGTCACCTAATAAAATCGGCCCACAAATTGCAGTTAATAAACAAGGCGCAGAATACTGCAATGATTGCCGAATAAAATCAGGCAAACGAATTGGTAAACGCGGCTCTAGTAATAAATAGCGATTAAACAGCACAACTCCCGCTAAGACGAAAATTAGCAACCAAATCATGGTCCCTCTCCTCGCCATCGAGCAACACCCACTGCACAAAGCATCCCTAACAACCCTGCAATGACTATGGCCCCAGCCACTGCCAAACTATTTAGCAGCAAAGATAAAATCAAAGCAACAAGCACGCCAACTAAGCTACTTAAGCGTTTAATCATAGGAACAACGATGGCAATAAAAGTAGCCACAATAGAAAAATCTAAGTGATAGTCAGCCAAGTTGGGTACTGATGCAGCCAAAAGGACACCAACAATAGTAAAAAAAATCCAAGATAAATAAAAACACAGCCCTGCTCCCATCAAGTAAGCAAAGTCATAGGATCGCTTACCGACACTCAAAGCAAAAAGCTCATCTGTTAATAAAAATGCCACCGGCAAGCGTTTACGCAACGGCAAACTGGACACATGCTCACGTAAAATTAAGGCATAAAGCAAATGTTGTGCAGTAATCACAAAAATGGTTAAACAAATAGCAATGAAACCACTACCTGCAGCCACCATACTGATAGTCACGAGTTGCGCAGCACCTGCAAAGACAAACACCGATAACCCTACACTCTGTAACGGTGTAAACCCTTGACTAACAGCCATAGAGCCCGCGAGTACGCCCCAAGGCAAAACAGCTAAACACAAAGGAATAATATGCAAAGCACCCAACCAAAATCGTTGAGGACTGGAAGACAACGGATCACTCATAAAAAGTCTGCTAGACATCAAAGCTATCTAGTCTAACGGAAAATTCATGACAAGAGTTCGTAGAAAGGGGGTGTTTTATAACAGGCATAAAAAAAGGGTAAACCCTGAGGTTTACCCTTTCTATTCGTTAACTATCTATTTAAATTAGAGAGCTACGATGTTTGCTGCTTGCAGACCTTTCTGTCCGTTCTCTACTTCGAACTGAACACGCTGACCTTCTGCAAGAGTTTTAAAACCTTCGCTTTGAATTGCACTGAAGTGAGCAAATACGTCTGGACCAGACTCTTGCTGGATGAAGCCGAAGCCTTTCTCATCGTTGAACCATTTTACAGTGCCGGTAGTTGTATTAGACATAATAACATCCTAAATTTTAAACTTAATATTTGCCTTCAATGAAGACGGGAATAGCATGAAGATTGTAGCCTTGAACTTAGATACTGCAGGACGGGATTACGAATAATACAACGAACATGTAGTGTAGATCAGTTACTTCTTACTAGCTGCTGACCAGTGTATAGAGCTGTTGGTGGCTTGTCTAGCTTTATTCTACTTATTTATCTCACAGATACGCTTTAAGTGCATAAAAAAAACAAAATAAATAAAAACACCTATAAAATTCAATCACTTAGCTTTCCGCCAATGCAGCAGCCTCTTCTACATTCACTGTAACTAATCGCGAACAACCAGGCTCATGCATAGTAACGCCTAATAGCTGGTCAGCCTTTTCCATCGCAATTTTATTATGTGTGATATAAATGAACTGTACTGTGTCAGACATTTCTTTAACCAGTCGCGCATAACGAGCCACATTAGCATCATCCAAGGGCGCATCCACTTCGTCTAACATACAAAAAGGAGCTGGATTAAGCTGGAAGATAGCAAACACCAGCGCCAGTGCAGTCAAAGCTTTTTCACCACCAGATAGTAAATGAATGGTACTGTTTTTTTTACCTGGTGGCCGCGCCATAATAGCCACACCAGTGCTGAGCAAGTCATCACCTGTCATCTCTAAACTGGCATACCCACCACCAAAGACTTTTGGAAAGAGCTTTTGCAACCCCTGATTAATACGATCAAAGGTTTCTTTAAAACGATTTCGTGTTTCACGGTCAATTTTTCGAATCACATTTTCCAATGTATCTAGCGCTTCTACCAGGTCATCATTTTGTGTGTCTAAGTAAGTTTTACGTTCCGTCTGCTGCTTATATTCCTCAATCGCCGCTAAATTAATCGCGCCTAAACGCTCGATGCGTGTGACCACTTCAGCAATTTTATCTTCCCACACACCAATTTGAGCATCAGCAGGCAATTGCTCAAGTAACCCATGCACATCCAACTGCAACGCTTGTAACTGCTGATTAAATGCTTCTTTTTGTACCTTTAAGCCTTGCAAGGTTAAACGTTGCTGCTCAAGTTCCTCACGCACGCCTTGAGCATGTTGCTCAGCTTGACTACGCTGTTTGTCAGCATCCCGCATTTGCACACCCACATCATCTAAAGCTGTACGCGCTGCCCTCAACTCATCATCTACCGCCAAACGCTTCTCTAATAACTCTTCGAGTTGTGCGCTCAGCTCATCAAGCGGAGACTCACCCTCTACTAAATTCAAACTCAGCTGTTCACGTCGTTGATTAGCTTGGGCAAATTGTTGTTGTAAGCGTTGTAAAGCTTGTTCTGTAGAATGTTTTTGTGTCGTCAAAGTGCTGATACGCAAAGCCAGCTGATGCACACTACTTTTGTCCTGCTGCGCCTGTTGGCGTAGCTGCTTAAACCGACTCCTTAACTGCTCCTGCTCAGACTGTAGAATCTGTTGCTGCTGCTCCGTTTCCGCCATGCCGTCTAAGGCCCCTTGCAACAATAAACGAGCCTCAGCAATTTGCTCTACTGCAATGCGCTGCTGTTCAGCAATGTCGGTCAACTCCTCGTTAATTCCCTGACGCCGTAACTGCTGCTGCTCTATACGCGCAGCATTAGCCGACAGTTGATTACTTAATTGACTCAACTGACGATGGGTTTCTTTTTCATCACGGCGTAACTGCTCACTGAGCTCTTGGCTAACAGCGCACTGCTCCTGTAAAACGTGCAGCTGCTCATCTAAACTATCTCGTTGTATTTCTAACTCAGCAGCACGCAGATGCAATTCATCCAACTCTTGCGCGCGCGCCAATACTCCCGAACTGTGCGCCTCACCGCGCCGCACTGTAAAAAAATGTGCACCAAGCCAATAACCATCCTTACTGACGACACTTTCACCTACCTTTAATTGGAGACGCAACTCCAACGCCTGCTCCAAGCTCTCCACCGCATAAACATGCGCCAGCCAAGGCGATAGGTTTATAACAGAGGCCTGCACTTTGGTTAATAAGCTGCCTTTAACTGGTGCAACTGCAGCACTCTCATTCACTAAGCGCAGATGCCCACCAGTGAAACTGTTAAAATCCAAATCGATCCAATGATCGACCTGAACGGCTTGTAAATCAGCAGCAAGTACGGTTTCCACAGCCAACTCCCAACCTGCTGCAACCTTCAGCCCCGACAACAAACGTGGTTGTCGTTGTAAGTGCTGTGCCTCTAACCACGTTTGCAAACCCTGCTCAGGATGAAGCGCCGCCTGCTGTAAAGCTTCCAGTGCAGAAATGCGCCCATGTAAGCGCTGCAGCTGACCTTGGGCTTGCTGTTGTTGCTGCTGCTTAGATGTGAGTTGATGCTGTGTATCTTGCAGCTGTGCCTTGTGCATTTGCTGGGTCTTAAATAACTCATCTAGTCGCACCTGAGTTTCATCAACATGCTCTTGAAGCTCATCTAAAGTAACTTCTAAAGGATCATCCTGCAGGCTGTGCAGCTCATCTTGCAAACGTTGTTGCCGCTGCCTAAGGCGCTGACTATTTTGCTCTAACTGATCAATGCGCGTGCGCTGCACACTCGCTTCATTCTTTGGCTGAGCACTATGCGCAGAGACAAAGTTCCATCGTTCCTGCCAGTCTTGCATCGCCTCTTCTGCTTGCAAAAAAGCTGCTGCGGAACAAGCCTCATTCTGCTCAGCCTCGATATGTTGCTCTGTGACCCACAGCAATTCCTCTGTTAAATCAGCAAGTAATTCACGATCACTAGCTAAGTGCATTTCAGCTTCCAAACGGATCCGCTCAGCCTCATGCAAATCGTCTTGCAGCTGCCTCAGGCGCTGCTGTGCGTGCTGTATGCTTTGCTCCTGACGCGCAATATCAGCCCCAAGAGCGTAAAAGCGCCCTTGCACACGATTAAAAGTATCTGACAGCTCGTGATGTTTATCTCGCAGCACTTCAATCTTAGCGTCAGCCTGACGCTGCTCGGCAATATGTGCCTCAAGCGCCGTTTCCAACTCAGCAACTTTCCTCTCATGCACTCCACTCAGCCCATTCAACTCTTGCCAACGAAGTGCCAACAACTGAGCTTGCAAATTGTGTTGCTCTGCTTGATAGGTTTGATATTTTTCTGCTGCGTTCGCTTGGCGTTGCAGGCGCTCAATTTGCCGACTGAGTTCATCACGTAAGTCACATAAACGCTCTAAATTTTCTTGAGTACGACGAATACGGTTCTCAGTTTCACGGCGTCGTTCTTTATATTTAGAAATACCCGCTGCTTCTTCAATAAAAATACGTAAATCATCAGGGCGCGCTTCTACTAAGCGAGAAATCATCCCCTGCTCAATAATGGCGTAACTGCGTGGACCTAAACCAGTACCAAGAAAGATATCAGTAATGTCACGACGACGGCACTTCACCCCATTTAAAAAATAAGTACTTTGCGCTTCACGGGTGACACGTCGACGAATGGAGATTTCCGCATAACTGGCGTACTCCCCTTGCAAGGTTCCTTCACTGTTATCAAACACCAGCTCAATGCTGGCTTGCGATACCGGCTTACGCGTATTAGAACCATTGAAGATCACGTCCGTCATGGACTCGCCACGTAGATTTTTCGCCGAACTCTCGCCCAACACCCAGCGCACTGCATCAATGATATTAGACTTGCCACAACCATTAGGCCCAACTACTGCGCTCATATTGCTTGGAAAGCTGACAGTTGTGGGGTCTACAAAAGATTTAAAACCCGCTAAGCGAATGCTCTTTAATCGCATAACATCAGCGCTCTCTCGGCAGTGCATGTAACACTAACTGGCAATTTCGTTGTGTATGGTCCTGTAACAGCAAACGAATTTCATCAATTCGACGCCCCTGAACCGCCAACAATAGCTGAACAAAAATGCGTACAAACCTTTCCATTTTCGCGCCTCGCTGTTGAAAAGCCAAATAGTAGGTACGCCGCACAGCTGGAATCATATGAACCAACACCTCTTCTAAATAGAGATTTTGTACAGCAAGCACAGCAACCGCAATAATCGAAAAACACTGGCGCGTGAAACCTTCAATATTGCTCTGCATTGCACGACGCAGCTTTAGTAAAACCAGCAATTGACGCTCCGTATGCCAACTCTGCGCTAGCAAAGCGCCCAGCAAGATGTAAAGCTCAGTACTTAAATCATATAAATCTTGAATATTTTGCACAGTCAGTACACGAAACTGAACACTAGGGTATGGAAAAATATCGACCAAATAGCGCCGCTGCAAAACTAATAAAGCCTCCCGTACGGAGCTGAGCCCTACCTGATACTCTCGAGTCAGCGCCATTTCACGTAAGGGAGCCCCACAATCAAGCTCTCCGCAAATAATTCGCAGTGCAAAATGATCAGCAATATTTAACGCCACTCTGCCAGCATCGTGCTGCAACATAAACCGCTCATCAATGTCTACCAAAACAAGCCATCCAGTGTAGCAAAATTTGTCCAACACCACCCTGCTGATTAAGGAACTCAGTCACGCCAACCGCAGCCCAAAGCATCTTACAATCTGGCGGCTTTTCCTATAACAAGACAAGCCCACCACACACGCACAGCGACCACAGTTGAAGCTCAATGCTCACACAGCAACAAAGTCAGAAAGCGAGTAAACTTGCGCACTTATACTTTGATCTTACACTATGACTGACAACAGCAAGGGCAATCGCATGGCAGAAATTAATCACGCACAATTGTGTTGGGACGCACAAGGACAACCCCTTTCGAGCCAGTTTGATGATGTGTATTTTTCCAGTGCTTCAGGCCTCGCTGAAACCGAGTATGTTTTCCTTCAACACAACCAACTGCCTAGCCGTATGGCAGCCCTTAAAACAGGACAAACTTTTGTTATTGGTGAAACTGGATTTGGAACTGGATTAAACTTTCTCAGCGCATGGCAGTGTTTTAACCAGCATGCACCGGACCATACCCGCTTACACTTTATCAGTGTAGAAAAATTTCCCTTAAAACGCAGCGATCTCAGTCAAGCTCTAGCACTCTGGCCACAATTGGGCACACTGCGCGAACAACTGCTCAAACAATACTTAGCTGTTCACTCAGGCTTTCAGCATTTTAAGTTTGATCTAGGCCGTGTCACCTTGACCTTATTAATTGGTGATGTCCACGACATGCTGCAGCAATTAGATGCACAAATTGATGCTTGGTTTTTAGATGGCTTTGCTCCAGCCAAGAATCCTGACATGTGGAATGAACAAGTATTTGCACAGCTAGCGCGTTTAGCGACAACAGGTACCACCTTAGCCACCTTTACTAGCGCAGGCTTTGTACGTCGTGGGCTCATTGCTGCTGGGTTTAACATGCGACGCGTACAGGGCTTTGGACACAAACGCGAAATGCTTGCAGGCCTATACTCAGCAGAAGGATATCAAGACACAAAACACTGCCAGCCTTGGTTTGCCCGCCCCGCATCTACACCGCCCGCTCTCGCCCAACGGCATGCGATTGTAATTGGTGCCGGACTCGCTGGCTGTAGTACGGCGGCCAGCTTGGCAAGCCGCGGTTGGCGCGTTACCCTCATTGAACAGCACACACGCATCGCTCAAGAGGCTTCAGGCAATGCTCAAGGCATATTGTATTTAAAGCTATCAGCTCACCACACAGCCCTATCACGCTTTATTTTATCAGGCTTTGGTTATACACGTCGCTTATTAGAAACCCTCGATAATCCACTACAAAACCTTAAACAAGACGAATGGAGTATCTGCGGCACTTTACAACTGGCTTTTAATGACAAAGAACAGCACCGTCTAACCACTCTAGCTGAGCACTTTCCTGACGACTTGCTCTATGCTGTCACTGCAGAGCAAGCCAGCATGCAAGCTGGCGTTCCGTTACAGCATGGCGGTTTATTTTATCCTCAAGCCGGTTGGGTTCATCCACCAGCGCTGTGCCAAGCACTCAGCCAGAATCCTCTTATTGAGTTTAAAAGCGCACAACGCGCAACCACCTTGTTGCAGATGAACCAACAATGGCAAGTACATTCCGAGCACGGCCTTATCGCAGAGGCTCCGGTAGTGGTTCTTTGTAACGCAGCTAACGTTACACAATTTCAACAAACTCAACACTTACCACTCAACCCAGTGCGTGGACAAACTACCCAACTACCAAGCACAGCAGCCAGTCAATCTATTCAAACTGTCATCTGTGCTAACGGTTATATCTCACCTGCACGCCAAGGACACCATACCATTGGTGCCAGCTTCAACTTTGCACTCAACAGCCAAACAGCCTCGTTGGCCGAACATCGCAGTAACCTTGAACTATTGCATGCGATTGCTCCGTCTCTAACTCAAATCTGCCAAACAGATACGCTCGATCTTTCTCAATTGAAAGGACATGCTGCGTTTCGCAGCACTAGTATTGATTATCTGCCTTTGGTAGGTCCTGTGGCGCAGTATAACCAATTCATGCAAACCTATGCCGAGCTACGCAAAGATGCGCGTCTGCCCCAGCAGCAGCCTTGTCCTTGGCACAACGGCCTGTATGTCAATACAGCTCACGGCTCACGTGGGTTAATCAGTGCACCCTTGGCCGCTGAGTTGCTCAGCGCATGGATTTGCGCAGAACCTTTACCATTACCGGTTGATATCGCACAGCAATGTCATCCGAACCGTTTTGCTCTGCGCACTTTAATGCGTAATAAACCACAATAAAGTACACGTCCGCAGAGCATCGCCCACAGATTCTTGGTTTTCTGCTAGAATTACTGCTTCTATTGTTTACTTCTGCGTGATTAACGCTTAGAGGATTGCATGACCGTTTCTATTAAGACTCCTGACGAAATCGCAAAAATGCGCATCGCAGGCCGCTTGGCTGCTGAAGTGCTTGAAATGATTGAGGAGCACGTAAAAGTTGGCGTTACTACAGATGAACTCAACACACTCTGCCACGATTACATAGTCAATGTGCAGAAAGCTATACCAGCGCCGCTTAATTACAACGGCTTCCCAAAATCGATCTGCACCTCAGTGAACCACGTGGTGTGCCACGGTATTCCCAATGACAAGCCGCTAAAGGATGGCGATATTATTAATATCGATATTACTGTAATTAAAGATGGCTACTTTGGTGACACCAGTAAAATGTTCTTAGTCGGAAATACCCCCGAGTGGGCCAACCGACTGTGCCAAATCACTCAAGAATGTCTTTACAAAGGTATTGAACTAGTACGTCCAGGAGCACGCCTTGGCGATATTGGTGAAGTGATTCAAAAACACGCTGAAAGCAATGGGTACTCTGTAGTACGCGAGTACTGCGGTCACGGTATTGGTAAAGTTTTCCATGAAGAACCCCAAGTTTTGCACTACGGTAAGGCCGGCACTGGTTTAGAGCTCAAAGAAGGTATGACTTTTACCATTGAGCCGATGATCAACTTAGGCAAAAAAGAAACACGTCTATTAGGTGATGGTTGGACAGCAATTACGAAAGACCGCAAACTAACTGCCCAGTGGGAACACACCCTAGCAGTTACAGCAGACGGCTATGAAATTTTCACCTTACGCAACGATGAAACTTTCCCTGCCAAGTCTTCTTAATCTAGCCAAGCAGTAATGGTCGTTCATCTACTGATAGCGACCATTATCTAGCTTTATATTGATCATACCTGTGAGGTGCAATATGCGGTTGTCTTCAGATTCTGAACTCTTTGATGCCGAGTCATTTCAACAACAACTGGCAACCGATAACAACACCTTAACCACCTTCCGCAATGCCATTGAACATGCACGGATGGTACTTGATCAACGCTTCCTAGATCGCCAGTCTATTTTTGACATCGTCCATGCGCGCGCTTGGTTTATTGACCAACTGCTAATACAAGCATGGCAAGCACAAGAATGGCCAGATGCTCAACTCCCTTGTGCTATCGCCTTGGTGGCTGTTGGTGGTTATGGTCGTGCAGAACTGCACCCGCATTCAGATATTGATTTGTTGGTCTTATTAGAACATGAGCAATGCGACCACCTACATGCTAGCATCTCCAGTTTTTTAACATTTCTCTGGGATATTGGCCTTGAAGTGGGTCATAGCGTGCGCACCGTAAAACAGTGCACCGACGAAGCTCGCGATGACTTATCAATCATCACCAATTTGCTAGAAAGCCGATTGGTTTTAGGCCCCCCGGCCTTGCTCGAAAGCATGCGTGAAAAAATAGGCCCACAACACATGTGGCCCAGTGAAGCATTTTTTACTGGTAAACGTGAAGAGCAGCGCGCTCGCCACAACAAGTACAATGATACTGAATATAATCTAGAGCCTAACGTTAAAACCTCTCCAGGTGGTTTACGCGATGTCCACACCATCATGTGGGTAGCACGTCGGCGTTTTGGTATGCGCACCTTAAGCAGCCTTGAGGCGCCTGGTTTTTTAACCGCGGGTGAGTACCGCTTATTAGCACAAGCTCGAGATTTTTTATGGCAAGTCCGCTACGCCCTACACATGCTTGCTGGCCGTAATGAAGACCGCTTACTGTTGGATTTTCAGCATAAAATAGCACATATGTTTGGTTTTGAAGATGACGATAATAAACCCGCTATCGAACATTTTATGCAAAAGTACTATCGCGTCATCATGGGTATTTCACAGCTGTCTGACTTAATCAATCAGTACTTTGAGGAAACCATTTTACGTAATGATAAAGTCAGCGAACCCCCTACTCTCATCAATGAACGTTTTCGTATTCGCGGCGGCTATTTAGAAGCCTGTAGCCCTTACGTTTTTAGCGATACACCTTCAGCCATCATGGAAGTCTTTGTGTTGCTAGCCCAACACCCAGAAGTTAAAGGTGTCCACTCTAAAACAATTAGATTACTGCGTGATAGCCGCGATTTAATCGACGAAGATTTTCGTCACGACGAACGCAACATTAACCTTTTCCTGGAACTCTTTCGTTGCCAAGAAGGGGTGCATATGAATCTGCGCAGGATGAACCGCTACGGCATCTTAGGACGGTACTTACCGGAATTTGGACGCATCGTTGGGCAAATGCAACATGATCTCTTCCACATTTACACAGTCGATGCACACACTCTGAACTTAATTAAGCACTTGCGCAAATTACGCCATCCTGACTTTGCAGAAAAATACTCACTGGCCAGCGCCATTATTGGCCGCTTACCCAAGCCTGAACTGATTTATTTAGCAGGATTATTCCACGACATTGGTAAGGGGCGTGGTGGTAGCCACTCCATGATTGGCGCAGAAATTGCAGACGAGTTTTGCAAATTACACAACCTGCCCACAGCAGATCGCCGCCTCATTGTTTGGTTGGTACGCAATCACTTAGTGATGTCTGTGACAGCTCAACGTAAAGACATTTCAGATCCGGACGAAATTTATAATTTCGCAATGCTTGTTGGTGATCAAACACGCCTTGATTATCTTTACGTGCTCACCATTGCGGATATCAACGCCACCAACCCCACTCTATGGAACTCATGGCGTGCTCAACTCATGCGGCAACTTTATAGCGAAACACGTCGCGCCATTCGTCGTGGTTTAGAAAACCCGCTCGAACGCGAAGAACAGCTCACCACGCGTCAAGCCACAGCCTTGAGCTTATTGATCGAAGAAGGTGCTGACCCTAAAGAAGTGGAAGAACTGTGGAGCCATCTGGGTGATGACTATTTCTTACGTCATAGCGCTGGCGATATCGTGTGGCATTGTGCTGCTATTTTAAAACATAACGATCTGAGCGAACCTTTAGTCTTGGTCCGCGAGACTACCCAACGAGAATACGACGGAGGTACACAAATTTTCGTCTATGGCGCACATCGACATGACTTTTTTGCTGTGACAGTAACAACATTAGACCAATTAAATTTAAGTGCCTTAGATGCTCGAATCATGACCTCTAAAGGTCAGTTCAGCATTGAAAGTTATATTGTTTTAGACGCTGATGGCAGTCGTATCGGTAATGACCCTGAGCGCATTCAAGAGATCCGAAAAGGCCTCACTGCTGCCTTACGTAACCCTGTAGATTACCCTGAAATTATTCAGCGGCGTGTGCCGCGTCAGCTGAAACATTTCTCTTTCACTCCACAAATCACTATTCATAATGACGCACAACGCCCTTATACCGTAGTTGAGGTGGTTGCCCCTGACCGTCCTGGCTTGCTAGCAAGGATTGGCGGTATTTTCTTAGAGTTTAATTTAGCTTTAGTCAGTGCGAAAATTGTGACTTTAGGCGAACGTGTCGAAGACGTATTTTTTATAACCGATGCCCAAGGCTTGCCTTTATCTGACCCCGAACTTTGCCATGCACTGCAAGAAAGTATGATCGCACAACTTTCTACTGGCGCCAGCGGCACAGTGACTCATTTATCGAATGCTTTTACCTAAGGAACCCTATGAACAATCCTCTAAACGTTATGACCCTGCTCATTACGCTCGGCATATTCTGCCTAGCTTTTGGTTACAATTGGCGTGAGCGTTCTTGGGGTATCGCTTTATTGATGTTTGGCATGCTATGCATGTTTAGCTCGATTGTTTATCGCATCAGTTTAGCCATCTATTAATTTATTAGTTCAGAGGTTTTTTATGAGCGATTTAACCCTATACGGCATACGTTCCTGTGACACCATGAAAAAAGCCCGTACTTGGCTAGAAGAGCACGGGAAGGACTATACTTTTCATGACTATAAAAAGTCTGGAATCGATCAAGCACGCTTAGAAAGGTGGTGCAACGAACATGGTTGGGAAAAGCTTCTAAACCGCGCCGGCACCACCTTCCGCAAACTGGATGACGCTAGCAAGGCCGACCTCAATCAAACTAAAGCGATTGAGTTAATGCTGGAACATACCTCAATGATCAAGCGCCCTGTTCTGGACTTAGGCGATCGAACTTTAGTAGGTTTTAAATCTGAACTCTATCAAGACGCCTTTAATAGTTAGCTCACTAACCAGCCTGCTTTTGCACAAGGAAATCTTATGTCGCAATCTGTATTTAGTATCGCTTTTGGTGTCGGCACTCGCAACCGTGAAGGCCAATGGTTAGAAGTTTTGTTTCCACGCCCCTTACTGCGTCCAAGTGCGGTTTTTATAAACCGGATCAAAGACATTTTAGGCTACACGGGCGGCAACCAAGTCATTGACTTTAACTTTTCCATTGCCTCTGATTTAGCCCGCGCACTGAAGTATATCTCACCAGAACAAAGTGCCCTATTAGTACGCCTAGCGGAAAGCCACAAACCAACCGTGGCTTGTATTCTAGAGCACGACACTCCCCCAGCAACTGTCCCCGGTGCTTATCTTAAACTACAACTGATTTCACACCGCCTGTGCAAACCCCATGAAATCAATCTAACAGACCTATTTAATGTTCTACCAAATGTGGCATGGACCAATCGCGGCGCTGTAGACATTGAAGAAGTTGCTGCACTACAACTAGAAGAGCGTATTAAAGGTCGCATGTTAGAAGTATTTTCAGTAGATAAACTACCTAAGCTCACTGACTATGTTGTGCCTAAAGGGATTCACATTGCTGATGCTGCTCGTGTACGTTTAGGTGCATATGTCGGTGAAGGCACCGTTGTATTGCACGAAGGTTCTATTAATTTTAACGCTGGCACCCACGGTAGTAGCACCATTGATGGCTATATTGCTTCCGGTGTAGTGGTGGGGGCAGACTCCACCCTGCAAGGCGGCTGTTCAATGGCTAGCTCAGGTGGCCAACCACTGGTTAGTGTGGGCCATCATTGTGTCATTAACAGTCACGCCGATGTCGGCATTTCCTTGGGCAATCGCAACACTATTGAAGCTGGGCTCCACTTAACTGCAGATACAACAGTCACCGTTGTAAATAAAGCTAAACAAACTATAAAAGTAGTTGCCGCAAGCGAGTTAGCCCTTTTAGACGACTTGTCGTTCTACCGTAACACCGAAACCGGCACAGTAGAGTGCCTGAACACCGCTGAGTAAAAAACTATAAGCAAGCAGTAACGCAGTATTATTGCTTGCTTATTAAATTTATACAGCAACATTCAAAGCAGTTTTTGCTTTTTTCAACTCTGGATACTCTAGTAATGTCTTTGCCTTCTCCTTGGCGTCAGTTTTTCCCTGGTATTTTGGCACTTGATACACAGCAACAGGTTTGGCTTGATAGTGCAGCTACAGCACAAAAACCACAAGCCATGATTGACTCCTTGTGCCAGCATTATAAAAACACTGTAGCCAACGTGCACCGCGCCCAACATCAACCCGGAGAACGTGCTACACGGTCTTTTGAGGCAGCACGCAAGGACATTAAGCACTGGTTACAAGCCGATCCTCAAGACGTTCTGATTTTTACTAAAGGCACCACAGAAAGCATCAATCTACTCTGCCAAGCGTTAGCCCACCACCTACAGGCCGGTGACGAAATTCTAATCAGTGCCTATGAGCACCATGCCAACTTATTACCTTGGCAACAGTTGGCAAAAAATCTTAATCTCACCTTAACAGTATTGCCTATGGAGCCAACAGGGCACTTAGACATTGAATATGCTATAGCTCAACTTTCTACTCGCAGCCGTATTTTGGCCATCAGTGCTTTGTCGAATGTAATAGGTCACAGTCAAAACCTACAACCTTTATTGAACGCAGCTCAAAAACAAGGGGTCTGGACCTTAGTAGATGGCGCTCAAGCAGCGGTCCATCAACGCCCCAATTTGCAGTTGCTTGATTGTGATTTTTATGTGTGCTCATCACACAAACTCTATGGGCCTGATGGTGTTGGTATTTTATTAGCTCGGGAACGTTCAGTCAGAGCACTACGCCCTTGGCAGTTTGGCGGGGAAATGGTCCGTCACTGTGGTTACCACAACGCTGAATTCTTGCCTGCCCCTTTAGGCTTTGAACCTGGCACTCCCAGTATCGCTAACATTATTGCCTTTGCAGCCACTTTAAACTGGCTCAAAACATTAGATATTCACGCCATTGCTCAGCATGAAGCAACACTGCATAAGGCTGTATTAGATGGGTTACGAGCACGTGACATGCAGATTATTGGCTCGCCTAACTGCGCCTTGGTCAGTTTTAATGCCCCTAATGTGCATCACGCTGATTTAGCTCTACTACTCGGTGAGCAAGGTATTGCTGTACGTGCCGGCCATCATTGCGCCATGCCGCTGTTACAACATTTAAACTTGGCGGGTGCGCTACGCGTATCATTAGCAATGTATAACAACAGCAATGATATTGATCAATTTTTTAACGCTCTAGATCAATCCTTGGAGATTTTACAATGAGCCCGTTAAGTCCTGCCGCACAACAAGCACTTGAGCAATTTCAAGCTTGCCAGCAATGGGAACAACGCGCCCGCTTATTACTACAGTGGAGCTCTCAACTCACAGAACTTCCTAAAGACCTACGCACTGCAGAAAATCTCGTTCAAGGCTGTGAGACCCGTGTATGGCTGGTTTTAAAACAGAAAGCGGATGCAATTCATTTCGAAATGGCCTGCGAGGCTCGCTTATTGCGGGGTTTACTCGCCTTACTTTTAGTGCGCATCGAAGGACTCAATGCGGCACAAATTACCCAAATAGAGATAAACGAATGGTTTAATCAACTAGGATTAAGCCGTCAACTCTCCCCCTCTCGCAGCAACGGCTTAAATGCAGTACTAAAACGTATGGAAATGCTGCTACAAGAGATTTAGATACGGCTAAGTCGCTTAGCTAGCATATATTCTAGTTTGCGGATAGAGTTCGCAACCTACAATACCGCCAGAACTAGAGTAGAGCCTATATAGCTGCACTTCCTTACATCCCCTAAGCAACTCATTCAATCGAGTTGCTTAGCTAGTGTTTTACTATTGAGCAACAAACTTCGGTAGTTCTGCTAGCTGCACACTGACTTCTTTACGCGGGGCAATAATCAATGCTTCACCATCTACTACAATTTCATCACGCTGATTCACAACTCGAGTCGCAATGCGTACGCGAAACTTAGGAAGTTTTTCTAATATTTCTAACTGCACAGTTAATTCATCATTCAATTTAACCGGCAATTTAAACTCCATTTGTTGTCCCAAGTAAATCGTACCGGGCCCAGGTAACTCACAAGCGACAGCTGCACTAATCAGCGCACCACTAAACATACCATGTGCAATACGCTCTTTAAACATCGTGCCAGCGGCATAGGTTTCATCTAAGTGCACTGGATTACGGTCACCCGACATGCTTGCAAACATCATAATGTCATTTTCGGTAACTGATTTAGTAAAAGAAGCTTTCTGACCCACTTCTAAACTGTCATACGGTGTATTGGTACTAAGTGTCATTTAATTCTCCAATCAATCACTAGGGACGGCCTGTACTATTACAGTCCTTTGGTTGGCTAAAGCAGCCTTGATCCAATGCAAAATATCTGCTGTCACTTCAGCATGATTTATTTCTTGTAACACCTCATGCCGAGCATCGGGATATAGTCGGATATCTACCGCACGATTACCAGACTCTCGTAATGCATTTGCTAGATCAATTAAACGATACCCCCGATGAATTGGATCAGCTTCTCCACCCAAAACCAATAACGGCAACTCATTATCAATTTGCATCATGCTTTTTACTGACATAATTTTTTTTAATCCACTTAGCAAATCAAGCCATAACTGTGTCGTGCAATTAAAGCCACACAATGGATCCTTCATATAAGCAGTCACTTGGGTTGAGTCCCGGGTAAGCCAGTCCCAATGAGTACTACGCTTTTTAATCCCCCGCTGATAGGGGTAGAAAGCAACCTTATTCAACAAATTACTGCGCCCTTGCCGACCTAAACGCCAACGTTCAAAGCGAGCTAAAGCAATAGCCCCACGGTAGCGCAAAGAGAACTTAAAGTAATTAGAGCCAGATAAAATAGCACCTTGCATACTGCAACTATGCTGCATCAAGTAAGCTAGCGCGATGAAACTACCCATACCATGCCCTAGCAAGAAAATTGGAATATGCGCATGTTTAAGGCGAATATAATGATTTAGGCAACACAAATCATCGACCACTGCCTCCCACCCCCTCTCATCAGCGAAATGACCTAGCGCCGCCTCTACAGCACTCAGGCCATGGCCACGCTGATCCAACGCATAAACCTCCACGCCTTGCTCGGATAAGGTTTGGGCAAAACGAGCATAACGCAGGCTATGTTCAGCCATGCCATGGGCAACCATGATAATTGCTCGTGGTGACTGCTCACTGAACCAATGATTGACATAAAGTTGCGTTGAGTCATTGGCAGTTAACCAAAATGCTTCATGGCGCATGCCTACTTCCTCCTGTAGACGGGTAATGCTCTATTGTATTACCTATACATCCCCTTAAGGAGAAACTCAAAAGAGAAAGTTTATGAACAAAAGTTAAATACCAGTCGAAAAAGTGACCAGAAAGCCTGATTTTGTACTAGTCCCAATTTTGTAAAGCTGCTAATCTGCCATTGTTTGCTATGAAATAATAAGAGCAAAGCAAAACTAACCATAACAACAGACCTTTAGATGAGATGATTGACAAGAGCACGCAATTCAATGATTTTTAAGCATAGAATCGTGTTACACCATAGACACCCTTACGCGTAAACTGGCTGCAGTTTGGACTTATAGTCCTCATCGCTAAAAACAGTTTATTTATATATCGTGTGTTTTTGTTAAACACTTCAATAAGGCAAATCGAGCTATTGCTTAGGAGTTGACTTGCATGAACGAAAACTTCTGGAAAGACAAATACCCAGAGGGAGTTCCCACTGAAATCGATCCCGATCAATACCCTAATATTCAAGCGGTATTGAAGGATTCCTGCGAGCGTTTTGCCGATAAACCTGCATTTACTAATTTAGGTAAAACACTCACTTACGGTGATCTTTATAAACTTTCTGGGGATTTCGCCGCATGGTTACAAAACCATACTGATTTAGAACCAGGCGATCGTATTGCAGTACAACTGCCTAACGTCTTACAGTATCCAGTAGTTGTTTTTGGTGCTATACGTGCAGGCTTAGTCATTGTAAATACCAACCCACTGTATACCACTCGAGAGATGGAACATCAGTTCAATGACTCAGGTGCTAAAGCACTAGTCTGCTTAGCTAACATGGGCCATTTAGCAGAAAAGGTCATCCCCAAAACTGAGATTCAAACAGTGGTTATCACTGAGGTGGGTGATTTTTTACCACCGTTTAAACGTTTCCTCGTTAATAATGTAGTCAAATATGTTAAGAAAATGGTGCCTGCATTCCATATTCCTAACGCACAAAAACTCAATGATATTTTAGCTCTCGGCAGTAAAAAAGCTGCTCGAAACGCAAATCCAGACTCAGGCGATCTTGCTGTACTGCAATACACCGGTGGTACCACAGGTGTTGCTAAGGGCGCCATGCTCACTCACCGCAATCTAATCGCAAATATGCTTCAAGCCAAGGCAGTGATGGCTTCCAATTTAGGAGAAGGCACCGAAACTATTGTTGCCCCTTTACCCCTGTACCATATTTATGCCTTCACCTTCCATTGCATGGCAATGATGATGACAGGAAATAACAACTTGCTGATCACCAACCCTCGTGATTTACCCAGCATGATCAAAGACTTGAAAAACAATAAATTCACTGGCTTTGTTGGTTTAAATACACTGTTTGCCGCATTATGCAACAACAGTGATTTCCGAAAATTGAATTTTTCCAATTTAAAAATGACAGTATCGGGCGGCATGGCTCTACAAATAGCCACGGCAGAACGCTGGACTGAAGTCACAGGCTCTCAAGTGTGCGAAGGTTTCGGTATGACCGAAACCAGCCCAATCGCTACGGTCAACCCCATCCAAAATATCAAGTTAGGCACCATTGGTATTCCCGTGTCTTCAACCTTATGTAAGGTGATTGACGAAGATGGTAAGGAACTGCCTTTAGGTGAAACTGGAGAGCTGTGCGTAAAAGGGCCCCAAGTGATGAAAGGTTATTGGTTGCAAGAAGATGCCACCAAAGAAGTCCTAGATGAAGACGGTTGGTTACGCACAGGTGACATTGGAATCATTCAAGAAGATGGTTATATTCGCTTGGTAGACCGCAAAAAAGATATGATTTTAGTGTCTGGTTTCAACGTTTACCCCAATGAGTTGGAGGATGTACTTGCAACGTTACCAGGTGTTTTACAAAGTGCAGCAATTGGTATTCCCGACGAGAAGTCAGGTGAAGCTATTAAAGTCTTTATCACCGTACGCCCAGGCGATAGCTTAACCAAAGAGCAAGTGATTGCACATATGCGTAGTAACTTAACTGGCTATAAAGTCGCTCGCCACGTGGAGTTCCGTGACGAACTTCCAGTCACTAATGTCGGAAAAATCCTTCGCCGTCAGTTGCGCGATGAAGAACTAAAAAAAACATCTGATGCAAATCAGTAGCTACTCTTAACCAGACCAATAACACACAAAAAAGGCCTCGTATCGAGGCCTTTTTTGTACCCAATCCATTTAACCCCGAGGATGATGCTCACTATGAATAGCCTGCAAACGAGCACTAGCCACATGGGTGTAAATCTGTGTAGTTGATAGATCACTGTGTCCAAGTAACATCTGCACCACTCGCAAATCAGCCCCATGATTTAACAAATGGGTTGCAAACGCATGACGCAAAGTGTGTGGTGATAAAGGCTTAGTGATGCCTGCTGCTTGAGCGTGTAATTTAACTCGATGCCAAAATGTTTGCCGCGTCATCTGTCGCCCTCGCTGACTAGGGAACACTATATCCGTGGCTGCCGCACTGAGCAGCTCATTACGTCCCTGTTTAAGGTACAGGGCAAGCCAATCCAAAGCCGTTTCTCCTAACGGTACCAAGCGTTCCTTAGATCCTTTTCCGATCACACGTACAATACCTTGACGCATGTTCAGTTGATCCAAGGTTAGACCTACGAGCTCCGTCACTCGTAAACCACTGGCATACAAAACCTCAAGCATGCAACGATCCCGTAAACCAAGCACTTCGTCCACATCAGGCGCAGCCAACAAAGCCTCAACATCTGCTTCAGACAAAGTGTCTGGCAGAGCACGCCCTATTTGTGGGAGTTCAACCTGCAAGGTTGGGTTTTCAATGAGCGAACCCTCTTCCAATAAAAACTGATAAAAACTACGCGCACCAGATAAGAACCGCGCACTAGAGCGAGCTTTATAGCCTTGCTCCAAACGCCAACCTAAATATTCCAGTAAAGTTTCACGACGAACATCTTGCAAACGCAAGCCCTGTGGCTGTAACCATAAAGCAAACTGTTCAAGATCACTACGATACGCCATACGAGTGTTTTCAGACAATCCGCGCTGCAGCCAAGCCGCATCTAAAAAACGCATTAACGCTGATAAATCAGGCTGCACATGAGTTGTCATTTTCGTAACACCTTGAATTTTTATGATTAAATATCGCAGGTTGTAGCGCATAGAAAATATGCACCTATCATGCGAGCCACACTACTGCAGATTAACAGTTTCAGAGCGACTGCAATAACCTAGTCATACCCCACCTCCACACTAGCCGTATAACACTCATTGAGCGTTGGCATATGTTGGTAGTTTCTTAAAAGCCCAATGGATACACACCCTAGCTTAAAAAATATACCCCTAAAACAACAAAGCAGCCTTAAGGCTGCTTTGTTTTGAAACACTGGAGAATTAACGTGCCAGCTTTTCTTTAATACGTGCTGCTTTACCAGACAGAGCACGCAAGTAGTACAGTTTCGCTTTACGTACATCACCACGACGTTTAACAGCGATGCTGTCAACCAACGGGCTGTAAGTTTGGAACGTACGCTCAACGCCTACGCCACTAGAAATTTTACGAACAGTGAATGCACTGTTGATACCACGATTACGCTTAGCAATTACAACACCTTCATAGGCCTGTAAGCGCTGACGATCACCTTCACGTACTTTTACTTGAACAACTACAGTATCACCCGCAGCGAATGCAGGGATTTCTTTGTTCATTTGTTCAGCTTCAAGCTGCTGAATAATTTTGTTAGTCATGCTGTGCTCCTGAAGGCAAATCTTTATGATTTACCATCGATACGTTAATTAACTATCGTTCTGTTGGCGAAAGTACTCATCCAACAGCATTTTCTCTTCTCCAGAAAGCGAGCGGCTATCCAGAAGATCAGCGCGACGCTCTGCAGTACGCCCAAGGGCTTGTTGCAATCGCCAGCGCCGGATATGTTCGTGATTCCCACTGAGTAGGACCTGCGGAACATCTTTGCCTGCATACCTAACCGGTCGCGTGTAATGCGGGCAGTCGAGAAGTCCATCGCTAAATGAATCTTCTTGTGCGGAGTCTGCATGGTTTAAAGCACCAGGCAGTAACCGCGTAACAGCATCAATTAACACCATTGCCGGCAGTTCCCCACCAGACAATACATAGTCGCCAATTGACCATTCTTCATCCACGTAAGTTTCAATGAAACGTTCGTCGATACCTTCATAGCGCCCTGCAATAAGGATTAAGGCATCCTCTTTGGCTAGCGCACTGACCGCTGCTTGTTTCAGCTGACGGCCTTGCGGCGACAGGTAAATTACCTTAGCCGGTCCTCCAACAGATTGCTTCGCCGCAGCTAATGCATCCTCTAGAGGTTTGATCTTCATCACCATACCAGGACCACCACCAAAGGGACGGTCATCAACAGTCTGATGTCGATCTTCAGTAAAACTACGAGGATTCCAGCACTTGAGCTGTAGTAACCCCTGCTTTACTGCACGACTGGTAATGCCATACTCGGTAATTGCAGCAAACATCTCTGGAAAGAGACTGATAACTTCAACGCGCAAAGCATTTACTCATTAAAAATCTGCATCCCATTCGACATGCATCTCGCCTGCTGTCAAATCCACCGACTGTACACACTGCTCTGTATAAGGCAGTAACCGCTCTTGATCATCAAGGCTGCCAGCACAAGGCTTAACCACCAAGACATCATTTGCACCAGTCTCTAATAAATGGTCAACAATCCCAAACAGTTGTTGGTCTTGATTGATCACCTTTAAACCTTCAAGCTCGTGCCAGTAATACTCGCCCTCTGGCAATTTAGGCAACTCACTACGGTGAACACAAATTTCGTAATTTGTCAGAGTGCGTGCAATTTCACGATCATCCAAACCCTCAATTTTTGCCACCAGCGACTTACCTTGCAGACGGCCACTGGCCAACTTCACTTGCTTAATATCTTGGCCACGGCGTAAATGCCAAACCGGATAATCAAGCAGGTTTTCCATCGACTCCGTAAAAGAATGCACCTTTACTTCGCCGCGCACACCATGCACAGCACCAACTTTGCCGAGAACGACCAGTTCATCTGCGTCAGGGAGTGATGTACTCATAGTCAATTAAGCAGTTGCTTCTTGAGCAGTTTCTGCTTTCTTTAACAGCTGAGCAACGCGCTCAGAAGGCTGTGCGCCTTGACCTAACCAATAGTTAGCGCGCTCTTGATCAACAGACAAACGAACTTCACCACCTGTTGCGATTGGGTTAAAGAAACCGATGCGCTCAATGAAACGGCCATTACGCGCTTTGCGGCTATCAGCCACTGTCAGATGGTAGAACGGGCGCTTTTTAGAGCCACCACGAGCCAGACGAATAGTTACCATTAAACTTATTTCCTTTATGTGTATTACAATCAAAACGAGCCAAAGAACATGCATGGCCCGAAAGGCCGCATATTCTAATGGCTATCTGCTACTTTGCATAGGCTTATTTTCTAAGTCTGCGCAGTAGTTACATTCGAGGCAGCTTACCCACCCCTGGTATCATCCCGCCAAGGCCGCGCATCATCTTGCTCATACCGCCTTTGCTGGTGAATTTTTTCATCATTTTTTGCATTTGTTTATGCTGTTTAATTAATCGTCCAACGTCCTGAACCTGAGTCCCAGACCCCTTGGCAATACGTCGGCGCCGTGATCCACTGATGATTTCAGGATCACGGCGTTCAGCTGGAGTCATCGAGTTAATAATCGACTCCATCTGCTTAAATTGCTTTTCAGCTGCGCCTTGAGCACCACCCATTTGCGCTAAATTCATGCCCCCCATCTGAGGCATTTTTTCTAGCAGGCTGCTCATGCCGCCCATTTTATTCATTTGCTGCAACTGATCACGGAAATCTTCCAGATCAAAACCCTTGCCTTTCTTAAGCTTCTTCGTCAGCTTCTCAGCTTTATCTTTATCGATCGTTTGTTCAGCTTGTTCAATCAAGCTCAGAACATCACCCATCCCTAGAATACGTGAAGCAATGCGATCAGGGTGAAACGGATCTAAAGCATCAGATTTCTCACCCATTCCTAAGAACTTAATGGGCTTACCAGTAATCGCACGTACCGACAGTGCGGCACCACCACGAGCATCACCATCCACTTTAGTCAATACCACGCCCGTCAAAGGCAGAGCATCATTAAAAGCTTTAGCTGTATTCGCTGCATCCTGCCCGGTCATGGCATCAACAACAAATAGCGTCTCAATAGGATTAATCGCAGCGTGCAATTGGCTAATTTCCGCCATCATTTCGCTATCAATAGCTAAACGACCGGCAGTATCTACCAACACCACATCAATAAATTTAAGCTTAGCTTCTTTTACCGCAGCTAGAGCAATGGCTTCAGGCTTCTGACTGATGTCAGATGGAAAGAAAGTTACGCCCACTTCATTGGCTAAAGTTTCTAACTGTTTAATCGCTGCAGGACGGTAAACGTCCGCAGATACCACCATGACACTTTTCTTCTTACGCTCTTTTAAAAAGCGCGCCAGCTTACCAACAGTGGTCGTTTTACCCGCACCTTGCAGACCAGCCATTAGAATGACTGCAGGCGGTGCTGCATTGAGAGCGAGGTCTTCGTTGGCCTCCCCCATTAAGCTTTCCAGTTCAGCCTGGACAATCTTAATAAAAGCCTGGCCTGGCGAAAGGCTACGAGATACTTCTGTACCCACAGCACGATCACGCACCGAGTTCACAAAATCTTTTACCACAGGCAAGGCCACATCGGCCTCAAGTAACGCCATGCGCACTTCACGTAAGGTGTCTTTGATATTGTCTTCGCTCAATCGAGCCTTACCAGTAACATGGCGTAGCGTTTGCGATAAGCGATCGGAAAGATTGTCGAACATGCAAAGTCCTCAACATGGATGCAGCAACAGCGCGCAAGTCATAGTTAACGCTGATAAATTATAAACTGTTGCAAGGCGGTTGTTACTATAATCGGTAGAGTATAACCGATCCTACGACGCTCGGCAGCGCCCCTCATCAAGTTTGATTAAATTACCTCGCCTTAAGGAAATTTTTTATGTCCAGCAGCACACCGGCCCTGTTACTTGCTTCCAGTTCCATTTATCGGCGCGAACTTCTGTCACGCCTGCAATTACCCTTTACCTGTCACAGCCCGAATCTTGACGAGTCACCACTACCCAATGAAACACCGCTCGAACTGGCACAACGCTTAGCTCTAAGTAAAGCTCGCGCTTTAGCTAAACAATATCCAGAACATCTGATCATCGGTTCAGACCAAGTAGCCGTGCTCGACAATACTATTATCGGCAAGCCGCATCATGCCCAAGCCGCTTTTAACCAGTTACGCAGCGCCAGCGGCCGAAGCGTCAGTTTTCTAACTGCTATTGCTGTATTAGATACTCGGGCCAAAACTAAAGAAAACATCGAACAAGTTGACTGCATCCCTTTCACTGTACATTTTCGCTCATTAAGCGACGCACAAATTTGGCGTTATATTGACAAAGAGCAACCTTTCGACTGTGCAGGCAGTTTCAAATCTGAAGGGTTAGGGGTCAGCTTATTTGAAGCAACTGAAGGCACTGATGCCACGAGTTTAATAGGGTTACCACTGATACGCCTGTGCGACATGCTCAACACTTGCGGAATAAGCATTCCATGAGCATCTGCGCAAACACCGAGTGTAAGCCTGTCGCCAAACATCAGCTCACTCTTAACCTTAGTCATAGCCGAAGCGTTTTCTGCTTCAAAATATAGATCGAAGCCCCTACTGCACAAACTAACAATGCCAAGCGTGCCCACCAAAGAGGAACGAACCATAAAGAGAGTATGATACTGAACCACATCAATGTTAAAGCCCAAACTTTACCTTTGAGCGGCAAACCCTCTCCTTCCAAATAGCCACGGATCCATGGCCCCAGACGAGGGTGCAAAACAAGCCATAAGTAAAAGCGTTTAGAGCTTCGGGCAAAGCAAGCGGCAGCCAACAGCAAGAAAGGTGTTGTCGGTAAGACTGGTAAAAAAATACCCAACACACCAAGAAGCACACAAAAACAACCACAAGCAAACAGCAGATAACGTAATGTACGACTGCGAGTGATCTGCTGTTGCAGCTCACGCATACTCAGTGCCTATAAAAATTAACGGCGAGGTTTCAGCAGAACCGGTTTCTCATCAGGGGCTTGACACAATAAAAACAAGGCCGTTAATACCACAGGAATTTGTGCCACCATGCTGTCCACCAATTCATCATCACGAGCGATTTCCGCAAAGTCTGGTTGCTCATCAAACAAGCCTGATGCAACCATGATAGGTAGCAATAACTCACTCACCTCATCTTCGGCGTTTTCAAACCATACCTCTTCGCGCAAGAACACCCCTTCCATAAAGCCCACGCACCAGCCTCGCAAATCAGAATCATCAGGTTCCGAGCCTAAATCCAACTCACATGGCAAATCCATATCATCATCACTGGCAAGTTGACGCTGAATGTGGGCTTTTAACTGCAAAAGACCTGCCTCAATATCAGCTGCTTCTTCTTCGTTACGGTAACTTGGTGGCTCAGCAAATAAAGCATCGATCCACTCGTCTGCAGGCACAGCTTCAGGGCAAATCGATAGCGCAGTTAAATAGCCATGGGCGGCAATATAATCAAGCGCCTCGTCATGCAGTTCGTCAGCATCGAGGAAAGCTTGCAGGCGGGTTTGTTGCTCAGCGAGGGACATGCGCGATTACCATAATGATTAAAGTTGAAAGTTAAGTGTAGTCTAGCACTGCAGTAACAGCTAGGGATAGCTCCCCATTTTAGCAGCCTATACAGCTAAAAATTCAGCTATATACTTAATAAAGCGTATAATGCGCAGCTTGATTTGGAGAATGGCATGCAAGATCAAGCGTTACAAACGCTAAAAAATGTTTTTGGCTACGATGCATTTCGTGGTCAGCAAGCAGACATCATCGGGCGCATCTGCTCTGGAGAAGATGCTCTTGTATTGATGCCCACCGGAGGTGGTAAGTCACTTTGCTACCAACTTCCAGCACTGCTACTTGACGGTTTAACTGTAGTGGTATCACCTTTAATTGCTCTTATGCAAGACCAAGTAGCCAGTTTAGAAGAATTAGGCATCCCTGCAGCAGCATTAAACTCATCATTAAATAGCGATGAGCAACGTGATATTGCAACGCGCTTACGGCGCAATGAAATCAAACTGCTGTATTTAGCCCCCGAGCGTCTAGTGCAGCCACGTATGTTAGCGTTTTTACAACACCTCCCAATCAGCCTGTTTGCCATTGATGAGGCTCACTGCGTTTCCCAGTGGGGACATGACTTTCGCCCCGAGTATTTACAGCTTGGCCAGCTTGCCGAACTTTTTCCCAAAGTACCGCGTGTTGCTCTGACAGCAACTGCCGACAAACGGACTCGAGAAGAAATCATTCAACGCTTACACTTACTCGACGCCCAGTGTTTTCTATCCAGCTTTGACCGCCCAAATATTTTTTACCGCATCGCACCTAAAGACAACCCTCGCAAACAACTCTTAGACTTCTTAGCACAACGCAAAGGTGATGCTGGTATTGTCTATTGTTTGTCACGCAAAAGTGTTGAGTCCACTGCTGATTTTTTAAGCAGCAAAGGTTATCCAGCTCTGCCTTACCATGCAGGACTGGAAAATGATTTACGTGCATTACATCAAAAGCGCTTTCTCAATGAGGAAGGCCTAATTATGGTCGCCACTATCGCTTTTGGTATGGGCATCGATAAGTCTAACGTACGCTTTGTTGCACACCTTGATCTGCCCAAATCTTTAGAAGCCTATTACCAAGAAACCGGGCGTGCTGGGCGCGATGGTTTACCCGCAGAAGCTTGGATGGTTTATGGCCTGCAAGATGTATTAATGCTTAAACAAATGCTCAACAATTCCGAAGGGGATGAACGCCACAAGCGAGTCGAACAACACAAACTTGAGGCCATGTTAGCTTTATGTGAAGAAACTCGCTGCCGCCGTCAAGCCTTACTCGCCTACTTCGACGAAGACTTGCCCGAACCTTGCGGTCATTGCGATAACTGTATCGATACTATTGAAACGTGGGATGCTACAGAAGCTGCACGACAGGCATTATCTGCTATTCATCGCTCTGGACAACGTTATGGTGTTGGTTATTTAACTGATATTTTAATGGGCCGCGAAAATGACCGTGTACGCGCTTTAGGCCATCAACACCTTAGCGTCTTTGGTATTGGTAAAGCTTTAACCGAACACCAGTGGCGTTCACTATTTCGCCAATTGGTAGCTCGCAGCTTAATTGATGTTGACGTAGAAGGTTTTGGTGGCTTACGCCTTTCGGAAAACTGCCGCCCCTTACTACGTGGTGAAACTACCCTACACCTACGTCGTGATCTCAGTCAGCAAGTCCGTCCAACACGCAGCGCCAGCCAAGCCAGCCAATTGGTTCGCGCTCACGAGCGCGATACATGGGAAGCTTTACGCACTTTACGCCGACAATTGGCCGAAGAACATAGCGTGCCACCCTATGTTATTTTCCCCGACTCCACTTTACTCGAAATGTTGCGTAAACAACCTAAAGACTTAATTGATATGGCGCAAATCAGCGGGGTCGGTGCACGTAAACTAGAGCGCTATGGTAGACCTTTTTTAGCTGCTCTTAATCATTCAGGGTTACCTGCAACCCAATCTGTAGTCAACAACCAAGACCTACGCCACGAGTTGGTCACACTCGCACGCAGCGGGATGACGCCAGAACAGATTGCGCAGCACATGCAATGCAGTTTAAAAAACGTGTACAGCCTCATGGCCCAAGCTATTGCGGGGAACCTTTTAAGCCTTGAGCAAGCATTGGACCTTCCAGAAGACTTACTGGGACAGATTCAAGATGCCTTTCTAGAAGGCGATGGTGAGCTACCCAGTGCAGCCAGTATTGCTGAGCAGTTTTCACCACAGGTGGAAGAAGGTGTGCTGTACTGTGTTCGCGCAGCTCTACAGGCTGAGTTTAGTAATGTAATCTAAGACGCTCAGCATGACAGTAGAAATACAGGTTCAACTTAAACTGTCTTTGCAACATAAAAACAAACCCTACCTTTTGACAGGCTGAGCGATGATCCGCCAATCATTCGCCAAAGCGCGAACTTCCTTAATATTTAATTGCACGGCATCAGCCATATAATCAACAGGCAGCTGCATCAAAGGTTGGGCACTAGAGCCTAGCAACATGCCTGCCATATAAATATATAGCTCATCCACCAAGCCGGCTTGCATGAAGGCGCCTGCCAACTGCGGCCCCGCCTCAATCATCAACTCATTCATGCCAAGGGCAGCGAGCTTTTGTAATAACACAGTCAAATCCACATGGCCATTACGCTCTGGCAGCTGAATGTAATCAATACTGGCTGTATCCGTTGGCGGTGTTTGATAAGTCGCCACAAGCACAGGCCCCGCCATAAAGAAGGGGGCATCTGTCGGCACCCGTAAACGCCCATCAATCAATACCCTCAAGGGAGGACGCAACAATGCTAAATTTTTCTGTTCTGCGCTGAGCGGTAGCTCTTCAGCACGTACAGTTAATCTTGCATTATCTGTCATCACAGTGTCTGCCCCTGTAATCACAGCACTCGAACGAGCACGTAATTTTTGCACGTCCGCACGCGCAGCAACTCCAGTAATCCACTGACTTTCACCACTAGCCATAGCGACGCGTCCATCTAAACTCATCGCCAACTTTAATCGTACAAATGGCTGCCCTTGTTCCATACGCTTTATAAAACCACAGTTTAATTGGCGAGCAGCGATACTCAATGCACCGTCTAATATATCTACTTCAATGCCTTGCGCACGCAATAATGCTGCACCCTGCCCCGCAACCTGAGGGTTAGGGTCTTGCATCGCCATCACTACTCGCTGCACTCCCGCATTGACTAACGCCTCAGCACAGGGCGGTGTTAATCCATGATGACTACATGGTTCTAAGGTAACGTATGCTGTTGCACCCTGAGCACGCCTGCCTGCCTGCTTTAAGGCATGCACCTCAGCATGCGGCTCACCTGCTCTCCTATGCCACCCTTCACCCACAACTTGTTGGTCCAATACGATGACACAGCCTACACGTGGATTTGGATGAGTACTGTACAAACCTTGTTCGGCAAGACGTAATGCTTGCGCCATATAAAACTGATCATTCATTCTTCCTCAGCATCCTTAGCTTGTGCAGCACTACTAGCCATTAGCTCAATTTCTTTACGGAATTCATTGAGATCCTGAAAACGGCGATATACAGAAGCAAAGCGAATGTAGGCTATTTCATCGAGCTTTTTCAGCTCATTCATCACCAACTCTCCGACCACCAGTGACTGCACTTCGCGTTCGCCTTTGCCACGCAACTTACGTTTAATACGGGCTACAGCCTCCTCCAGCCGCTCAAGACTAACAGGGCGTTTCTCTAAAGCACGCAACATACCCGCACGCAACTTATCTTCGTCAAATGGTTGACGGCTACCATCTTGTTTAATCAAGCGCGGCAAAACGAGGTCTGCAGTTTCAAAAGTCGTAAACCGCTCTTCACAGAGTAAACACTCACGTCGACGGCGCACTTGATCGCCATTGGCCACTAAGCGCGAGTCAATAACCTTAGTATCATTGGCACCACAAAAAGGACAATACATTTGGACTGATCGCTTCTGTAAAAAACTAGAGACTGATAGTAGCCTATCTTGCTACTGAGAAAAACCGAACACTAATCGTAAAATCTTTGAGTTGAAGCCACTGCTATTCAGCAAGACCCACTACCTTTTGCAAAAAACCTTTAAACATACGTTTCAACATAGTTACACGGTCAAGTTATCCCTAGCTTAACCCATTAAAAAATGGCAATTCAGCTTGCCATAAAATATATAACAGCGTTGCTGCAATCGCGCCAGCCAACATATCATCAAGCATAATGCCTAAGCCACCGCCAAGCCTACGGTCCAGCACTGAAATAGGCCACGGTTTGAGAATATCGAGCGCACGAAAAAGAACAAAGCCCAATACCCACCATATCCAAGTATGTGGCAACAGGATAAGCGTCATCCAAATACCGACCATCTCATCCCAAACAATACCACCGTGATCATGCACCCCAAGGTCTTTAGCAACTCGACCACATAACCAAACCCCAAAGAGACTAGCAAACGCGATGGTGGTTATCCCTGCCCATAACGGTAACAAATACAGCAACGGTAAAACTGCAAGCCCTGCCAATGTCCCCCATGTTCCTGGAGCTTTCTTAGCCAAGCCTGAGCCAAAACCAAAAGCTATAAAGTGCCAAAAATTACTCCAAACCTGAGGTGTTCGCATGGGTCTTCAATCCTTATTAAAAATGTTGGTAGCCACTATAAACCTGAGGTACTACCTGTCCTGCTCGATCCATTAAATGCACACCACTGCCCGCACACACTCGGCCAATCACCTGCACCGTTGGAAACGCTTGCTGAACAGTTAATAATTGCGTGGCTGGTAAAGTAAAAGCCAACTGATAATCATCACCACCACTCAAAGCACACTGCAAAGCAGCGTCAACCCCTAACAACTGCTGAGCAGCACAAGCTACAGGCACACGCTCTTGTTCAATATGTAAAGACACGCCCGAAGCCTGTGCAATATGCCCACAGTCTGCAAGCAAACCATCAGAAATATCCAGCGCAGCATGAGCCTTACCCAAGAGAAACTGCCCCAATGCTAACTGCGGTTGAGGTGACCAATAAGCGTTCAGTAGCTGCTCAAGACTCTGCTCGGAAAGATGTTTAGAACTAATCTCCCCCAGCACCAATGGCACTGCAGCAGCGGCAGCACCTAAAGCTCCACTTACACAAAGTAAATCGCCGCTTTGCGCAGCTGATCGCACAAGTGCTTGGCATGGCAATACTGCCCCGATCACTGTGACCGTCATAGATAACGGGCCACTTGTGGTATCTCCACCGATTAAAGGAATACCACAACGTAATGCCATGGTACTTAATCCTTCGCTGAAGGCTTGCAGCCACTGGGTGCTCAGCTCCGGTAAGGTCAAAGCTAAAGTAAAGCCAATGGGGTTAGCACCCATAGCCGCTAAATCACTGGTAGCAACCGCTAGCGCACGCTGCCCGAGTAAAAATGCTGGAGCGTTTTCAGGGAAATGAACACCACTGACAAGGGTATCTGTAGACACCGCGCAATGCTGTTCTCTAGCAATCTGCAGCAACGCGCAATCATCACCGATACCTAAAAAGATATTTTCACCGCCCTGCGCACAGGCAGAGCGAGTGAAAAACTTTTGGATTAACTCAAACTCATTCATGCTACGACTCTCACCCTTGGCGAGTGCAGCCCTGCATTACTTCTTATTGAGTCTTGCGTCACGAATTTCTGCTCCGCGCAGGCGCAAAGCCAGCTTATCCAGTACGCCATTCACATATTTATGGCCATCAGTTGCACCGAAAACTTTTGCAAGCTCAATGCCTTCGTTAATAACCACACGATAAGGCACATCAATACGCGTACTCAGCTCCCAAGTTGCTAAGCGCAAAATAGCCCACTCAACAGGATCGAGCTCATCCATAGGACGATCAAGATAAGGTTCAATCAGTGCATCAATTTCACTTTTCTTACCGGGCACACCACGTAAGATTTCGTTGAAGTATGCTCCGTCAACCCCGTCAAAATCATTATCGACACGAAACTGCGCCTCAATTTCATTGAGGTTCTGCCCCGCCACATGCCATTGATACAAAGCCTGCATCGCTAAAGTACGCGCCACACGACGCATAGCAATACGCCCTTTAGCCCGTGGCGGTGGATTATCGCGACAATCGTCGTTGTTTAAGCTCACTTGGCCTCCAGCTGCGCAAGCAGGCTTACCATTTCTAGCGCTGACAGCGCTGCCTCTGTACCTTTGTTACCTGCCTTAGTCCCTGAACGCTCAATCGCTTGCTCAATGGAGTCAACAGTTAAGACTCCAAAAGCTACTGGCACACCAAATTGCATAGAGACCTGGGCTAAACCTTTAGTGCACTCACCTGAAACATACTCAAAGTGTGGCGTACCACCACGAATCACTGCACCTAAAGCAATAATTGCTGCATGCTCTTTACGCTCAGCAACTTTCTGTGCAACTAAAGGCAGCTCAAAAGCACCTGGTGCACGAATCACAGTAATGTCATCTTTGTTTACACCGTGACGTACTAATGTATCAATTGCACCCTCAACCAAACTTTCAACAACAAAGCTGTTAAAGCGGCCTACAACCAGTGCAAATGAGCCCTTAGGGGCGGTAAAGGTACCTTCGATTGTCTTTAAGGTCATTTTTTTAATCCTAGTAAAGAGCGAAGGAGCAGCACGCTAAAGCCACTCCTATATAACAGTTAATCCTGCGGCTGCAGGTATTCTACAACTTCCAAGTCAAACCCAGATATAGCACTAAAGCGCATTGGTGAACTTAATAAACGCATTTTACGTACGCCTAAATCACGCAGAATCTGTGAGCCTGCACCAACCGTACTATAAGTCGATGGAGTCTTCGCTGTTTTAGCTTCGCCACCTTCTCCCAAGTGACGCTCCAAGTGTTCCAATAAGCTAGAACCGGTCATCTGATTACCTAATAATAGCACCACGCCACTGCCTGCTTTAGCGACTTCAGTCATCGCTGCGCGTAAACTCCAACGGCCTTCTTGATTGACCATAAATAAGTCACGCAGCGGATCCATATTATGCACTCGTACTAAAGTTGGCTGTTCAGGGCTAATAGTACCTAAAGTAAGTGCCAAATGAACATCACCAAGATTGGATTCACGATAAGTAACTAAATTAAATTGCCCTACTTCGCTATCCAATTTTTGCGTTGAAACACGCTCAATAGTGCGCTCATGAATCATACGGTAATGAATCAAGTCGGCAATAGTACCCATTTTCAGGCCGTGTTCTTGAGCAAATAACTCCAACTCAGGGCGACGCGCCATGGTGCCGTCATCGTTCATGATTTCACAAATCACACCGGACGATTCAAAACCCGCTAAACGAGCCAAATCACAAGCCGCCTCAGTATGACCAGCTCGTGCCAAAACCCCGCCAGGCTGCGCCATTAACGGGAAAATATGCCCCGGACTAACAATATCATCAGCCGCCGCATCTTTTGCCACGGCCGCCTGTACTGTACGAGCACGGTCAGCTGCGGAAATACCGGTGGTAACACCTTCAGCAGCTTCAATCGAAACCGTAAATTTAGTACCAAATCCTGAACCATTATGCCGAGCCATTAAAGGTAGACCCAGACGCTCACAGCGCTCAACACTCATGGGCATGCAAATCAAGCCTCGCGCATGTTTAGCCATGAAGTTAATATGTTCAGCCGTTACACACTCTGAGGCAATGATAATATCGCCTTCATTTTCGCGATCCTCATCATCCACTAAGATGACCATTTTTCCAGCGCGAATATCTGTAATAATTTCTTCAATCGTATTTAATGACACAGAGTAACCCTTCAATTAAGAACGCATAAAACCATGCTCGGCTAAAAAGTCAGCGGTAATAGCTTGACTACTTGGCTCAGCAGCTTTTTCACCTTGCAGCAAACGCTCAAGGTAGCGAGCAATGAGGTCGATCTCTAAGTTAACTAAGTGACCGGCCTGATAGTTTGCCATAATGGTTTCTTGCAAAGTATGAGGCACAATGGTCAGCTCAAACTCACTGCCATCAACGCCGTTCACTGTCAGGCTCGTGCCATCAACAGTAATTGAACCTTTCATCGCAATATAACGCGCCAATGCTTTCGGGGCTCGAATCCAAAACTGTACCGCGCGTGCATTATCATTGCGTGAAAGCACTTCACCTACGCCATCTACATGCCCACTGACCAAGTGTCCACCTAAACGAGTAGTGGGTAGCAAAGCTTTTTCTAAGTTAACGGGGCTGCCATGTTTTAAATTAACAAAAGCACTGCGCGCTAAAGTCTCACGACTCACGTCAGCACAAAAACCATCACCTGGCAGTTCAACAACTGTTAAACACACACCATTGACTGCAATACTGTCACCCAGCTTTACATCGGTTAAGTCTAGCTTTCCTGTTGCCACATGCACACGCACATCCCCGCCTTTTGGGGTCATGCTACGAATATGGCCTATTGCTTCGATTATTCCTGTGAACATAGAACCTCCGCACAAGACAAGCATGGGTGCCTGCCTGTGTCGATCTCCTGTTTAACATCAAACAAGGCTGTTTTTGATCGAATGGGAGTGTGCCGCGCAAGATATGCACGGAAACGGATCCCGCTCTCTCTTCATCCGGACTGTAACCGTCGGCCTTGGAATCTCACCAAGTCTGCTGACCTTATTCATCTATCAAAGCATGCATAAGCGCTCGTGGGCTATACCCGCTTGAGGTAATTACCACCGGTGGGGAATCTCACCCCGCCCTGAGAACGTCACTAACATCAACTATTTTGTGTTAGTGCGGTACTTTTTACCATATATTGAGTTGTTCTGCACCGCTTGCAAGCATTTGTGTATTATTAACTTTAAAAACAAGCTCTACCAGAGATCGTCTGTCATCCGCACTATGAGAGTTACTTTATCTCTAACTTTCATGCTGCAAGTTAAAAACACTTTATAAAACCGCAAAAAACTGACTAAACCTAGGCAAAAGGTCACTTCATCAGCAAAACATCGGCCTGAGCCTATGGTCAAAGCTCATTTGACGGTATACTTTGCGGTTTTCCTATTAGCCGTCTTTTATTTAGGGGTCCCGCCGCACTATGGATAAGACCTATCAGCCGCACGCCATTGAAGCCACTTGGTACCAAACTTGGGAAACCAATCAATACTTTGCCCCCCAGGGTTCTGGTCAGCCTTACACCATTATGATTCCTCCGCCGAACGTCACAGGCAGCTTACATATGGGGCACGGCTTTAATAACGCCATTATGGATGCACTGATTCGTTACCGCCGCATGCAAGGCCGTAACACTTTGTGGCAACCCGGCACAGACCACGCAGGCATTGCCACGCAAATGGTGGTTGAGCGTCAACTTGCTGCACAAGGCCTCGATCGTCATGACCTCGGCCGCGAAGCTTTCCTCAAAAAAGTCTGGGAGTGGAAAGAGCAGTCAGGTGGCACCATCACTCAACAAATCCGCCGCCTAGGTAGCTCCGTAGACTGGTCCCGAGAACGCTTTACTATGGACGAAGGCATGTCTGCTGCGGTGCAAGAAGCATTTGTACGCTTACATGAAGATGGCTTAATTTACCGTGGCAAACGCTTGGTCAACTGGGACCCTAAGTTCCATACCGCAATTTCTGACCTAGAAGTGGAAAATCACGACGAGAAAGGACATTTATGGAACTTGCGCTACCCCTTAGCCGACGGTGCCACAACCACCGAAGGTAAAAACTACCTAGTGGTTGCCACTACCCGCCCCGAAACCATGCTCGGGGATAGCGCAGTAGCCGTACATCCAGAGGATGAGCGTTATAAAGCCCTGATCGGCTCTTATGTTGAACTTCCTTTAATAGGACGCCGCATCCCTATTGTAGGCGATGATTATTGTGATCCAGAGTTCGGTACTGGCTGTGTGAAAATCACTCCTGCTCACGACTTCAACGACTATGAAGTAGGGAAGCGTCATGGTCTGCCAATGATTAATATTTTGGACCAGGATGCTGCCATTCTAACTACCGCCCAGATTTTCAATACTGACGGCTCAGTTAATCATGATTTAGATAACAGCCTACCCGCAGCATTCGCCGGCTTAGATCGTTTTGAGGCGCGCAAACAGATTGTTGCCGCAATGGATGCTGCCGGCTTATTGGTCAGCATCGACGACCACGCATTAAAAACGCCCCGTGGCGACCGCTCTGGCGCCGTGATTGAGCCTTGGTTAACTGATCAGTGGTATGTATCCACCAAACCTTTAGCAGAGCCTGCCATTGCCGCTGTTGAAGATGGCCGCATTCAATTTGTACCCAAACAATACGAAAACATGTATTTCAGTTGGATGCGTGACATTCAAGACTGGTGCATCAGTCGTCAACTGTGGTGGGGGCATCGCATTCCAGCTTGGTATGATGACGCTGGCAATGTTTATGTCGGTCGTAACGAAACTGAGGTGCGCGAAAAACACAATCTTGGCGAGATCAACTTACGCCAAGATAACGATGTGCTAGACACTTGGTTTAGCTCAGGTCTGTGGACCTTTTCAACTTTAGGCTGGCCAGAACAAACCGAGTACCTAAAAACCTTCCACCCTACTGATGTACTGGTAACAGGTTTTGACATTATCTTCTTCTGGGTTGCACGCATGATCATGCTGACCATGCACCTAATTAAAGACGAAGATGGCACACCACAAATCCCTTTCAAGTCGGTATATGTGCACGGTCTAGTACGCGATAGCCAAGGCCATAAAATGTCGAAATCCAAAGGTAACGTACTAGACCCCTTGGATATTATCGACGGTATCGATCTTGAAACCTTAGTCAAAAAGCGCACCAGCGGCATGATGCAGCCACAAATGGCAAAAGCCATTGAAAAGCAAACCCGTGAAGAGTTTGCTGATGGTATTGCCAGTTACGGCACCGATGCGCTGCGTTTTACTTTCCTATCATTGGCCTCTACCGGCCGTGACGTAAAGTTCGACATGGGCCGCGTGGAAGGCTACCGAAACTTCTGTAATAAAATCTGGAATGCTGCACGCTATGTAATGATGCAGTGTGAAGGCCAAGATTGCGGCTTAGATAACTCAGCGATCG
Source organism: Denitrificimonas halotolerans (assembly GCF_034259425.1). Lineage (NCBI taxonomy): Bacteria > Pseudomonadati > Pseudomonadota > Gammaproteobacteria > Pseudomonadales > Pseudomonadaceae > Denitrificimonas > Denitrificimonas halotolerans. The sequence goes on from NZ_JAXIVU010000001.1 coordinate 182,908, forward strand.
AACTCACGGTTGCTGACCGTTGGATTATTTCACAACTACAGCGCACTGAAACTGAAGTCAGTCGTCAATTAGACAACTTCCGCTTCGACTTAGCCGCCCAAGCGCTGTATGAGTTTATTTGGAACCAATATTGCGACTGGTATTTAGAGCTGTCTAAGCCGGTTCTATGGGATAAAGAAGCGCCTGCGGAACGCACCCGTGGCACTCGCCACACCTTGGTCACTGTGCTAGAAGCTGCTTTACGCTTAGCTCATCCATTTATGCCCTTTATCACTGAAGAAATCTGGCAGCGCATTGCACCAATAGCAGGTAAGTCAGGCGATAGCATCATGTTACAACCCTTCCCTGCTAGCATAGAAGACAATTTGGACGTTCAAGCAGAAGGTGATATTGAATGGCTCAAAGACCTAATGCTGGCTCTGCGTAATATTCGAGCAGAAATGAACATTGGCCCAGGTAAACCTTTACCACTGTTTCTGAGCAACACCACTGCTGAAGACGTACGTCGACTAGAAGTAAACAAAGTGACCCTAAGCAAGTTGGCTAAGCTAGACTCCGTCACTTTATTAGCAGCAAACGAAGAAGCACCGATGTCAGCCACAGCAATGGTTGGTGAAATGCAAGTGTTAGTGCCTATGGCCGGTTTAATTGATACACAAGCTGAACTAGCACGACTAGATAAAGAAATTCAGCGCTTAAACGGTGAAATCAAGCGCGTTGTCGGTAAACTTTCTAACCAAGGCTTTGTTGCAAAAGCACCTGCCGAGGTGATTGAAAAAGAACGCGCTAAACAAGCTGATTATGAGCAAGCATTAGCCCGTTTAACCGAGCAACACTCGCGTATTGCCAGCTTGTAAGAAGCTGATCGATATTTATATTAATAACGGGCTTGTTGGCATACTGCCACCCTATTAAGAGGCATGCATATATGACTACGTTCACAAAAAAAGCGCTGCTCTCGCTCAGTGCTCTAACTTTAGCCATGAGTGCATCATTCGGTGCTTTAGCTGAATCTGTTAAATCTGTTGCGGTCACCGCAATTGTTGAACACCCCGCCCTAGATTCCGTTCGCGACGGTGTTTTAGCCACCTTAAACGAAGCCGGCTACGAAGAGGGAAAAAACCTTAAATGGCAATATCAAAGCGCACAGGGCAACACCGGCACTGCCGCACAAATTGCCAGAAAGTTCATTGGTGACCAGCCTGACGCTATTGTTGCCATTGCCACACCCTCTGCTCAAGCGGCTGTTGCTGGAACTAAGCGTATCCCTATTATTTTTTCAGCGGTCACTGACCCTGTTGAAGGTCAACTCACACCTAGTTGGGAGGCCAGCGGCACCAACGTCACTGGTGTATCGGACGTGCTCGAGCTAGGCAAGCAAATGGAACTGATCAAACAAATTGTTCCTGAAGCAAAGCGTGTAGGTATGGTCTATAACCCTGGCGAAGCCAACTCTGTGGCCGTGGTTACCGCCCTGAAAAAAATCTTAGCCGACTATAATCTAACTTTAGTGGAAGCAGCCGCTCCCCGCTCTGTTGACGTTGGCTCAGCTGCTCGCAGCTTGGTCGGCAAAGTAGATGTCATTTATACCAATACCGACAACAACGTGGTTTCTGCTTATGAAGCCCTAGTAAAAGTAGGTAATGATATGAATATTCCGCTAATTGCCTCTGACACCGACAGTGTTAAACGCGGAGCCATTGCAGCTCTAGGTGTGAATTATATGGACTTAGGCAAACAAACCGGCCGTATTGTGCTACGCATCCTTGAGGGTGAAAATCCCGGTGATATCAAACCACAAACGAGCGAAAACATTCAGTTATTTGTCAATCTCAGTGCAGCTGAAAAGCAAGGTGTAACCTTATCGCAAGAACTGATTGATAGTGCAGCTGAAATCATTCGTTAATACCCTATCACGCCCCGAGTACTGCTCCGTGCTCGGGGTATTTTTATTTAGCTTTCGGTCAAACTGCCCATGTCCCTGTTTTCAATGTTTGGTGCCCTCGAGATCGGCTTGATCTTCAGTTTAGTGGCACTCGGGGTGTTTATCTCCTTCCGCTTATTACGTTTTCCCGACTTAACTGTCGATGGCAGCTTCCCTCTTGGGGGCGCAGTTGGGGCTCTCTGTATTTCCAACGGCATGGACCCTTTCCTAGCCACTGCCTTAGCAGCCTTTGCCGGTGCCAGTGCCGGTGTCGTCACAGCTATTTTAAATGTACATTTAAAAATCATGGACCTACTGGCCAGTATCTTAATGATGACGGCCTTATACTCCATCAACCTGCGCATCATGGGCAAACCCAACATTCCATTAATTATGGAGCCTACGGTTTTCACCCTACTTGAACCGAGCTGGCTCATTGATTACATAGCCCGTCCTGTGATTTTAATCGTTGTTGTCTTGCTAGCAAAACTGGCGCTTGATGCTTACTTTTCCACCCGCCAAGGCTTAGCCATTCGCGCCACTGGCTCTAACCCTCGAATGGCCCGCTCACAAGGCATTAACACAGGTGCCATGGTTATCCTAGGAATGGCAATTTCCAATGGCCTCGTCGGTTTAGCTGGTGCTTTATTTGCTCAAAGTCAAGGTGGTGCTGACATTTCTATGGGCATCGGTACCATCGTCATCGGCCTAGCTGCCGTGATTGTCGGTGAAAGTATTTTACCGTCACGCCGCTTATTCCTATTAACTTTGGCAGTCATTCTTGGCGCTATTGTGTACCGCTTCTTTATCGCGCTCGCTTTAAATAGCGACTTTATCGGTTTACAGGCACAAGACCTCAACCTAGTCACTGCGGTATTGGTCACCCTTGCACTGGTGATCCCGCTCCTCAAACAACGCTTTGCACGCGGCAAGAGGGTTTAAGATGCTTAAAGCCACCGACCTACATCTCACTTTTAATCCCGGCACACCCATTGAAACCCAAGCGTTACAAGGCATGTCATTGCAAATTCCTGCAGGTCAGTTTGTCACTGTGATTGGCACCAATGGCGCAGGTAAATCAACCTTTCTCAATGCAATTTCTGGCGATCAAACTGTTGATCGCGGTAGCATTTTAATTAACGACATTAATGTTACCCATATGCCCGTATGGGAACGTGCTAAGCAAGTTGCACGTGTATTTCAAGACCCTATGGCCGGTACTTGTGAAGACTTAACCATTGAAGAAAATATGTCACTGGCTGAGCAACGTGGCCAACGCCGCGGGCTAAGTCGTGCAGTTAAAGCCTCATTGCGAGAAGGGTTTCGTGAGCACCTAGCTACCTTAGGTCTTGGCTTAGAAAATCGTCTCCAAGACCGTATTGGCTTACTTTCTGGCGGGCAACGTCAAGCAGTTAGCTTACTGATGGCCGCATTACGTCCATCGGAAATTTTACTGCTCGATGAACACACCGCAGCACTGGACCCACGCACCGCAGACTTTGTCTTACAGCTGACCCAGCGCATCGTAAAAGAAAAAAACCTAACCACTATGATGGTAACGCACAGCATGCGCCAAGCTTTGGATGTTGGCGATCGTACCATTATGCTGCACCAAGGCCAGGTTGTTTTAGATGTCAGCGGCGAAGAACGTAAAGGGTTAGACGTCACCGACTTGTTGGCCATGTTTGAAAAAGTACGCGGCGAAAAACTGGCCGATGACGCCTTACTTCTCAGTTAGTATGAACTTGCAACTGGGCTTAGTCTTATTTCTACTACTCTGCGCAATGGTTTTATTTGTACGCAATAAACCACGCATGGATGTTGTTGCTGTGCTAATGATTGTAGCGCTACCTCTAACGGGTGTACTCAGCACACAAGAGACTTTAGCCGGCTTTAGCGATCCTAGCGTTGTCGTGATCGCCGCTTTATTTGTGATTGGCGAAGGCCTGGTACGTACAGGTATCGCCTATCAGCTTGGCGAACGTTTAATGCACCGCTCAGGAAATAGCGAGATACGCCTTATTGTGCTCCTCATGCTGACCGTTGCGGGGTTGGGTTCCATTATGAGCTCCACAGGTGTGGTAGCTATTTTTATTCCTGTAGTTCTGAGCATCGCAGCCCGCTTAAACATTCCACCTAGCCGCTTAATGATGCCACTCAGTTTTGCAGGCTTAATCAGTGGCATGCTTACACTGGTTGCTACACCCCCCAACATGATTGTGCACAGTGAGTTGGTACGTACAGGCTATACAGGCTTTAGCTTTTTTGCTTTTGCGCCTATTGGTTTAGCAATTTTATTTTTAGGCATCATTTATATGTTGCTCACACGCCATTGGCTTGCTCAACCTGACAAACAAAAAACTAAGCATGAGCAACGTCATAAAATTGCTGACTTGGTACATGAGTACCGCCTAGTTGGACGCGAACGAAGACTACGTGTACGCCCTAACTCAAAACTCGCAGGACAAACGCTAGATGAACTGCACTTGCGTAAAGAATACGGTATCAATGTAATTGCCATTGAACGCCAACGCCGCTTTCGCATCAAGCTGCTCAACGCCACAGGCACGACTGAACTAGAAGCCGGTGATATTCTACTGGTTGACTTAGTTAGCCCTTCAATTAACTTATTAGGCTCTTACTATGAACTGGGCATCGAACCAGTATCGATGCAAAACAGTTATTTTCATGACCATCACCGAGAACTAGGCTTAGCTGAAGTCATGCTACCCCCTGACTCTCGCTTAGCCGGTCAAACCATTCAGGAACTGGGTTTTCGTTCCAAACGCAAACTGAATGTCTTGGGTCTACGTCGCAATCAAAAAGCCCTTGATGGCTTATTAGTAGATGAAGAGCTCAAAGCTGGCGACACTTTATTAGTCGCCGGCAACTGGACGCATATCCGTGATTTACAAAGTCATAGCCGTGACTATTTAGTCTTGAGCTTACCAGCTGAAGTTGATGATGTTGCGCCAGCGATAAGCCAAGCCCCTCATGCTTTATTCAGCTTGGCGGTAATGATTATTCTAATGGTCGCAGGTTTAGTACCTAACGTCATTGCGGTGCTCATTGGTTGCTTATTAATGGGCGCCTTTCGCTGTATTGATATGGAAAGTGCCTACCGTTCAATTCACTGGCAAAGTATTGTGCTGATTGTCGGCATGCTACCCTTCGCCTTGGCTCTACAAAAAACGGGGGGGATTGATTTAGCTGTAAGCGGCCTGATGAACCTCTTTGGTGATACTGGACCGCGAGTTATTTTAGCAATTCTATTTATAGCCACTGCGATTATTGGCTTATTTATTTCCAATACAGCAACTGCAGTATTAATGGCTCCTGTTGCTATTGCTAGCGCTGAAGCTTTACAAGTGTCACCTGCCCCTTTTGCTATGATTGTCGCCTTAGCTGCATCCGCAGCTTTTATGACACCCATTTCTTCCCCAGTAAACACCTTAGTACTGGGTCCTGGACAATACCGTTTTGCTGACTTCGTGCGCATTGGCGTCCCTTTTACTGTGCTCGTTATGCTCACCAGCGTTACCCTTGTCCCTACACTCTTTCCACTTTAGCGCTATCATGATGAACAATGAGACGAAAATACGCCATTAGCAAACGCCCTCCAAATGACAACACCAGCCTCGCCATTGAGCAATCCTGCGATATTATTGACTACTCAACAAAACAGTAACCATACGGCATACCACAAAACATATTCTGCTATAGACTTCTGCACCTGCATTCATGCTACCCACATAGAGAGTTAACAGTTTTAATTCGAGCTGGTCAGTGCCATAGCAAAGCACAACATCGTTTATCCAGAAAAACCACAACACATAAGTAAAAATATAAAACGGCAGACTGCTTACACAATCTGCCGTTTTTAAACATCGTATGACTGCTATTAAATATTAGGCTCGCGGCAAAGTTACACCACGCTGACCTTGGTACTTGCCATCACGATCTTTATAGGACACTTCACATTCCTCGTCAGACTCTAAAAACAACATCTGAGCCACACCTTCATTGGCATAAATCTTAGCAGGCAAGGTTGTTGTATTTGAAAATTCTAATGTCACGTGCCCCTCCCACTCTGGCTCAAGTGGCGTTACGTTGACAATAATACCGCAACGAGCATAGGTGCTCTTACCTAGGCAAATCGTCAATACATTACGTGGAATACGAAAGTATTCTACAGTACGGGCCAGAGCAAAAGAGTTCGGTGGGATAATACACACTGGGCCTTTCACATCAACGAAACTCTTCTCATCGAAATCTTTAGGATCCACCGTCACTGAGTGCAAATTCGTAAAAACCTTGAACTCATCAGCACAGCGTACATCATAGCCGTAGCTCGACACACCGTATGAAATCAGACGTTCACCACCTTCATTACGCACCTGACGCTCAACAAATGGCTCGATCATGCCATGCTCTTGTGCCATACGGCGAATCCACTTATCCGACTTAATACTCATGCCATACTTCCTAAAAAACTGTTGAAATATTATAAAGCTAGTTTACCTATATTCAGGAGCGACTGACACTAATAAGTCATTCGCAGTGCTTCAAGCTCCGCCCCCTGATTTAAAACAATTTGCAAAATAATGCTGGTACTTCAAATAAAATCAGGTACAGTAGACGTCACTGCTGCTGCAAATGTGTAACCGTGAATCAATATATGTTTAGATCTCGATCCAATCATTGCTACGACTCCTGTAACTCCTTGCGCTCAGTATCAACTTGGGCTCAAATCCAAGCATAATTTTACTTCGTACAAGGAGACATACAATGTCTAATCGCCAAACTGGTGTAGTTAAATGGTTTAATGATGAAAAAGGCTTCGGCTTCATCACTCCTCAATCAGGTGACGATTTATTCGTTCACTTCCGCGCTATCCAAAGCGACGGTTTCAAAAGCCTGAAAGAAGGCCAAACTGTATCTTTCGTCGCAGCTCGCGGCCAGAAAGGTATGCAGGCTGAAGAAGTACAAGTTGTTTCTTAATTTGTAATTCTTAAAAAACCCGCTCCGGCGGGTTTTTTTATGTCTCCTATTTCCTTTCCTACACATAACCATTCTTACAACCTTGAAACTCAAGCACAAATAAAAACGCGCCACTCAATCAGCTTTCTCAGCCGAATCAATGGCGCGTTAATAATCTCTATAAATTTAGCTTTTTGCCGCTTTAGCACTAGGTTTTACTGCTGGCTTACGCGTTGCTGGTGTTGAACGTCGGAAATAACTCACCTGCTGCTGTCCACTTAAACCACGTGGTACTTTTTCAATTTCGCCACCTTGCTTTAAAAAGGCTGCGGTCTGCTCTGCGAGAGTTGAACGCGAAGTAACAGCTTCTGCTGGCTTCGCACGGGTACTAGATCCTTTAATACGCATGACTACCATATCCTCCTCAAACGTGTATGGTTACCTATAATATGACAAAATATTATAAAAGTCAAAATCATATAACCATAAGTTATTAGAGGGATACTGTCAGAACATTTATGCTTAGTAAGTTAAGACTAAAATACAAAGAAATAAGAAGATTAAGAAAAACAAAGGCTTAACAAGAAGCCTTTTCATCAAAAACTTCTAAGCTGAAAAACACTAAGCCTTTTACACAGCCCGATAAGAAGTAACCACTGTCACCTACAGATAGACTCCCATCACCGTACTTCACTTCACCTTAATAAACAGCCCTAGACAGGGTCGTTACGGCGCAATAACTCCTCAGGCCAGTGCACAACATAATCATCTTCAGGTGGCGGCATCTGTAAAAAGTAGCCCTTAGTATCCAAACTCTCTAACACGTCGCTGATATCTTCACGCGCCAATTTACGCTCCGGTGTTAAGACTAAATCAAAAGCATGCTTAGACTTTCCAAACAACTCCAATAACGGTTCAGGCACGCGTTTTAATCCATCTGCACGTAGCACATATAAATACATCCCTACTTTTTTAGTACTCTGATAAACTGAGCAAATACGCTTCACTACACGCCCTCTAAACAATTTAATAAAGCATCGCCCATCAACTCACGACGCCAACCTTGTAAACTATCTGGTAAATGATACGGCCCTTCCGGATAGCCCGTCCGCAGCAGCTCTTCAAGAATTTTCTTGCGCAACATCACTTCAGGAGCAATATTCAAGTCTTTAGCCAAGTCTAAACCTACCTTTCGCAAACGCTTCAGAATCTTTGATGCTTCAACCGGCAAAGGTTCTGGCAAAGGGTCAGGCCACTCTTCGGGTGGCAACCCCTTCGCCTGACTAATCATATCGAGCAAAATTTTACCTTCATTACGCAAAATACGCGGATGCATATCTTCGAGCTTGGCTAAGTGTGCCATACTGACTGGCTGCTCATAAGCCAACGCCCATAAAGTACTCTCCCGAATAATACGATTACGCGGTACATTACGCTGACGGGCCTGCTGCTCACGCCAAGCTGATAGAATACGCAGAACAGCCAACTGTTGCGGTGACAATTTCCAGGCCAACTTAACTGAACGCCACAACTCATAAGGGTCTGTAGTCTTTTGCGCAGCAGCCACTAAAGCGGCACCATCTTCTAGCACCCAAGCATACTTTTGTTCTGATAACTGTTGCACCAGTGCACGATACACTTCCACTAAATACGCTGTATCTTGCGCTGCATATTCAACCTGCAAATCACTTAATGGCCTCTGCAACCAATTCGACCGTGTCTCGCCTTTAGGCAATTCAATACCAAGTAACTCTAGTACAAGGCGTGAATACCCCATCGAAAAACCAATATTTAAATACCCAGCAGCCAACTGAGTATCAAACAAAGGCTCAGGTAACGCGCCCGTTAATAAAGCGAACACTTCAAGATCTTCACCACAGGCGTGCAATACCTTAACTACACGCTGATTGCCAAACACTTCTGCTAAAGGCTGCCAATTATCAATCAATAAAGGGTCAATCAAGTAAGTTTTCTCAGTATCACTGACCTGTAACAACCCAGCAATCGGGTAAAATGTATCAACGCGAATAAACTCAGTATCCAACGCAATAAAATCTAATGTGTTCCAATGTTGACAACGCTCCAACAATTGCTCATCACTACTAATCCAGTTTATTTGTATGGACACAAGGCGACTCCTTAAAATTCAACCCCAGTATACAATTGTCGGTCCTGCTTAAACACACTCGGTTTGGGTCTTAACCCTATACCAAGAAAACTAAACTATCATTTCAGCTTTAATAACTCAGCGCCCCATTTCATTGCTTCAACCTACACTGCACTTCTAAAATCTAAATGGCGGGGAATGCTCTTCACCTATTAAGAAGAAGTCCATCGTCTATCCTAGTGACGTTAATTGACATCCTCCCCGACCTAAAGGACGGTGATTCCTACCGCTAGACGGCCATGCTCGGCCGCGAGAATGTTACGTGCCGCGTTGATATCGCGATCGTGGGCGACACCACACCCACTGCACGTCCATTCTCTTATTCCAAGTCCTGCGATACCTTTCGGCCTCGATTCGGGCAAACTGCCGCAACTCGAGCAGGTTTGGGTGGTGTATGCCTCGTCAATTTCCTTAAAAACAATGCCTGCGTGAGCGCATTTATAGTCCAGCATTGTTTCTAATTGACCCCAGCCAGCGTCCAGCACTGACTTGGCCATCGTGGTTTTAACGAGCTTTAAACTACTGACGTTGCCCACATAGATTTCACCGCAGCGGTTGACCAGCGTGCGGCTGAACTTGTGCAGGGCATCTTTTCTACGGTTAGCGATTTTCGCGTGAATGGTTTTGACTTGGGTTTTATTTCTGGCTCGTTGCGCTATGGCCAGTTTTTCCTCAAGGCCACGATAGAAGCGGCCCGCTTCCAGTTTTATGCCATCCGAGCAGGTGGCAGTGTCGGTCAAACCCAGGTCAATACCGATACGGTCTTGGCCTTTGATTGGCTCGACCTCCACATCAACCACTACATTGAAGTACCAGCGGCCACGGGCATCTTCATTGAAACTGGCCGAGCGGAGTTTATATTGGCTCAAACCGTAGCTATCCCAGACCTTAAGGTAGACCTGTCCGTTTTTCCATTGAGCTGCACCTGTATTGACGGGTATCCAGCCCAGTGAGCGGCATACACCGCCTGATTTGCGCCAGTTCAGTCGCACTTTCTTAAACTGCTTGCGGCGTGTGACATACTCACCCGCAATGCACTGTAAGGTTTGGCTGTGCAGGCCAAGCTCTTTACCTGCGCCCTTAGTGTAGGGATGCATATCATACGCAGACAAAAACACACCACGCTCTTTAATCGAGCGTTGACTTAATTCATTGACAAAGTTCCAGACGAAATTGACGCTTCGAGCCATGCGGTTTAGCAGGGGCACATGCCTGTCTCAGACTCAGACTAGGACTCGGACTTTTAATGTTTTGGCGCGCCTCATAATGCTGTATATAATGCCAGTACCAACCTATACTGCAAAGACTTTAACAGTCTGTCAGGGGGTTAAAGGGCTGCTCACGCAGCCCTCGCTATCCATCCCTGCACTAAAAGTACGAGGTCTTACACGATTTTGATAAAAAAGTTTCTCCTCGTTAACAAAGGTAAACAACTTTCAATATGTTTTTTTGCTAAACTCAAAAGCATATAAAGCCTGCTCACGCGACGCTTTAGTTTTCCTGTAATGAATAAACGATGTACTCAATCTATGACCACCCAGCAGCCGTTCGATGCTTCAGCTTTTTTACGTACTTGCACCCAACATCCTGGGGTGTACCGTATGTTTTCAGCAGACCAGCAACTGCTCTATATCGGCAAAGCTAAAAATCTAAAAAACCGACTCAGCAGTTACTTCAAAAGCACCCTAGTCGCACCTAAAACTGCGGCTTTAGTGGCCAAGATCGCCAATATTGAGTTAACCATTACAGCCAACGAAACAGAGGCCTTACTACTCGAGCAAACGCTAATCAAACAATGGCGACCGCCATATAACATTTTACTGCGCGATGATAAGAGCTATCCCTATGTAATTCTTTCAGCCAACGAATTTCCCCGCTTGGGCATTCATCGTGGCACAAAAAAACATAAAGGCCGTTATTTTGGCCCCTACCCAAGCTCCGGCGCTATCCGTGAAAGTCTAAGCCTATTGCAAAAGGCCTTTAAAGTGCGCCAATGTGAGGATAGTTTTTACAACAACCGCAGCCGACCTTGTTTGCAATACCAGATCCAGCGCTGTAAAGCACCTTGCGTTGGTTTGGTTAATGCCGCTGAATACGCTGAAGACGTTCGTCTTTCAGTCATGTTCTTAGAGGGGCGCAGCAATGCTTTAACTGACGAACTCACTCATAGCATGGAAAGGGCCGCGCAAGCTTTAGATTTTGAAAAAGCGGCTTCGGTGCGTGATCAAATTTCTCTATTGCGTCGAGTACAAGACCAGCAAAGTATGGAAGGCGGTCATGGTGATGTCGATATTATTGCAGCAAGTGTAAGCTCGGGAGGAGCCAGTGTACATGTCATCAATGTGCGCGGTGGACGTGTATTAGGTAGCAACAATTTTTTTCCAAAAATGGCTATTGAAGAAGAATCCTCTGATGTTTTAGCTGCCTTTGCTGCACAATATTATTTAGGCCGTAAAGAGCATGACTTCCCTAGCGAGCTCATTGTTAGCAGCGACCATCCTGACTGGCCAGCAATTACTGAAGCCATTAAACAGCAGCGAGGTCAGCACATAGGTATTCGTTACCGTGTGCGCGGCACCCGTGCGCGTTGGCAAAAAATGGCCATAACTAACGCTGATCAAGCTTTACAAGCACGTTTAGCTAGTCGTACACAAATGGCGGCACGTTTCAATGCCTTAGCTAAAGCGCTCGATTTATCTGAACCACCGGCACACTTAGAATGCTTTGATATCAGCCATTCAAGCGGTGAGGCAACTGTCGCTTCTTGCGTAGTCTTTGGCCCTGAAGGACCACGCAAGTCAGATTACCGTATCTATAATATTGAAGGCATTACTGCTGGTGATGACTATGCAGCCATGCACCAAGTTCTACATCGTCGCCTGAGTAGCGCCCTAGAAAATAAGGGGAAACTACCTGACGTACTTCTTGTTGATGGCGGTAAAGGCCAACTCAATATGGCCCGCGAAGTACTCACAGAGTTAAAAATTGAACAGATTTTACTATTAGGTGTAGCAAAAGGTGCGACCCGTAAAGCAGGCTTTGAAACTTTATATATCAATGACAGCAAAACAGAATTAAATTTACCTGAACACTCACCTGCTTTACATTTAATACAGCATATTCGTGACGAAGCTCACCGCTTTGCTATTACCGGACACCGTGCTCGCCGTGGAAAAACACGGCGCACCTCAACTTTAGAGGGGATTCCTGGAGTTGGTCCAAAACGTCGCCGCGAACTGCTAAAGTATTTTGGTGGCTTACAAGAGTTAAAGCGTGCTAGCGTTGAAGAAATCGCTAAAACGCCAGGAATTAGCAAAACTCTTGCTGAGTCTATATATAGTGCACTGCGCTCAGCGTAAACTGCGTCTTCCATTCTTTGCTAAGAAAAGAATTATCCAATGAACATTCCAAACATCATAACTCTCATGCGCGTGGCACTAATCCCCGTTTTCATTATTCTATTTTATCTGCCTCTTTCTTGGAGCTATTGGGCTGCCAGTGCAGTATTTGCCTTCGCTAGCTTAACAGACTGGCTCGATGGTTACCTTGCTCGGCGCTTAAATCAAAGCACCCCTTTCGGTGCTTTTTTAGATCCAGTCGCAGACAAACTCATTGTTGCTGTGGCTTTAGTTTTATTAGTAGCTGAACATGCCAATCTTTGGCTTACTCTGCCCGCCATTATTATTATCTGTCGTGAAATCATGGTTTCAGCTTTACGAGAGTGGATGGCAGAGCTTGGTGAGCGTGCACAAGTAGCGGTTTCTAATATTGGTAAGTGGAAGACCGCCGCACAAATGGTGGCATTGATTATTTTACTCGCCAATCCTCCAGTATTTACTCACTGGGTGATCGGTGGCTATTTACTACTAATCATTTCTGCCGGCCTTACTTTGTGGTCAATGGTCCAATATTTACTAGCAGCAAAACCGCATTTACACACAAAAAACACAAAACGATAACTTTTTTAAAAAAAAGCTTGACACCCTTTTCGCCTTGGCTATAATAGCTGCCGTCAACAAGACATTGCGGGAATAGCTCAGTTGGTAGAGCACAACCTTGCCAAGGTTGGGGTCGCGAGTTCGAGTCTCGTTTCCCGCTCCAAATTCTACTTGAAGATGCCGCTAAAAGCGGCGTTTTCATTTAGGCCGAGTGGTAGAGTGGTTATGCAGCGGATTGCAAATCCGTGAACGCCGGTTCGATTCCGGCCTCGGCCTCCAAATCAAAAGCCCCTAGCAGAAATGCATAGGGGCTTTTTTTGTTATTAGCCTCACGCCATCTTGCCCCATAGATCCTGAGATCCTACTAAACTAAATTTAACTTTAGTGCTCCAACGCAGTATAACTATAGTATAAGCCACGACAACAATAGCAATCATAAAGCTTATTTCTTTCTAGACAGCTGAGGACTCAAAATTATGCGCCATTTCGGTATTTTCAGTTTGATATTACTTACTACCATATTAAGCGCTTGCCAGGTCTTCAATCGCCAATCCACCACGGACAACACGACACAAAAATCAATACGTCTCCAAGGCCACCTTACCCAAGATGAGCATGAACGTTGGATTTTTCACCCTTGCAACCAAGAAACCGGTTCGATATTACAACCTTCACACGAACTGTCCAAAGAAATCGAAGACCTCGCACCCGAAGCACCTCATGGTTTGTTTGCAGATTTAAGCGGCCACTACAACGAAAAAAATCACTTCACACCAACACAGCGCTATCGCTTACAAACTGAAGGGTTCAATTGCAACGATCCTGACTTTACACGCCTACTGGTTAGAGCCAGTGGTAACGAACCTTTCTGGTCACTCCTACAAACACCAAAAGGATTAATCTTTCACCTACCAAATCAATCTGCACTCGCCCTCCCCTATATGGAAGAAAAACTACCAGACGGTCGCTACCACCTAAGCACTGAAGCCAATGACTTACTACTACGACTCTGGCTTACACCACAAAGCTGTACCGACAACATGAGCGGAACAGTGCACCACTTAACTGCAAGACTGCAATGGAATGAAAATATCCACTATGGCTGCGCTTCGTTTGGCGGCCTTCGTCAGTAGCCATATACATCATTACCGCCGACCCGAGATCCTCCCAAAGTTTTATATAAGTCACTCTTTAATCAAGTAGCGACTTATATAAAACATGCAAGATCTCAATGATTTAATAATGAGGTGGCGGATCATTCGGCGTTTCATTAAATTGATTGCTCAAACCAACTTGACGCTGCGCTAACAGTTTGAGCTGAGTCTCCATGCGCGCAATTAATCGCTGCTGTTCCACAATGACATCATTGAGCGTAGCAATGGTGTCATCTTGAAAGGCTTGGCGTATTTCTAATTCGGCCACACGCTCTTCAATACTCATAATGCCGCTTCAGCTCCAGTCAACCACATTTCTGAAAGCGCCTCATATAAACGCCCACTGACTGTAGCCAGCTCATCAGATGAATATGGCTGAGCGTTTCCACTCCCCCAAACTGGTGCAGGCCAGGCCTCATCATGCTTCATACGCACCACAACATGCATATGCAACTGACTGACCACATTACCCAACGTAGCAATGTTAATTTTATCCGCTTGGTAAAAGTCTTTTAATACCAAGCCAACAGCACTTGTTTCCCGCCATAACTGCTGCTGCTGCTCTGCAGTCAAATTAAAAACCTCCCTCACCAACGACACACGAGGAACCAAGATCAACCACGGATAGCGACTGTCATTCATTAATAAAACCCGACAGAGCGGAAAATCTCCCAACGGAACAGTATCGCTCACCAAGCGCGGATCCAATTCAAACATAAATACCACCTCTTCCTTTATTATTCAGCAACTCAATCTCAGCAGATCTAACTGCAAGACCTATTACTGCAACTATAAATGTTTTCTTGAGTTTACGTCCGAATTAAGCACACCTATCTGAATCTTAGCTGAATGGATTAGTTACAGGGGTGGTAGCCAAGATGAAATCAATCTATGATATGCCCCACTAAAAAGAACACCCTGCCGGCAAATGTTTTGCAGGCAAAGCAATCATCAGAGTCAATCAAGGAGCATTCTTATGCAAATGATTAAGTTGAGCGTTATTGCCTTAGCAGTAGCCGCAGCAAGTACACAAATGGCAGTTGCTAGCCAACAGTCGCAGTCCAATGGTTTCATCGAAGACAGCAAGCTGGATGCCCATGCACGCGTTCTGTACATGAACCGTGACTTTCGTAACAACCACGATATGGAAAAGAGCGGCGAACGCCAAAGCTACCGCGAAGACTTAGGTCTTGGCTTAAAAGCTATTTATGAGTCAGGCTTTACCCAAGGCACCGTAGGTTTTGGTGTTGATGCCTTTGGATTACAAGGTATTAAATTAGACTCCGGTAAAGGTCGCCACGGCAATGGCCTGTTCCCAACAGACGGACGTTCAGATAAGGCACAAGACAATTACAGCCAAGCTGGCGGTGCGGTTAAAGCGCGCATCTCTAACACCACTTTAAAGTACGGTGAGCAGTTTGTTGATCTTCCAGTACTTTCTACTGACGATGCACGCCTACTTCCAGAAACCGCAACCGGTTTCTTAATCACCAGCAACGAAATTGAAAACCTAGAGCTGCATGCCGGTCACTTCACTGCTTTAACAGCAATGGATCAAACCTATCATGACAGCACTGAGAACAAGATTTTTGGTGACAAGGAGAAAGTTACTTTACGCTCACTTGACTTAGTTGGCGGCCGTTACAATTTCACTAATGACTTAAGTGCTGCTTACTTCTACTCTGATGCAGATGTAGGCCATAAAAATGCTAATGAAGCTCGTATTAAAAAGCATTACACCAATGTAAATTACAACTTACCATTGGCTAACGCACAGAACTTAAACTTCGACTTCAATATGTATAACACGAAGTTTAACAACAAAGATGACAGCAAAAAGAGTACCAACAACGTTTGGAGCTTAGCAGCCGCTTACAACTTCCTCGACGCACACACCCTAACCTTCGCTCATCAGCGTGTAACCGGTGGAAATGACGGTGGTTATGTATACGGCTATGACGGTGGCGGTGCTGTGTACTTGGCGAACGATGTTCAGTACAACGGCTTTCATCAGAAAGGTGAGAAATCTTTCCAGGCACGTTATGACTTAGACATGGCCACTTACGGTGTTCCTGGTCTAAGTTTTATGACCCGCTATATACGTGGTAGCAACATTGATAGCGGTACACGCAACGATGGTAAAAACTGGGAGCGTGACATCGAAGCGAAGTACGTTCTACAGAGCGGTGTGGCTAAGGACCTATCCTTCCGCGTGCGTCAAGCCACTTACCGTGCAAACGATGCAGCGAATAAAGCTGACAACAACGAAGTTCGTCTGATTGTTGAGTACCCACTAAGCATTTTATAATGCCTCAGCGGTAAACTCGCATCATTCAAGAAACCCAGCCTCGGCTGGGTTTCTTGTTTTCATCAGATCGTAAAGCATGCTAACACCGTTAGCATTAACTTCATCGTGCAGCCCTATAGCACGCAACCGAACCAAATGCGCTACAATAACGCTCTTCTTTCACCTTTTAAATGTAGATCTTAGCCATGCGTACCAGCCAGTATTTGCTTTCCACGTTAAAAGAAACTCCGACCGATGCTGTTGTGATCAGCCACCAACTAATGCTCCGTGCCGGTATGATCCGTCGTCTTGCTTCCGGCCTTTACACTTGGCTACCTCTGGGCTTGCGTGTATTGCGTAAAGCTGAAGCTATAGTGCGCGAAGAAATGAATGCTGCCGGTGCTTTAGAAGTTTTAATGCCCGCTATTCAACCTGCTGAGCTCTGGCAGGAATCAGGTCGCTGGGAAGAATACGGCCCTGAACTACTACGCTTAAAAGATCGTCATCAGCGCGAGTTTTGTGTAGGACCCACTCACGAAGAAGTGATCACCGACTTAGCCCGCAATGAGCTCAGCAGTTACCGGCAGTTACCAGTAAACTTCTACCAAATTCAAACCAAATTCCGTGATGAAATTCGTCCACGCTTTGGTTTAATGCGTGGCCGCGAATTCATCATGAAAGACGCTTACTCTTTCCATGACAGTCAAGAATCACTGCAGGAAACCTACGACCGGATGCATCAAGCCTATAGCAATATCTTTACCCGTTTAGGCTTAAATTTCCGTCCAGTCGAAGCCGATACAGGTTCTATAGGCGGTACAGGATCCCATGAGTTCCACGTTTTAGCTGCATCTGGCGAAGATGATATTGCATTCAGCACTGTTTCAAACTACGCAGCCAACATTGAAAAAGCCGAAGCGATTCCACGCGAAAGCAGTCGCGGCGAGGCAACAGAAACACTACGCTTAGTTGATACACCTGACACAAAAACCATTGAAGACTTATCTACCAAGTTCTCCATTGCCCCTGATAAAACAGTTAAAACCTTAATTGTGCGAGGTTCAGAAGAAGGCACTTTAATAGCATTGGTTATACGCGGTGATCATACGCTCAACGAAATTAAAGCAGCTAATCACCCTCAGGTTGCCTCCCCTCTTGAGTTTGCAAGCGATGCTGAAATATTTGATGTATGCGGTGCCTACCCAGGCTCTTTAGGCCCTAAAGATCTATCAATCCCATGCATCATCGACCGCTCTGTTGCCTTCATGAGCGACTTTGCAGCTGGTGCTAACCAAGAAGATAAGCATTGGTTTGGCTTAAATTGGGAGCGTGACTTAGAGATTCCAGAAATTGCTGACCTGCGCAACGTCGTAGCCGGCGATCCAAGCCCCGACGGTCAAGGTGTCCTAGAAATTAAACGTGGTATCGAAGTAGGCCATATCTTCCAGCTAGGCACCAAGTACAGTGAGTCAATGAACTGTACTGTCATGGGTGAAAATGGCAAACCAACAACCTTAACCATGGGATGCTACGGTATTGGTGTGTCTCGTGTAGTTGCCGCCGCCATTGAGCAAAACCACGATGAACGCGGTATTATATGGCCAGCTGCTTTAGCACCTTTTGATGTGGCTATTGTACCTATGAAGTATGAAAAAGCTGAAGTTAAAGAAGCAACAGACAAGCTCTATAACGAACTGTCAGCAGCAGGTTTCAGCGTGTTGCTGGATGACCGCGACAAAAAAACCAGCCCTGGCGTTAAATTTGCTGACATGGAACTCATTGGTATTCCACAACGAATTGTCATTAGCGAACGCAGTTTAAAAGAAGGCACGCTGGAGTACAAAGGTCGCCGTGATACTGAAAGCCAACACATCGCTATCGATGAAGCGCTAGCAGTAATCAGTCAACAATTACGCGGGTGACTTAACACACGCGTCTAGCCCTAAAAACTAGGGCTAGACGCTTATATTTGCCCTAGCAGAGGATAACTGACGACTCTTGATTAAGGACGGGACATTCATTTCCTTTGCTCAATTTTGCTGATCAAGCAACCGACGCACAGCATTCATCTCGTAACCTCGCTGCACTAAAAAACGGCTTTGTTTCGCTTTATCTTTTATATCAATTATTTTTCCATCAAATCGACGCTGCCATAAGTCATGCATATTATTATCCCAATCGATATCCGCCTCATTTAACGCCCGATCAATACCAGAACGTTCCAACCCGCGGCACAACAACTCTTCACGTATACGCATTGGTCCTCGTCCTGCATTAGCACGGCTGCGTATATAGCTTTCTAAATAACGCTCTTCAGACAGCAAGCCCTCTTCAACTAAGCGCTGCAACTCTAATTCTACCAACTCTGTATCCGCACCACGCTGCTGCAGCTTCCGTACTAGCTCCACATACCCATGCTCACGTCGTGCTAGCAGATTCATAGCTGCTCGACGAATAGAAACAGGCGTATCTAACATAATATCCTCACAAAAAAACGGCATGTGCCGTAGCAACATGCCGTTTTATACAACCTCAATACTGAGCGACTGAATTAACTATCAACTTGCTCAACGTTAGGCACTTCGAGCGACTCCGCTTCCTCTTTTTTACTTGGCGTTGCTGGCGCTAGCAACTGTTTACGAATTTCTTTCTCTAGCGCTTCGCAGATCTCGGGATTCTCTTCAAGATAACGAGCAGAGTTTGCTTTACCTTGCCCCATACGCACGCCTTTATGGCTATACCAAGCACCTGCTTTTTCAATTAAGCCCTGCTGCACACCCAAGTCAATAATCTCACCTGTACGATAAATGCCTTTACCATACAAAATTTGGAACTCAGCTTGACGAAATGGGGCGGCTACTTTGTTCTTCACAACTTTAACGCGGGTTTCATTACCGATGATCTCATCACCTTCTTTTACCGCGCCAATACGACGAATATCTAAGCGTACTGATGAATAGAACTTCAGCGCATTACCACCAGTTGTGGTCTCTGGGCTACCGAACATTACGCCAATTTTCATACGGATTTGGTTAATAAAAATGACCAAGCAATTAGCATTTTTAATATTACCAGTGATTTTACGTAGAGCTTGGCTCATAAGGCGTGCCTGCAAACCTACGTGAGAGTCCCCCATATCTCCTTCAATTTCTGCTTTAGGTACCAACGCAGCAACAGAGTCAACCACAATGACATCCATTGCGTTAGAACGCACTAACATATCGGTAATTTCCAGTGCCTGCTCACCGGTATCAGGCTGCGAAACATAAAGATCATCAACGTTTACACCTAGCTTGCCGGCGTATTCTGGATCTAACGCATGCTCAGCATCAACAAACGCACAAGTTGCACCCATTTTCTGCGCTTGAGCAATCACCTCTAGTGTTAGTGTTGTTTTACCTGAAGACTCTGGGCCATAGATTTCAACAATACGGCCCTTGGGCAAACCACCTATCCCAAGCGCAATATCTAGACCCAGTGAACCGGTCGAGATTGCAGGAATAGCAACACGCTCATGGTCCCCCATGCGCATCACTGCACCTTTACCAAACTGACGCTCAATTTGCCCAAGCGCAGCTGCTAAAGCTTTTTTCTTATTCTCGTCCATTACAGATCCTCACATTACAATTGGGCGGCGCCCTAAATACTGGATAATTGAACAGTATTATCCACAGTCTCTATGGATTAGGCAAATCTTTCTTTAACCAACATTGCCAAGTATTTGCTGCTTGTCCTTCTATTACACACAATAGACCCGCTAAAGCCGCTTGCACAGTTTGCCGACGAACGGCATCTCGGTCACCAGAAAAATGCCAACAACCCGACTCGACCTGTTCACCATCCGCCCAAGCAATCCATACTGTGCCGACCGGCTTTCCTATACTGCCGCCCCCCGGGCCTGCTACACCACTAACTGCAACGCCATATTTAGCCGAAGATAACTTTTGTGCTCCACGCACCATCGCTTCAACAACCGGTTGACTCACAGCACCATCGTGCTCTAAAGATGCAGCAGGTACCTGCAAAAGGCGCTCTTTTTGTGCATTTGAATAAGTGATAAAACCCACTTCAAACCATGCCGAACTACCCGCTATACGCGTAATTGCTTCAGCTATACCACCACCAGTACAAGATTCAGCTGTAGTCACTGCGGCACTATGCAACTGAAGTTGCTCACCAAGCTGCTCAGCCAATTGTGTGATCGTTAACATAGAAGGACTCATCGATATTAGAGCGCAAAACTATAATGCAATGTATACAAATTAATACCATCATTTGGTCTTTTGATGCCTGCATTGGAGTAATGAACAGCACGTAGTCCGAGCACTTGATTACGATAACGTAAGCCAACACCTAAACGATCTTCAAACTGAAAAACAGTGCTTAAATTCCGCTCTTCGACACGGGTATGTCGAAACGCAGCAACACCAATACCCGCTTCTAAATAGGGCTTAACACGCTCTGCACTAAACTCATACACAAACACTGGACTGAACGAAAGACTATGGTTATTAGATTCTTTATCCCCTTCCCAATAGGTGTAACCTGTATCCCAATAGCCGGTCAAATGCCCAATATCACTTTGCCACCAACTGGCTTGAAAAGCTTTACGCAAACCCAATCGCAAGGTTGTCGTTGACTCTTCAGTATGCCCAAGCTCAGCAGTCAATTGTACGGCTGCCGCATGCTGCACACTTAAGCCTAAAAATAATGCAATAACACTGCCAAACACTGCCAAACGCATTTTTAATCCTCAGTATGACTCTATATTTAGACATTCAAAGCCTGCACTGTCTCTGATCGAAACCATAAAGACGACAAAGTCTGCTCAACACATTGCACATTACCACTTGCATAGAAAAGATCATGCGGTTGCTGCTGTTCAGCAAGCAAGTTTTTCTTTGCCAACTCACTTTGCAAGCGTCGCGCCACTGCCGCACCGGTGTCAATAATTTGCACTGTTTCTGGTAACAAGGTGCGTAGTAAAGGTTTCACAAGCGGATAGTGAGTACAACCTAAAATTACTGTATCGCAGCCGGCTGCTAACAAGGGCTGCAGATAACTGAGCAACAATGTTCGTGTTACTGCAGAGTTGAGTTCACCTGCTTCAATCAGTTCAACCAATCCTGGGCAAGGCTGGGTAATGACCTCAACATCACCCGCATAACGCTCTAACAAAGCAGCAAAGCGCGCACTACGCAAAGTTCCTGTGGTAGCTAACACGCCAACTCTAGCAACCTTCGACGCCAACACCGCTGGTTTAACCGCCGGCTCCATACCCACAATTAAAGTATTCGGCCAGCGTTGACGCAGCTCATTCACCGCTGCTGCTGTCGCAGTATTACAAGCTACAACTAAAGCTTTAACTGGCTGCGCTAGTAAAAATTCACTGATGGCTAAACTGCGCTGTACAATCACTGCCGGTGTTTTTTCACCATAAGGTACATAAGCGCTATCAGCGACATAAATCAATGATTCTGCAGGCAGTAAGTGCCGGATCTCATGCAAAACTGAAACCCCACCCAAGCCTGAATCAAACACACCAATTGCCGCTTGCTTAAGCATAACGCACGCTACACACCGAGCACTTGGGATCTCGACGTAGTTTTAATTCACGAAAGCGCGTGCTTAAAGCATCAACCAATAGCAAGCGCCCAACTAAGGTTTCACCAAAGCCTGCCAATATTTTCAGCGCTTCTAGTGCTTGCAAACTCCCTATTAAACCCACTAATGGCCCTAGTACACCCGCCTCACTGCAAGTCAACCCCTCCTCTCCACCATCACCAAAAACACAATGATAGCAAGGGCTCTGCTCATTTTTCGGATCATAAACACTGACCTGCCCTTCAGTACGAATAGCAGCACCACTGACCAAAACTTTACCTGCCATAACACAAGCAACATTCAACTGCCCACGAATAGTGAAGTTATCAGTACAATCCATCACTAAATTCACGGATTTCAGAATGCCTGGCAAATTGTCACTATCCAATTTCTCACTCAGAGTATGCACACGAATATGCGGATTCAAAGCCTGCAAGCGCTCTTGGGCTGACTGCACTTTCAAGGTATCTACAGCTGCAGTGTCATGTACGATTTGACGTTGTAAATTGGACAAATCTAACACATCAAAATCAGCCAAATACAGCTCACCAACACCGGCGGCAGCAAGGTATAAAGCGACCGGTGACCCAAGCCCACCTAACCCTACAATTAACACTTTACTGTTTTTTAAGCGTAGCTGACCTTCTACATCCACTTGTTTTAAAAGGATTTGCCGACTGTAACGCAATAATTCTTCATCACTAAACATGAGATAGACGACCTAAGGTAAAGAGGAGAAACGCCCTAAACTGATGCGCTCATGACCACCTAAATCGCGCCGACTGCTCACCTGCACAAAACCTGCCTGCCGCAACAAATCACGCACTGCTTCAGCCTGGTCGTAGCCATGCTCAAGCAACAGCCATCCGTCACCAGACAAGTAAGTCGGCGCTTGCTCAATAATTTCACGTATATCTTCTAACCCGTCAGGCCCAGACACCAAGGCACTTAACGGCTCAAAACGCACATCACCTTGCGTTAAATGTGGATCATTATCAGCAATATATGGCGGGTTACTCAAAATAAGATCATAGCGTTGTCCTGCTAAAGCACTAAACCAGTGACTTTGCAAAAACTTGACATGAGCCAGCTGTAACTGTTGTTGATTGTGCTGCGCTAAAGCCACAGCCGACTCAATACGATCAACCCCGGTCACCGTCCAACGCGGCCGCTCACTGGCCAAGGCTAGAGCTAAAGCACCACTACCAGTTCCTAGATCAAGCACATTCCAATCACTATCCCTACCTGCTAACCGCAATGCGGCCTCAACTAATAGCTCAGTATCTGCCCGTGGGATCAAAGTATGTTCTGCTACAGCCAAATCTAAAGTCCAAAATCCTTGATGGCCGAGCAAGTAAGCGACAGGTTCACCGTGCTTCCTGCGCTCTAATAGGTCCAGATAGGCAGCCTGCTGCGATGCACTGATAATTTTTTCAGGCCACGTAAAAAGGTAGCTGCGAGGCTTACCTAGCACAAAAGCTAAAAGCAACTCAGCATCTAACCGCGCAGTTGGAGAATCAATCTGTGCAGCTAAAGCCAATAATTGATCAATGCGCTGCATGCGAATCAGTCGCCTAGCGCAGCAAGTTGATCAGCTTGGTATTCTAATAAGAGCGGTTCAATGATTTG
This sequence comes from Denitrificimonas halotolerans, assembly GCF_034259425.1. Taxonomy (NCBI): domain Bacteria; kingdom Pseudomonadati; phylum Pseudomonadota; class Gammaproteobacteria; order Pseudomonadales; family Pseudomonadaceae; genus Denitrificimonas; species Denitrificimonas halotolerans. The sequence goes on from NZ_JAXIVU010000001.1 coordinate 206,591, forward strand.
CTCTAAAGCGCCATCCATCACATCCGCCAAAGAATACAAAGTTAAATTAATACGGTGCTCGGTAACCCGACCCTGTGGAAAGTTATAGGTACGAATGCGCTCAGAACGGTCGCCACTACCCACTAACGAACGTCGAGTATCTGATATTTCCTGAGCAGCGGCACTGCTTTGTTGGTCTTCTAAACGTGCAGCCAACCATCCCATCGCACGGGCACGGTTTTTATGCTGCGAACGCTCTTCCTGACATTCCACTACTATCCCACTCGGCAAGTGAGTGATGCGTACGGCTGAGTCTGTCTTGTTCACGTGCTGACCACCTGCTCCTGACGCACGGTAAGTATCAATACGCAAATCAGCCGGATTAATTTCAATGGCATCCTGTTCGTCTGGCTCAGGCAAAACCACTACCGTACAAGCAGATGTATGCACACGGCCTTGAGACTCAGTTTCTGGCACACGCTGTACACGATGCGCACCTGATTCAAATTTTAATTTACCGTATACATTATCTCCCTCAACACGAGCTATCACTTCTTTATAACCACCGTGTTCACCACCGTGTTCAGAGAGAATCTCCACCCGCCAACCTTGATTTTCAGCGTAACGCAAATACATACGCATCAAGTCACCCGAAAAAATGGCTGCTTCATCGCCGCCCGTTCCAGCACGAATTTCAAGAAAAACATTACGCCCATCGTTTGGATCTCTCGGCAACATGAGACGTTGTAATTCTTCAGCAATGTTTTCTAAAGTCTCACGGCACTCAGCCACCTCATCAACGGCCATTTCCCTAACATCAGGATCCGCATCCTTAAGTAAGGTTTCAGCCTCTGCAAGATCACTGTTGATTTTGCGCCACGTTTGAAACTTTTTCACTACAGGCTCTACTTCCGCATACTCTTTTGAGTATTCACGATACTTATTCTGATCTGTGATCACCTGCGCATCGCCCAACAATGCTGTGAGTTCTTCAAAGCGATCTTGTAGGCGGTCCAAACGATTAACTAACGACGCTTTCATTAATTCGAGTCACCTGTTGTTAAACCAAATAATTCTTGCGCAATAGCCAGCGCTTCACACCGACCGTCGGCAGATAAACGCTTTATTTGCACACTTGGTGTGTGGAGTAATTTATTGGTTAAGCCGCGCGCCAGCTGCGTTAACGCATCTTCCGGCGAGGTCCCGTTGGCTAACGCACGCTGTACCCGTGCCAACTCTTCATCACGCAAGCGCTCTCCTTGCTGGCGGTAAGCACGCAAGACATCAACAGCTTCTAGCTCACGTAAACGCTGCATAAAATCAGCAGTACCGCGCAGAACCAGATCCTCAGCTGCCTGAGCAGCTCCTTGCCTGCTTTTTAAGTTTTCCGCAACAACCTCATGCAGGTCATCAACGCTATATAAGTAAACATCATCCAACTCACCTACTTGCGGCTCAATATCACGCGGTACAGCAATATCAACCATAAACATTGGCTTATGCTTACGTAATTTCAGTGCACGCTCCACCGCACCTTTACCTAAAACTGGTAACTGGCTTGCAGTAGAACTGATCACAATATCGCTTTTAATAAGTGCGTCCGGCATATCAGCCAAGACAATGGCCTGCCCAGAGAATTCATCAGCTAACAGCTTAGCCCGCTCTAAAGTCCGGTTAGCAACTACAATATTTTTTACACCTTGCTCATGCAAATGCCGTGCGACCAAAGTGATCGTCTCACCAGCCCCTACAAGCAAAGCTTGACTCTGACTTAAATCAGTAAAAATTTGACGAGCTAAGCTCACTGCTGCAAAAGCTACAGACACTGGATTTTCACCAATGGCTGTATCTGTACGCACAGTTTTTGCTGTACTAAAAGTAGCTTGGAATAAACGCCCAAGCAAAGGCCCTAAAGTGCCAGCCTCCCGCGCAGTTTCATAAGCATCCTTAATTTGCCCAAGAATCTGTGGTTCACCTAAAACTAAAGAATCTAAACCACAAGCAACACGCATCATGTGGCGTATCGCTTGATCATCTTGGTGCACATAAGCGCACGCTTGTAAGTCTTCTACCGGAACACTATGAAACTGTGCCAACCATTCAAGCACAGCTTGCGGTTTCCCGTGCTCCATTTCTAAATACAACTCGCTGCGGTTACAAGTCGATAGAATCGCTGACTCGCGACTCCCGACAACTTGACACAGCTGACGCAACGCCTCTGTCATTTGCTCAGGACCAAACGCCACGCGCTCGCGGACTGCTACAGAAGCTGATTTATGATTAATTCCAAGTGCTATAAAAGCCATGCATCGTCGCTAAAGGAGATTTAAAGCGGGCAATTGTCCTACTTCAAAGCCTTCAGAACAACCTCCCCATACAAAACACAACACAAAGTGTAAGAAAAAGCATATATTTTAGACTATCACATGCAAATTCGGTCGCTTGCCCACGCATTTTTCGTTAGAACATAAAGTCAGAGACGCGCGTGTTGCCTCTGCTTGTGTCATGATGCAGCTATTCTAACTTGTCTTGCCTTGTACTTATGAATAAATATATTAGCCTTATTTCAATCAGTTTAATATTGTCAGCTTGCCAAAGCTTGGCACCTGAAAACAATTCTCCCGCAAACGATACAGATCCACTGCCTCTGACACAAACCAGTAGCACAGTCACTAAGACTACTGACTTTTCTACAGACACTTTAATCAGCCTGCTTACCGCTGAAATTGCCGGTCAACGCGACCGCTTTGATATCGCCTCAAAAAATTATAGCCAGCAAGCACAAATCACCGGTGACCCAGGTGTAGCAGAACGCGCCTTCCGTATTGCTGAATATCTAGGTGAAGAGCAACGCGCTTTGGATAATGCTCTAGCTTGGGCAAATGCAGCACCTGATAGTTTAGAAGCTCAGCGTTCTGCAGCCATCCAACTTGCTCAAGCTCAACGCTATGAAGAAGCTATGCAGTACATGGAAAAAGTACTCATCGCCCAAGGTGACACCCAATTCGACTTCCTTGCTTTATCTGCAGCACAGTCAGATCAAAAAAACATTCGTGCTCTTTTACAAAGCTTTGATCATTTACTTATTAAATACCCACAAAACCAACAGCTAGTTTTCAGTAAAGCAATATTGCTCAGTCAAGATGACCGTAAAGCAGATGCGTTAACACTGTTAGAAAAACAGTCCAAAAAGAATGCTACTGCAGCAACAATTTTACTGAGAGCACGCTTATTAAGCCAGCTTGGTCGTGGCGAAGAAGCCTTGCCTTTACTACGCCGCGCACTTGAAGACAACCCTGAAGACGGCCGTTTACGCATTACCTATGCTCGCCAATTTATTGAGCTCAACCGTTTTGAAGAAGGTCGTGCCGAGTTTATCGAGCTACTCCAACAATCACCTAGCGATGACGATCTACGTTTTTCTTTAGCCTTGATTAATATGGACCTTAAAGCCTGGCGCGAAGCTCAAGCCTACCTTGAAGAACTCATTTTACGCGGAAGTCATATAAATGCAGCCCAATACAACCTAGGGCAGGTTTACGAAGAGCTCAACGATACCGAACAAGCTTTAAATGCATATTCCGCTGTATTCGTCGGCAACAACTACTTACCCGCTCAACAGCGCATTATCACACTTTTATTAAACGACGGCCGTCTACGAGAAAGCGCCACCCACTTTAACGAACAACGCTCTGCACGACCTGACGTTGCCATACAACTGCACCTCATTGAGGCCGAAGCATTAGCCAGCAACGGCCATACACAAACAGCATGGGTACGCATCAATCAGGCGCTACAAGACCACCCCAACAACCCCAGCCTATTGTACACTCGCGCCATGGTTGCCGATAAGCGTGATGACCTACCTCAATTTGAACACGATTTACGTCTCATAATTGAGGACGATCCCAATAACGCCATGGCCTTAAATGCTCTCGGTTATACCTTAGCAGACCGGACAGATCGCTTAGAGGAAGCGCGCCAACTGATCGAACAAGCACATGAATTAGAGCCCTATGACGCAGCCATCACAGATAGCCTCGGCTGGGTTTACTACCGCCTAGGCGATCTTGCTACAGCCGAGCGCTTATTACGTGAAGCCTTTGATGCCTTTCCAGACGCTGAGGTCGCAGCCCACCTCGGCGAGGTATTATGGCAGCAAAATAAACAGCGTGAAGCTCGCCAAGTTTGGAACCAAGCACTAGCTAACCAACCTAATGATGCTGTGTTATTGGAAACAATCCAACGCCTGACCAACAAGGACTAAACAAGTATGTGTTTTTCGCGCTTTATTATATTGAGCCTCATCCTAATCCTAAGCGGTTGCAAACACTTTTCATCTAATGAATACCTGGGTGACAAGGGACAAGCCAACTCATGGCAAGCCCATAAACAGATACTCACTCCCGTCGATGCATGGCAAATCAGCGGTAAAATTGGTATACGCAGTGAACAAGAGTCTGGCAGTGCTGTTTTATTTTGGCTGCAACGACAAGACTACTTTGATATTCGCTTATCAGGCCCCCTCGGCCAAGGCTCAACGCGACTCACCGGCCGTCAAGGTGCCGTCAACTTAACCATAGCAAACCGTGGTGTTTATGAAGCACACTCAGCTGAAGCTTTAATGCAACAACAATTGGGTTGGAGCTTACCGGTAGAGCATTTACTGTGGTGGGTACGCGGTTTACCTGCCCCTAATAGCCCCAGCAAAATTCAACTGGACAGTAACAACCTATTAAACCAACTAGAGCAAAGCCTGTGGACCATTCACTACTTAAGTTACCGTGATGAAAGCGGCATGCAGCTACCTGAGCGCATTCGTCTAGAGGGGGCAGGTTTGAATATCACTTTAGTCATAAAAGAATGGAACGCTCGACAGCTAGGTCAGTAATTATGATGCATAATGCCACCCTAACAACCACTACACCTCCCAGCAAAGATAACGCCCAACTCAGCCTTCCGGCCCCAGCAAAACTAAATTTAATGCTGCACATTGTTGGTCGCCGTGATGATGGCTATCACTTACTACAAACCTTATTCCAGTTTTTGGATTACGCCGACACTTTACATTTCAGCGCTCGTGATGACGGAAAAATTATTCTGCACACACCTGTTGACGGTGTAGCTCATGACAACAATTTAATTGTCCGAGCTGCACGCTTATTGCAACACAATAGCCATTGTCACCTAGGAGCTGATATTTGGCTCGACAAAAAACTTCCCATAGGAGGTGGTATCGGTGGCGGCAGCTCCAATGCTGCCACAACACTCGTAGGTCTGAACCATCTGTGGCAAACTCGACTATCTTTAGATGCATTAGCAGATTTAGGCCTAACACTCGGTGCAGATATCCCAGTTTTTGTGAAAGGCCGCGCTGCATTTGCCGAAGGTGTAGGTGAAAAATTACAACCTGTAGAACTGCCAGAATCCTGGTATTTAGTTGCTGTACCACCTGTATCAATCAGCACAGAAAAAATTTTTTCAGATAAAGGGTTGACACGCAACACGCCCATGACTAATATACGCACCGTTCTCAAGCAAAGCAGTCAACACAACGACTGCCAAGCAGTAGTTGAGAAGCATTACCCAGAAGTACGTAATGCTTTGATCTTGCTCAATAATTATGTTGATGCTCGATTAACTGGAACTGGAAGTTGTTTATTTGGGGGCTTCCCAAACGAAGAACAAGCTGCTATAGTAGCCAACCAGATTTCAGAGAAACTACAAAGCTTTGTAGCAAAAGGAGCTAACATTTCGATGTTGCACCGAACACTGCAAAACTTATCTGAACACTGATTGTTCTACATTTTTAAAATGTAAAACTCTACAGGGGCGTCGCCAAGCGGTAAGGCAGCAGGTTTTGATCCTGCCATGCGTTGGTTCGAATCCAGCCGCCCCTGCCACATTACGAAACCTTCGTGGTTTCGCGTTGATCGCGAAAGCACGAAGGTTTTTTTCGTCAGGCCCACCCTCAGTAAACAGGTACTGCGCGTGTCCAAGATGATGATCTTTACGGGGAACGCAAACCCCGACCTCGCTCGCCGTGTAGCAGCACAATTGTATATTCCATTGGGCGATGCTTCGATCGGTAAATTCTCTGACGGTGAAGTCAGTGTGGAAATCAACGAGAACGTTCGTGGTAAGGATGTATTCTTAATACAACCAACCTGCGCACCGACCAATGATAACCTCATGGAACTCATCGTAATGATTGATGCTTTCCGCCGCTCTTCGGCGTCACGCATCACTGCCGTGATTCCTTACTTCGGTTATGCTCGTCAAGACCGTCGTCCACGTTCAGCTCGTGTAGCTATTAGCGCTAAAGTAGTTGCTGATATGCTGTCAGGTGTTGGCGTTGACCGCGTACTCACTGTCGACTTGCATGCTGACCAAATTCAAGGTTTCTTTGATATCCCAGTAGATAATATCTACGGTTCTCCAGTGTTAGTGGATGATATCCATACTCAGCGCTTTGAAAACCTCATGATTGTTTCTCCAGATATCGGCGGTGTTGTTCGTGCCCGAGCTGTAGCCAAGGCCTTAGGCGTTGACCTTGCTATTATTGACAAGCGTCGCCCTAAAGCAAACCAGTCGGAAGTAATGCATATTATCGGTGATGTTCAAGACCGTACGTGCATTCTAGTTGACGACATGGTTGACACAGCAGGAACCCTTTGCACTGCAGCTAAAGCACTTAAAGAGCGTGGCGCATCGCAAGTTTTAGCGTATTGCACTCACCCAATACTATCGGGCCGAGCGATCGAAAATATCGAAAACTCACTGCTTGATGAGATTGTAGTCACCAACACTATTCCACTGTCCGCTGCAGCTCAAGCCTGCCCACGCATTCGTCAACTCGACATTGCACCTGTAGTTGCTGAAGCTGTACGCCGAATCAGTAATGAAGAATCGATTAGTGCAATGTTCCGCTGAATATTGCGCAATCAACTACCGCCTAACTGATAATTAGGCTTTCACAACCCGCTCATCACTGGTCGCAAGTTGGTGAGTGTAGTTGTTCATTTGGAGAGAAACATACATGAGCGAATTTACTCTAAACGCAAAAGCGCGTAACGATTTAGGGAAAGGTGCGAGCCGCCGCCTACGTCGTGACGCGAGTCTGATTCCAGCTGTTGTCTACGGTGGCGATAAAGCCCCAGCACTAGTGAGCTTAGAAAACCGTGAAGTAGCTAAATTGTTACTCAACGACGCTGCGTTCAGTAGCATTCTATCGCTGAACATTGACGGTGCTAAAGAAAATGTTCTTATCAAAGACTTGCAACGTCATCCAGCTAAAGGCTTTGTGCTACACGCTGACTTTGTTCGCGTTATCGCAGGTCAAAAACTGACTACAATTGTGCCTGTCGAACTTGTTAACGAGAACGATTGCGTTGGTGTTAAGATTGGTGGTGGTGATATTTTCCGTCTTGCAACAGAAATCGAAGTTACTTGCTTACCACAAGACTTACCAGACTTCATTGAAGTTGACGTAAAAGAGTTAGATCTGAACGAAACCTTACACTTATCAGATATCAAAGCACCTAAAGGCGTTGAATTCACTGCTCTTGAGCACGAAAACAACCTAGCAGTTGTAACTGTAAGCCCCGCCCGCGTTGAAGAAGTAAGTGACGAAGATCAGGATCAGCCAGCAGAAGCTGCTGACTCTGAAGGTGCAGCAGAAGAGAAGTAATTTCTCACTGCTGACCTAAAAAGAATAAGGAGCTCCTGTAGTGAATGCTGTAAAACTGATCGTTGGCTTAGGTAACCCTGGCCCAGAATACGACCAGACTCGGCATAACGCGGGAGCTTTTTTTGTTGAGCGTCTTGCTGAAAAATACGGCGTCAATTTAAGCTTTGATAAAAAATATTTCGGTTTAACCGGAAAACTAAACTATCAAGGCCGTGATGTACGTTTATTAATTCCGACCACCTACATGAATCGTAGTGGTCAAGCCGTTGCCGCCCTTGCCAATTTTTTCAGAATAAAACCTGAAGAAATTCTGGTCGCACATGATGAGTTAGACATGCCACCTGGCGTTGCCAAACTCAAACAAGGCGGTGGACATGGCGGGCACAATGGTTTGCGCGATATTATTGCCTGCCTCGCCAATCAAAAAAACTTTCATCGTTTGCGTATTGGTATTGGACATCCGGGCCATAGCAGCCAAGTATCAAATTATGTTTTAGGCCGAGCACCACGCAACGAACAAGAGCTTACACTCACCAGTATCGAATTCGCCCTTGGCGTACTGCCTGACCTCCTTGACGGTAATTTCTCCCGCGCAATGCAGCAGCTACATAGCCAAAAGGCTTGATTCTTTTTTTCCCGAGGGACTCATCATGGGATTTAACTGCGGTATCGTAGGTTTGCCCAACGTTGGCAAGTCGACCCTATTTAACGCCTTAACCAAATCTGGCATTGCAGCGGAAAATTTTCCGTTCTGCACCATCGAACCAAACACCGGTATTGTAGCCGTACCTGATCCCCGTTTAGGCCCACTAGCTGATATTGTTCAGCCTGAACGGGTGCTACCTACCACCATGGAGTTTGTTGATATTGCAGGCCTTGTTGAAGGCGCATCCAAAGGTGAAGGACTGGGCAATAAATTCTTAGCTAACATTCGTGAAACCGACGCAATTGCTCACGTTGTACGTTGTTTTGAAGATGACAACGTAATCCACGTGTCTAACTCTGTTGACCCAAAGCGTGACATCGAAATCATCGATTTGGAATTAATCTTCGCTGACTTAGAAAGCTGTGAAAAGCAACTACAGCGTGTCGCCCGTAACGCCAAGGGCGGCGATAAAGAAGCCGTTGCGCAAAAAAACCTACTTGAACAATTGATTGCTCACTTCACTGAAGGCAAACCAGCCCGCTCTTTAATCAAAGACTGGAGCGAAGAGGAAAACCGTCTAGTCCGTGGCTTCCACCTATTAACCACCAAGCCTGTTATGTACATTGCCAACGTGGCTGAAGATGGTTTTGAAAACAACCCATTCTTAGATATTGTTCATACCATCGCCAAAGAAGAAGGTGCGCCCGTAGTACCTGTATGCAACAAAATCGAGGCTGAAATTGCTGAGCTCGATGATGGTGAAGAAAAAGACATGTTTCTCGAAGCCCTTGGCCTCGAAGAGCCCGGATTAAACCGTGTGATTCGCGCTGGATACGAGCTACTGGACTTGCAAACCTACTTTACTGCAGGCGTCAAAGAAGTTCGCGCATGGACCACTAAAGTTGGTGCAACTGCTCCACGCGCTGCAGCAGCGATCCATACCGATTTTGAAAAAGGTTTTATTCGCGCTGAAGTTATTTCTTACGAAGATTTCGTACAATATAAAGGCGAGGCAGGTGCTAAAGAAGCAGGTAAATGGCGCCTAGAAGGTAAAGAATACATCGTTAAAGATGGCGATGTAATGCACTTTAGATTTAACGTTTAAGCCTGTTTCAACTGACCTTTTGCACAATAAAGGGAATCATGCAAAAGGTCAGTTGCACTAACTCTCTCCCACCTTACCTAGCTCTTGCAAAATACGCTCATGACTATAACTGATCTCAGTCTTACCATGTGGTGCAGGTTTACCATCAGGCCCGATATTTACAAACACCATACGCTCAATGGTCAAAATGTTTTTATGAGTAATCTTGTTACGTACGACACAGCGCAAAGTAATAGATGTGCGACCAAAAGCTGTAGCCGTAATCCCCAACTCAATAATATCGCCCTGCTGAGCTGAGCTCACAAAATTCACTTCTGAAATCAGCTTAGTTACAACCTTGTGATTACCCAACTGAACAATGGCATAAATGGCCGCCTCTTCATCGATCCAACGTAATAAACTACCACCAAATAAAGTACCATTTGGATTCAAATCTTCAGGTTTAACCCACTTACGTGTATGAAAATTCATTAAGCTTCTCCTAATAAATAGATTGGGACGCCACAACCAAGGGACTGCTTTAAAGATTTTTTAATTATTATTTTTTACATCGACATGATTACGCTGATAAGTTTCAATTCCCATGGCTTGAATTTGCCCTTCAATCAAGGCGTCAAAAGGTCGTAGCAACGGGCTAAAGTCAGTTTGCGGCTCTAACACCTCCAATGCATGAGTAACCGCCTCCACAGTAGCTAAAGACTCTTCATAAGGGGCTTTGCGTAACCGATAACGACTACTATAACCTCTAGGAAAAGTCACTCTTGGTAAAGTTTCCAGTATTGGGTTTGCGTATAGAATTTTTCGCGCTTTACGCCAAGTGCCATCAGGTACGACTAACAATAAAGGCTTCTGCTCGGATGTATAAGCTGTCAACTCCAGCGCCTGAACACCAGGGAACAAAATACAAGGTTGGTAATCAGACTGCTCTAAATAATATTCGAGATTATCCACATGCTCAGCAATCACTAAACGTGCATTACGCAACCCTAAAACAACAAAACGCGCAGTATTTAGAGCATGTTTAGCTTCATCAGGGTGCTGTATAACCAAAATACGCGTGCGACTGGATAAACTGGGAAGCAAATGACATAAACAATGGCTCATAGGGCGAATGCATTGCAAGCAACGCTGTCGCGGCTGATGATTAACACCCATATATCTGCTCCTCACCTAACAATACAGTAACCACAACCTCAGGATCAAAAGAAAACAAACGCCCATTGTACCCAAAGCTATTTAAGACTTCGCTGCAAACGTGTCGTAATTTTGTATATATATTCAACGTATACCTTGAACAGCTTAAGTCTTACAACCTCTCTAGCCTAGGTGACTTTTACCAAGCCTTTGAAACCCGTACACTAAACACTCATCTACAGTAAATGGACTAAACCTTGGACAGCATTATTTACGAAGCATTAGGTATTGGCTTACTGCTGGGCACCCTCTTAGGTTTAACTGGAGCAGGTGGCTCACTTGTAGCTTTACCTTTACTCCTCAGCCTGCACTTACCGTTACGTGATGCCATTGGCGTCAGCTTAGGTGCAGTTGGTTTATCTGCTTTGATCGGGGCTCTCGGTCGTTGGCGCTCTGGCGATGTCCACATTACACCAGTAATTCTCCTTACCATCAGCGGCCTGCCTGGCAGTTGGATTGGCCAACAGCTTGGCCAATGGATCAGTGAATTCTGGTTAGTTTTAGGTTTCTGCGCACTAGTACTCTGGTCGGCTTGGCGCATGTGGAATAACGCTAGCCTGCCTGAAGTAGCTGATAAAAGATCACTCAATCGGGGCATGCTGATCTTTATTGGGCTATGGGTCGGTGTTTTATCCGGTTTAATGGGGGTAGGCGGCGGCTTTTTGATTGTTCCAGCACTTTTATGGTTTAGCCCACTTTCAATGCTAGCCGCTACAGCGACCTCCATGGCCGTAATTGCTATTGTCTCTAGTGCTGGATTCTTTATTTATCTCTCCACAGCACAACCACAACTACAATTGCTTACTGGTCTAGGTGCTGGCGGTGTTATTGGTGTATTAATCGGCAATCGTTTAGCACAACACCTAGGAGGCCCTGTTTTACAGCGCATTTTTGCCATTATGTTGCTGTCAGTCAGTTTATCTTTAGCAGCACAAAAACTATTTCACATATCTGGGTAAACCGTTACCGGCGTCCGCTTCACCTTCTAGCCATAAATGAACGTTTACTCAGCATAACTGCTAAACTATTTTAACCTCTTAACTATCACGGGCATCCGTCCATGAACACTCCAGCAGATACTTCTACTGACACCAATCAAGCGATTCCAAAACCCAGATGGTTCAGACGCTTAATGATTGCCTGCACAGTAATTGTTTCAATGTCAGTGATTGCTGTTTTAACCTTTCCCTACACACTACCTTGGCTCTTAGACAAACAAGATATTGAGTTTCAATGGGAACACCCTCGTTGGCACCTAGATGGCTTTAGCGCTAGCAATATAAAAATCAAATTACGCGCTCAAGGCTCTAACCTAAAACAAATAGAACTCAACAATCTGCGCCTCTATTGGACACGACACAAGTTTCCTATCAGACGCTTAGAGATCGACCACCTACAAGCCTACTGGCCTTTGACAAACCCTAATGAGGCAACAGAAACAGAACCACTTGTCTTGTCTAACGCTTTATATAAATGGCTTCCACAAGAAGTTCAACTCACAAGAATTGAGGCTCAGATCACCGACTTAGGCCTCTTACAAGGCAACCTAAACCTACAAGCCAGTCACTGCGGCCTTATCTGGCAACCTCGCTTACTCGAAACCTCTTTCACTTTAAAAAACATACCCGCTCACTGGTTCGGAAACATACCCCCTGAGTTACGCCCTGAGCAATTACAAGCCACAATTCAAACCCATCCTGATTACAGAACAAATGGAACTAATCAGCAACAGCTTTCTGTGCTACTCAAAACTTTAGGCCCTACCCGCCTAAAGCTTAGCGGGATATTAGATTTACAACATACAACAAACTGGGTTGGCGAACTACGTAATGGTCAGTTATCAGCACATCTGAATGCATTCTCAAACCCTCAGCTACAGGCCGAACAACTACAATTGGATGGTCAATTTACCGCTCGCGCCGACACACAAGGATTTCACTTAGCGTTAATGGAACATGCAACGCTTAAAGCAGAACAGCTCCAACTTCAGGAAGTTGGCCAAGCACAGAACATTACACTCGAGCTAACTGCATTTGACTTACATGTCCCCTATCAAGAACTCGATAAAGGTCAGCTTACAAGCACATTTCACGGGCAGATCACCCAGCTTACTGCAGCTCCATTACACAACCAAGATTGGATCTTTGCCGGCTCAGTGAGCGGCCTATTGCCAAAACTGAAAGTCGAGGCTCAACTCAACGGTCAATACGGCCTCCAACTTACAGGGCAAGCTCAACCACTAACAGATTCAATACAAGGCTATTTAAGCTTAAATGAAATAACTTTCAATACCGGCAATCCATTACAAAAAACCTTTACCGTCTGGCCGGATGCCCTCGTATTAAATAGTGGTCATTTGCACAGTCACCTCGAGTTTAAGCTCCCATACGAGGCCCCTCTACAATTCACTGTTCAAACAACCGCTCGTGATCTCATTGGAACCTTTGACCAAACTCGATTTAACCGACTCAATTTAAAGCTATCTAGTGCTACAGAGGTTACAGCAGGTCAAGAGTGGCAGGCTCAATTACAAAATACACAACTTAAAATACAAGCCGACAAGGTTGCCGATCATACTTTTATCGCTCAACAAGTCAAAGCCAATGTCCACCTGAGTGCGCATGCAAACGCACAAACATTCAGTTTGCAATTTGCTCAAGATACTCAAGTCCATACCCAGTCACTCAGCTTTCGCGATCTTGGCCAAGCTCAGCAGGCCAAGGTGCAACTCGCTCAATTACTCTTGTCAGGACATACCCGCACCCCAGAACAATTGAAGCTAAGCAGCCCTATTCGTTTAAGCCTCACTCAATTGAGTTCAAACCGACTACACAAACAAGATTGGGATCTGCAGGGACACATCAATGGCCAACTACCTCGACTACAATTCACAGGTACACTCAGCAACCAACAGGGTCTTCACCTGACAAGCAATATCCATATACAGAACACAGCTATAACAGGCAGCATCACTCCACAAGAACTTTCTTTTCATAATGATAATGTCCTACAAAAAACCTTTACCGACTGGCCTGAAATCATTCTTCTGAATAAGGGGCACATACATAGCCAAATTAACTTTACTCTACCCAACCAAAGCCCCCTGCAACTGACTGTTCGAGGTAGTGGCAAAGGTCTCAGCGGTATTGCCAATCGCAGTGAGCTTGAAAATTTAAACCTGAACTTCAACCTCCAACTTAATGGTGAAAATTTTAAACTATACATTCCACACCTCGACATCGGCGCCCTTGATCCTGGCGTACCATTGAGTTCCATCCAATTGAGTGATGCTAGCTATCGTGGCGATCTGAATAACCTATCCCAAGGAGTTGCCAGCTGGCATAAACTCCAAGCGAAACTACTCAATGGCAGGGTTTGGATTGACGAGCAAGAACTGAACCTACGTCGCTCACAAAAACTATTGCTGCATATTAAAGGTCTGGAATTGGAAGAGCTGTTTCGAGTCTATCCAGCAGAAGGTTTAGCCGGTAACGGTACCATCGACGGACTCTTGCCGATCTACTTTGATCAAAACGAAATTTATATCCAGGCCGGTCAACTGGAAGCCCGCGGCCCTGGGGTACTGCGCTTTCAATCAGAAAAAATTCAAGCATTAGGCAAAAGCAACCCTGCCATGGCCATTGTGGCCGATGCTTTAGATGATTTTCACTTTAATCACCTCACCAGCGGGTTAAGTTACGACCAATCCGGTAAACTCACATTAAAAATTCGCTTAAAGGGGCAAAATCCAGATATTGAAAAAGGACGGCCTATTCATTTAAACGTGAATCTTGAAGACGATATACCCGCCTTGTTGGCTAGTATCCAGCTCAGCGGTCAAGTCAGCGAGATCATCCAAAAGCGTGTTCGAGAACGTCTCGAAAACCGTTAACACAAGAGGTATTTTATGCGCATTAGCTTAATCTTAAGTGCTTTTGTGCTCGCATTCATGAGCAGTGCTTGTACCCCTACAGTACAGCTTACCGCACCAAGCGAGCCCATCAATATCAATTTAAACGTAAAAATTGAGCACGAAATTTATATCAAAGTAGATAAAGCACTTGATAACATTCTCGATGAATCTAGCGGTTTATTCTAAGGAGCGCAGCATGACTTTTCGCAAACTCTTAATGCCTATATTATTGATCAGCAGTCTTCTTAGTACGTCAGTTATGGCTATGGATCTAAATCAAGCAATGAACAGCCTGTCACAGGCTAAAACTGCAGGATTACTCGGGGAGCAACCTAACGGGTACCTCGGCGTCGTGAAAGCTCAAGGCGATGCAGCAGAAATTGCTCGCCTAATTAACGAAGCACGTCGTACCGAATATAAACGCCTTGCAAATAACAACAATCTTCAGCTGTCTGATGTAGAAACAATGGCCGGCAAAAAAGCCTTGGATAAAACAGCACCGGGCCTGTACATTCAAGTAAACGGTCGATGGCTGAAAAAATAGACAATAACACCGTTTGACAGCAAATGAGTGCCGATAAGCTTTGATATTTTGTAATATTAAGGTATAGTCTATGCGTTTTCAGCCACAGCATGAAAACATGTCGGGGCGTAGCGCAGCCCGGTAGCGCACTTGCATGGGGTGCAAGGGGTCGAGTGTTCGAATCACTCCGTCCCGACCATATAAATCAAAGGGTTACAGTCAATGGCTGTAACCCTTTTTTATTGCCTTCCGTTTTAATCCAATTTATTCGATCGTAGATCGAATACCTTTAACTCACATGATTAGTGCCCGACCCTGCCATTTGTAAATGGTTATCAATGAGCCAGACCTCCGTCGCCTATCAGTCTTATCATACTGCTCAGGTTTCACTTTACATAAATCTAGCAGCGGTACTCAAAAATCATAACGACAAGATAGCCCTCGCAAGTAACTGTCACCAAACACAACAAAAATAACCATCAATGACTCAAGAACAAACAAGACTTTTCAATCCAAAAACGAAAAAACCCGCTAAGTATCAACTACTTAACGGGTTTTCTTAATATGGCGCAGTGGACGGGACTCGAACCCGCGACCCCCGGCGTGACAGGCCGGTATTCTAACCAGCTGAACTACCACTGCGCTGGACTTAAAAGACTTGGTGGGTGATGACGGGATCGAACCGCCGACCCTCTGCTTGTAAGGCAGATGCTCTCCCAGCTGAGCTAATCACCCTTGCGTCTTCAAGTGGTGCGTATAATAGACATCTAATTTACTTTTGGCAAGCCCTAAATCGAATTATTTTCATAATAAAGCCAATAACTTAGCTTTTTTGATAAATCTTCTTGTTTTTAACACTTTCTCCATCTTTGAAAAGCATTCAGGTTGAAACCACTAGTAGTTTATTTGCTTCAAAAACACACACGAAACAATAAATACAGCATGTTTTTGCTCACTAATCTGTCAGATTGAACGTCTGATAACCTAATTCTATTTTAATACTGAGCGCTGTCCACATCCCTTAAACCCTTTCCAGCTCACTGTTGCTCAACGCTCAATTAATCTCATTTATGCTTTAAAGCCTACCGACAAGGTAATACACTGATATTATATACAGCTCATTATTTTATAACTTATTCAGCAGTTTGCGGTCAGAAACATTACCCTTATTCGTCACGCTAATTTCTGCTCATCTTTTGGAGTTTTTATGTGGTTTCGTAATCTCTTGATGTACCGCTTAACATCAGACACCCCTTTAACAGCTGATATTTTAGAAACAGCACTGACAGCTAAGCCTGCTCTACCTTGCGGCAGCCAAACACCCTCAACATACGGCTTCATTACTCCTTTCGGTAAAGATGAAGATGCCCCCTTGGTCCATGTAGGCCAAGGTTTTTTCTTAATATGTGCACGTACAGAGGAGCGCTTGCTTCCTGCCAGCGTTGTACGAGATGCGGTCAAAGAAAAGACCGATGAAATCGAAGCAGCAGAAAGCCGTAAAGTGTATAAAAAAGAACGTGATCAGATTAAAGACGAAATCGTACAGGCACTACTACCCCGTGCCTTTATTCGCCGCGCAAAAACCTTTGCAGCCATAGCACCGGCACAAGGTTTAATTTTAGTAGACACTTCCAGCTCTAAACGTGCTGAAGAACTGCTTTCAACTTTACGCGAAGTACTAGGAAGCTTACCTGTTCGCCCTATTGCAGTTAAAACTGCGCCGACGGCTACCTTTACCGACTGGGTGAAACAGCATCAAGCCAGTCACGGCTTAGCATTAACTGACGAGTGTGAGCTACGCGATAGCGCTGAAGATGGCGCTATTATTCGAATTAAACGTGAAGACTTATCTAGCGAAGAAGTTCAAACCCACTTAACTGCGGGCAAATTAGTCACTCAACTGTCATTAGCTTGGCAAGATAAATTAAGCTTTGTTATTGACGACAAGCTCACTATTAAACGCTTACGTTTTGAAGACCTGCTGCTAGATCAAGCAGAAGAAGATGGTGGCGATGATGCTGCTAGCCAATTTGATGCTAGCTTTATCCTAATGATGCTGACTTTTTCCGAGTTCATTCCACAATTGCTAGAGGCTTTAGGCGGCGAAGAAGCCCCACAAGTCATTTAGTTTGCCTAGCCGAGTAGCTTTCCACAGTTCCGACAATGCCTGTCATACGCCTGCTGAGCAGTTCACTCTGCTAAGCAGGTGCTTAATACAGTTAAGAACCCTTACCTCGCACTCTCACTAAAACCTGAACAAAATTGTATTCATGCCAACATTTTTCACGTTTTACCTACAATCAGCCTAAAAACCCAACGACATAAGCAGTATAGATATCAAGATAATAAGAACAGACTATCGGCATCTATTTATTTGCTGCCTCTTGTATCAACCACCGCTTTCGCTGCTCAGGCGTATGAAAAGTCCAAGCCAGAAAACGGCTCTGTTTTTGCCCTTGCGCCATTTTCACTACCTGTATTTCAACTGCACCAACTTGCTGCAAGGTGCGCTGTAGTAAGTGGATGTGCGCTGACTTAGATACTAAACTAGTAAACCACAATACCTGCTGTGCGTAGCCCTTGCTCTCTTTAATCATATTACGCACAAATGTCAGCTCACCGCCTTTACACCACAGTTCATTGCTTTTACCACCAAAGTTAAGCTCAGGTAGCTTACGTTCTGGTGCTTGTTTACCCAAGTTACGCCATTTTCGCGCACTACCACTACGAGCTTCCATCGCACTAGCATGAAATGGCGGATTACATAAAGTACCTAATAACCGCTCTCCTGGATGCAACACACCTTTAAAATATGCTGTTTTATCCTGTTGCAAGCGTAGCTCAATAACATCCTCTAAAGCATTAGACTTTAATGTCTGTGTAGCACAAGCCAAAGCTTGCGAGTCAATATCGCTAGCAATGAAGCGCCAACCATAATCATGATGACCTAAAAGCGGATAAATACAATTCGCACCAGTTCCCACATCATGCATAGTAAAACCAGCCCCACGCGGAAGCTTGCCACCTGCATCCTGCGCAATAAGGTCAGCCAAACTATGAATATAATCAGCACGACCGGGCACTGGCGGGCATAAATACCCCTCTGGGATCTGCCAGTGTTTTATACCGTATAACTGCCTCAGTAATGCTGCATTAAACACACGCACCGCTGTTGGGTTAGCAAAATCAATGCTGTGCTTACCGTAAGGATTACGAATCAAAAAAGCTTGTAAACGCGGTTCCACGGCAATCAATGCGGCAAAATCATAACGCCCCTGGTGACGGTTACGCGGATGCAATAAGGCAGCACGACGCTGAGTGCCCATAAAAATCGACCCTGACAGGTTAAGAAAAACCGCAGTATATCAGTAAGCAAGGAGTGACCACAGAGGAAGCTAAAGCTAGATGTTCAGGAAAGGAGAAAACAGAAGTAGAACAAATTACAGTTGGGTTCAGAGTCCAAAATAACAATTATTAAGCACTATATCATTCACACCGGAGTTGCACCCTAGCAGGAACAACTCCTCATCGACTCTAACGGCCAATTAATCTTCAGAGCGCACCAATAAAGCCGAACCCCAAGATAATCCAACGCCGAAACCGGATAGCAACACATGACTCCAATCGTCATTAAAGCCGTAATGTTCAAGCAACATTGGAATTGAAGATGACACCGTATTCCCTGCCCCAAACATATCTTTAATTACTTTACTGCCGTTGTCACCCAAACGTTTGGCAATGGCATCAACAATAGCTCCACTCCCCTGATGCAAACAAATAGCATCAACATCATCCATACTCATCTGCGCTTCATCAAGCACTTCTTGCATATGTGGGATGATTTTCAAACTAGCGAAGTTAAACACTTGACGTCCATTCATGTGAAAGTGGCCATCTTTAACCACTAAATACTCAGCACCACTGCCGTCCCCACCAAAACGAGATGGTCCCAGTTTCCATACAGGGTTCTCTCCCATCCAAGTTGCAGTTGCCGCATCACCAAATAACAAAGTGGTCATTCGATCATTACGATCCATAATTTTTGAGTAAGGATCTGCTGTGACTAAAACCGCATTTTTCAAACCTGTAGCTTGCATAAAGCCTTTTAGTACATACAAGCCATAAACATAACCCGAGCAACCTAAAGACACATCAAAGCATGCCACATGAGCAGGCAAGCCAAGCTTATGCTGCGCCACCGCAGAGGTGTGCGGCAAACCCTCAGCATCACCATTTTGAGTCACAACCACTAAAGCTTGTATATCTTCAAGCTTTAGTTCAGGACTTTTCGCTAGCAGGTTTTGCACAGCTTTAACACACAGGTCTGACGTTTCTTCATTTTCAGCCTTTACCGATAAGGTTGTTGTACCTAATTTGTTTTGCACAAAGGTTTCATCGCGCCCAAAGCTCTGGGCTTGCGCGATGTTATCAATTCGCCCCTCGGGGATATAACTTGCAATACTGCATATGCCAATCATCGTGCATCTTCCACATTAAAAGCCGCTCTAGATGACCGCCAACCCAACACTCGACTTAAGAGTCACTGGCAGATAAAAAAATACGTGCTCCACCGCACGTTATTTATTAGCGATCAAACTTAAAAATTCTGTTCCAGCTATGACGCCACACAATAGCCTGACGACACATTACCGGCTATAGGCCAAAGGGCGTAAGTTATAAATGTAGCACAAAGTTCCACCTAGATGCGCTTTACTGGCTACAGTTTATACCTGTGGACGGTATATTCGATTGACTCTATTAGCTCACCGGATGAATACAACAATGATCATTTTAACGCACAATCTAAGGCTGCCTAACGATTACCAGGTAGCTAACTTTTTAAGTTTCCATCAACGTGATCATCAGCAACTAGCTGAGCGTGTACACCAAAATCGCTTAGACAAAGGCTTTATTTGGGGCGGTTACCCAGCACATTTAAGTATTCACTTCAATGCTCTACAGGCTCATGCAAAACTGCAGCTGAACTCAGATACTGAGCTTCACAGTACAATATTAGATCCCTGGCCAAATTGGATTCAATATTTTCTTGGCATCACGCAAGCAACAGATAAATTTGCTTACACTCATCAACAGCATCCTGAGCTAGGCCCAATATTACGCAGCCAACATGGCTTACGCATTGCCCAAACTAGCAGCCCTTTTGAGGCTATTAGCTGGGCTGTCATCGGGCAACAAATTAGCGTAGCAGCAGCGATAAGTATCCGTCGCCGCTTTATCCAATTAGCTGGTGTCCAGCACTTATCCGGCTTATGGTGTTATCCAGATGCATCGAGTGTCGCACAACTCACCATAGAACAATTACGCAGCATCGGTTTATCACCTAAAAAAGCCAGTACCATTGCTACAATTAGTCAGATGATCAGCAGCCAGGTTTTAAAGTTTCCCACACAAGTTACTTCGCAAAACATAGCACAACTGCGCGCTGAATTACTTGCAATTCCAGGGGTCGGCCCATGGACCATCAACTATACTTTAATGCGCGGTTTAGCTTGGCTCGACAGCTCTTTACATGATGACGCTGCCGTGCGCCGCTACTTACAAACTTTACTCAAACTTGAAAAGATTACAGCTAAACAAGCCGAACAATGGTTACTACAGTTCAGCCCTTGGCGCTCACTGGTAGCGGCCCATCTATGGCAGTCACGCGGTTTGAGTGCTTAAGCCCGTTCAGATTTTATCTGCACGGATGTGGCATAATAGCTTTCTTTTTATCTACCAAATCCCATGACACACCTACCTGATCGCCTCTTTAACACCCCGCTTGAGCAAGTCCCCGACTTCACTTTTAATGAAGATGTCGTGCGTGTCTTTCCCGATATGATTAAGCGCTCGGTACCGGGCTATCCAACTATCGTGGAAAACACCGGCGTACTTGCTGCGCAATTTGCCCAACCCAACAGCATCCTCTATGACCTCGGCTGCTCATTGGGTGCCGTCACCCAAGCAATGCGTCGCCATGTCAGTCATAGTGGCTGTAAAGTGATTGCCGTGGATAACTCAGCAGCTATGGTTGAGCGCTGCCGTGAACATCTGAATGCGCAAGATGCTATGTTTCAAGAGCTCTTGCCAGTAAAAGTGCTTGAGGCGGATATTCTAAAACTGCAATTTGAACCTACTTCATTGGTCGCGCTGAACTTCACCTTACAATTTATTGCGCCCGAACAACGTCTAACCCTGCTGCAAAATATCCAGCAAGCCCTACTACCTAACGGTGCTTTAGTTCTGTCCGAAAAACTACGCTTTAACGATCCTACTGAGCATGAGCTACTCAATGAACTACACCTCGCTTTTAAACGCGCCAATGGATATAGCGAGTTAGAAATTGCTCAAAAGCGCCGCGCTATTGAAAAAGTCATGCTACCTGACAGCTTGGAAGAACACCGTGAGCGCTTATATAGCGCTGGTTTCAGCCAAGTTGTTGTGTGGTTCCAGTGTTTTAACTTTGCCTCGTTGATTGCCCGCCCATGATTGATTTAACTCCTCTAATACACCATCTTGCGCGCACTCCTCTCGAAACGTGGTCACGTGGTCTTCAGCAACAGTTTGATGCGCTGTATGCCACTGGGCACGGTGACCTAGCTCGTTGGTCAGCAGCGGTAGAAGCCATTCCTACTCTAACACCTACATTTAGAGACACCATCAAGGAGTTTCGTATTGATGGACCTTGCAGTGCTACCGAGCGGGAGCAATTACGTAGCGCATTACAAGGTTTAATCCCTTGGCGCAAAGGCCCTTTCCATGTTTTTGATGTACACATAGACACCGAGTGGCGTTCCGATTGGAAATGGGACCGTGTCAGCCCCCACTTAGATTTAAATGATAAGCGTATTTTAGATGTGGGCTGCGGCAACGGTTACTACATGTGGCGTATGCTCGGTGCTGGAGCTAAAACAGTTATAGGTATCGATCCCAACTGGCTATTTTTCTGTCAATTCCAAGCCATGCTACGCTTTTTTGATGCCCCCCCCGTATGGCATTTACCTTTTGCCCTAGAAGATTTGCCAGCCAAACTGGAAGGCTTTGATACTGTATTCTCCATGGGGGTACTTTACCATCGTCGCTCCCCCATTGATCACTTACTAGAACTGAAAAACTGCCTCATCAACGGCGGTGAATTAGTTTTGGAAACTCTAGTAATTGAAGGCGACTGCAACCAGGTCCTCGTGCCTAAAGATCGCTATGCCAAAATGCGTAATGTTTGGTTTCTACCTTCTGTTGACGCCTTAGAACTGTGGCTACGCCGTGCGGGCTTTAAAGACATTCGATGCGTGGACATCAGCCATACCACAACTTCTGAACAGCGCACCACTGACTGGATGAAATACCATTCACTGATCGATTTTTTAGACCCTCAAGACCCAAGTAAAACAGTAGAAGGCTTACCGGCACCGATGCGGGCCGTAATGGTTGCGCGTAAACCTTAGTTATTGACCCAGAGTATTTATCGATAGATCAACACCTGCCCTACAATAGAGCAGGTGTTTCATTATTTCTTAAATCAACATGCATGCCTGCCACAGGCGACAATCAACCTAGAGCACAGCTGTTTATACAACAATCTGCTACCACTCATATGATGTGCGTAGATAAATGCTTAATTTAGCTCACTTGTACTCGCGCGAGAGGAAATAAACGCTTAAAGTTATCAGTCGTTTGCGCAGCAAATTCCGAATAATCAACACCGCGCAGCTCAGCAACAAACTTAGCCACATCCACCACATATTCAGGAAAATTTGCACGACCGCGATGCGGTACAGGAGCTAAATACGGTGAATCTGTTTCTACCAAAATACGATCACTAGGTACCTGTAACGCCACCTCTCGCAAGGCATCAGCATTACGGAAGGTAACGATGCCAGAAAACGAGATATAATAGCCTAGGTCCAACGCTGCTTTAGCCATTGGCCAGTCTTCAGTAAAGCAATGCATTACCCCTGCCTGCGGTAATGCCGCCTCACTTAAAATATCTAAAGTATCTTGCTTAGCCTCACGAGTATGCACAATAACCGGCTTGCCACATTCTCGAGCTGCAGCCAAATGCAGGCGAAAAGACTCCTGCTGCATTTGTGCAGTTTCTGCTTGGTAGTGATAATCCAAGCCCGTCTCACCCACAGCAATCACGCCAGGATGATCCAATTCATTTAACAACCATTGCATAGTCGGCTCACTACCACGACTTAAATCCAGCGGGTGCACACCCACGGAACAATCCACATCTGGAAAGCGCGCAGCCATAGCCCGCATCACAGGTGCATTTTCAACACTGATTCCAATACAAAGGAAGTGCCCAACTCCACGTTCACGAGCAGCTTGCAAAGCGCTCTCTAAGCAACCGCCATAGGCCGTTAAATCAAGACGATCGAGATGACAATGTGAATCAATAACCATAGTTACAGCCATGCTTAAAATATATGAATAAAAAAGACTTTCAGTAGCCTACAAGCCCCAAAACTTATATAAAACCTAAACTCACTTGCTTAAAGTGTGCACAACAACTTCTGCTAGTACAGAATAAGTGTTGATTTAGCGCGGCAATAAAGCCTGCCAGCGTACTAACAGTCCTTCTAATAATAAGTCTGCCCGCAAAGGCACACGACGTAGAACCTTTTGGCGGTGCTCTAAAAGCCAATCTTGGGTTTCCAAAAGACGCTCTAATGGTGCTTTTGACGCCACAAACTTTAACACCACTCTCATATCTGCTAGCCCTAACTGGCTCTCATCTTCAGTAATTTTATAGCGTAATATCAACTGCGCCCACTGACAAAACCAATCAAACAGCAACTCCTGCGGTATCTTAGCCCATGCGACAGCGAGCTCGCTGGGCGTACTTTGCTGCTTAAAAAGCTGTTTAACACCATTGACTACCTGATCACGAACCGTCAACACATCATCCGCTAGTAATTTTTTTGCATACAACGGTGCCCCTGAAGCCAGAGCAATCAAAGTGCGGCACTGTTCAACGCTTAACTCAGGCTGCTGTTCCTGTAACCAGTTCACGCTCTCTTGCTCTGTCGGCAATGGACAAGCCTGCAACACACAACGACTTTTAATCGTCGGCAACAAAAAACTAAGCTGATGACTGATCAAAACAAAAATAGTAGAACCTGCTGGTTCTTCTAAACTTTTTAACAAAGCATTTGCGGATCCAGTGGTCATCGCCTCTGCCGGCTCAACAATCACTACTTTGCGACCACCTTGCTGCGAAGTTTGCAAAATCCGCTCAACCAGATCACGTACACTAGCAATTAAAATAGCTTTACCGGCTTCCTCTGGTTCTAAGCGTATCAAGTCTGGGTGTGTATCGGCTGCATACAATTTACATGCCGTACACCGCCTACAAGGCTGTTGCGCAACCGGTGCACGGCAAAGTAAAAATGCAGCGAAACATTCTGCCAATTCACGCTTACCGCTACCAGCCGGCCCATGTAACAAGTAAGCATGCGCTTGCTGATTACGTCCCGCTAACGACTGCCAAAGCTTTGCTTGCCAAGGCAGCAATTTACTGTTCATTAGCGCGTTCAATAATTTCGAGCACATAAGGCTCTAGGTTTTGCTGCACTTCAGCTAATGATTGCTGGGCATTCACCAAGCGGAAACGGTCAGGATCATCTTTAGCACGTTGTAAATAGCTTTGACGCACAGCCTCAAAGAAAGCATGTTGCTCTTGCTCAAATCGATCTAACTTACCGCGTGCCTCAGCACGCGCCATACCATCAACAACCGGTAAGTCAAATAACAATGTCATGTCAGGACGCAAATCACCTTGAACAAACTGCTCCAATAAAGCAATGCGAGAACAGTCCAGTCCTCGTCCCCCCCCCTGATAAGCATAAGTAGCATCAGTGAAACGATCACAAATAACAATCTTACCTGCCTCTAGGGCGGGTAAAATCACTTGTGCTAAATGTTGTGCTCGTGCGGCAAACATCAATAGCAGTTCGGTATCAACTGCCATAGGTTCATCATGTTGATCCAGCAAGATACCTCGGATTTTTTCGGCTAAAGCAGTACCGCCAGGTTCTCGCGTTAATGCAACCGAAAAACCCTGCGCTATTAAGCGCTCAGCTAAATAAGCACGGTTGGTAGTTTTACCTGCACCCTCAGGCCCTTCTAAAGTAATAAATAATCCACGCATGTTTAATCCTTACTCACTGGGGCTGGACTAGAACGGTAATCAGATCGTCGTTTAAGCTGATATTCACGTACAGCTTGATTATGCTCTCTTAAAGTATTTGAGAACACGTGACTGCCATCGCCCCGAGCAACAAAATATAAACTTTTACCAGGTTTTGGATGCAGTGCTGCATGAATGGCTTCACGCCCTACCATAGCAATGGGTGTTGGCGGTAAACCTGAAATCACGTAAGTATTGTATGGCGTCGGTCGACGTAAGTCCGCACGTGTAATTTTACCGGAATAACGCTCACCCATCCCATAAATGACTGTTGGATCAGTTTGCAATAACATACCAATATTCAAACGACGTACGAACACACCAGCAATTTCCTCTCGCTCATGTGCTACACCTGTTTCTTTTTCAATGATCGAGGCCATGATTAAGGCTTCATCAGGACTTTTGTACGGCAAGCCTTCTGCTCGGCCCGCCCATTCTTCAGCAAGAACCTTTTGCAAGCGCTCACTGGCCTGATGCAAAATATCTAAATCACTTTGCCCACGCACATACTGATAAGTATCTGGGAAAAAACGGCCTTCTGGATGCACATTGGCTAGCCCTAAAGTACGCATCAATTCACTATTACTAAGCTCACCAATACTTTGCTCAAGCTTTTCTTGTTGCGCCAAAGCTTGCCGTACTTGACGAAAACTCCAGCCTTCAACCAAGGTAATCCGATGCTGCACAACATCACCGATGCGCCACTTTTCTAAAAGTTGGGCCACAGTCATATTGGGCGCTAGCTCATACTCACCAGTACGTAATGGTTGCACTTGACCTTGCAAACGCCAACCTAAACGCAACCATAGGGCACCTTTCATCACCCCTCGCTGTTCTAATTGTGCTAATAAGGCATTTGGCGTACTGCCAGCGGGCACATTTAATAGCTGTTCTCCTTCTAGCTGGAGTGACTGCTCAAGCACTTGAGTATGCTTCCACAACGCTGCCGCAACTACTGCTACAGCCAGTAAGCTCACACCTAAAAAAATTATCAATAGCTTACGCAGCACGCTTATTCACCTGTTAGATCCTTGATCATTTGTTGCAATCTACGCGTCATCTTTCCTACCGCCCAACACCGTCCTGCGTAATTACGCACTGGCCAAATACCATACAAACTGTTTGCGGTAAAAATCTCATCAGCTTGTAACATTTCAGACCTTGGAATATCTTTAACTTGCACTTCAATACCTGCAGCTTGCGCACGTGCCAACAACTCTGCACGCATCACACCTGCCACGCCACAGCGACGTAAATCTGGAGTCAGCAAGCGTTGATTCTGCACTATAAATAGATTGCTAAAAACACCGTCTACCACCCGCTCTTGCTCATCTAGCAATGCACCTTCGGCGTAAGTGGAGTCTGACCACTCTGCGCGCGCAAGCACTTGCTCTAAGCGGTTAAGATGTTTTAAGCCCGCTAGCTTAGGCTGCTGTGATAAACGTAATTGACAAGAAAAAAGTGCAATACCTTGCTCAGCATAGGCTGCTGGCCATTGCGGGAAACTTGAGGCTTGTAAAATACGTTGCACTACCGATTGCTGCGGCAAAGCATACCCACGCTGCCCCATACCACGAGTGACTATCAGCTTACAAACGCCATTACCTATGAGTTGCATATAGTCATCTAACTCACGACGCAGTAACTGCATCTCACAAGGTATCATTAAACGCTGACACCCCTCTTGCAAGCGCTCCAAGTGTCGCCCCAATAAAGCTGCGCGCCCTTGGCTCACCTTTATTGTCTCAAACAGACCATCCCCATACGCTAGGCCACGGTCAGCCACATCAATCGATGTTGCTGGCTGACCGTTAATCCAAGCCTGCACCTTTAATGATACCGACGCAGCAATAACGAACCATTAGTACCACCAAAACCAAAGGAATTGGACAGTACGGCATCAATCTTCATAGGCTGCGCTTGATGTGGTACAAAGTTTAGATCACAACCTTCGCCAGGCTCATCTAAATTAATCGTCGGCGGAGCAACTTGATCACGAATAGCTAAAATACTAAAAATAGCTTCAACAGCGCCCGCTGCACCCAATAAGTGCCCAGTCATAGATTTGGTTGAGCTGACTGCAAGCTGCTGCGCGTGATCTTTAAACACACTCTTAATTGCATTCACCTCAGCCAAATCCCCTGCCAAAGTCGAAGTGCCGTGTGCGTTTACATACTGCACCTCCTCTGGGTTCATCCTAGCATCACGCAGTGCACTGGCCATGCAACGTGCGGCACCATCACCCTGCTCAGGCGGTGAAGTCATATGAAAAGCATCAGCGCCCATACCAAAACCAGCAACTTCAGCGTAAATTGTTGCACCACGGGCTTTTGCATGCTCCAACTCTTCCAAAATTACAGTTCCGGCGCCATCCGATAAAACAAAACCATCACGACCTGCATCCCACGGTCGGCTTGCACCTTGCGGGTCATCATTGCGTGTCGATAACGCACGTGATGCAGCAAATCCACCAAGCCCTAACCCACAAGCAGCCATTTCCGCACCGCCTGCTAGCATGACATCAGCTTCTCCGTAAGCAATATTACGAGCAGCCATACCAATGCAGTGTGTCCCCGTAGTACAAGCCGTAGCGATGGAGTAGTTCGGCCCTTGCAAACCCATTTGGATCGACAACACACCAGAAATCATATTAATAATAGAGCCTGGCACAAAGAAAGGTGAAATACGACGTGGGCCTTGCTCCAATAAAGTTTGGCAAGTGTTTTCAATATTTGTTAAACCACCGATCCCTGACCCCATCACCACACCAATGCGCTCGCGGTTCGCATCAGTTACTTCTAGACCGGCATCTCGAATAGCCTGATACCCTGCAGCTAAACCATACTGAATAAACAGGTCGAGACGACGTGCATCTTTGGCTGGCATATACTGTTCAACATCAAAATTTTTAACTGAACCACCGAAACGCGTTGAAAACGCCTCAACATTAAAGTGCTCAATCAAATTGATACCACTTTTGCCAGCTAGGATGCCTGACCAACTTTGCGCGACATCAACACCTAACGGGGACAGCATGCCTATCCCGGTAACTACGACACGTCTACGCGACATGGCGACAACCTCTTGTTTAATGCAAAATATGCTGTACAAAAAAAGCCGCACACTCGTAACAAGTCGCGCGGCTTTCGCTGTTCCAAAACAACCGGTTACATTACTGCGCGTGAGCGTTGATGTAGTCGATTGCTTCTTGAACAGTAGTGATTTTCTCGGCTTTCTCATCTGGAATTTCAGTTTCGAACTCTTCTTCAAGAGCCATTACCAACTCAACTGTATCCAGTGAATCCGCGCCTAAATCATCAACAAAAGATGCGCTGTTAGTTACGTCTTCTGCCTTAGCACCCAACTGCTCAGCAACGATTTTTTTAACGCGTTCTTCAATAGTGCTCATACCGTGTATAACTCCTAAATGGAAACTGGACAGCTCAAGCTGTCACTGATGTGTAAAAGGGTTTGCGCATTTTAAGCGAACTGCTTACCCTTTGCTAACCTCTTATTAGATTTGTTTGTATAAACACATAAACAAATCTGAATATTGCAAACCGTAATTATGACTGAAAGCATGACACTTCGGTCACAATTACAGTTATTTTAACTCATATACATGCCACCATTCACCGGAATCGTTGCTCCAGTGACATAAGCTGCTTGTTCTGATGCTAAGAAAGTGACCACATTAGCAATCTCTTCAGCTTGACCTAAACGCCCAGCTGGAATCTGAGTCAAAAGTGCTTCGCGCTGTGCCTCTGGTAGCTCACGAGTCATATCTGTATCAATAAAACCTGGTGCAACAGCGTTCACTGTAATTGAGCGAGATCCTACTTCACGCGCCAAAGCTCGACCAAAACCTTCCAACCCAGCTTTCGCTGCTGCATAGTTTACTTGACCTGCGTTCCCCATTGCACCTACCACAGAGCCGATGCTTATAATACGACCCCAGCGCGCCTTGGTCATGCCTCGCAAAACGGCTTTTGTCATGCGATATAAACTATTCAAGTTAGTATCAACTACATCAAACCACTCTTCATCCTTCATCCGCATCATCAGATTATCGCGTGTGATGCCAGCATTATTGACCAATATCAATGGCGCACCAAACTCATCTTGAATACGTTTCATTGTCTCATTCACAGATTCAGCATCACAGACATTGAGTACCATACCAGCACCCTTAATACCTTTGTCTTGCAAAGCTTGAGCAATATTTTGTGCCCCTTTTTCAGAGGTTGCAGTACCAATCACAGTGGCACCTTGCTCACCCAGCTGCAAAGCAATTGCTCGACCAATTCCGCGACTAGCGCCAGTAACAAGGGCTACTTTCCCTTCTAAGCTCATTTTAATCTCCATCTTAAAGCTGTGCAGCTACAGCTGCTGCAAATGCTTCTGGATTATCCAAGTTATAGGTGTTAACACCCTTAATGCAGCGCTTATTCAAACCAGATAGGACTTTACCTGGCCCGCACTCAACAACATCAGTGACACCTTGTGCAGCCAAGCACACCATCGACTCAACCCAACGCACAGGGCTATACAACTGAGCTAAAAGATTTTGCTCTAAAGCAGTCAAATCAGTGACCACTTCAGCATTCACATTTTGCACCAAAGCAATGCTCGGCTGCTGCCACTGAATAGCGGCTAAAGACTCAGCAAATTGCTCTGCCGCAGGTTGCATTAATGCACAATGTGACGGCACGCTTACTGGCAACGCCATCGCTCGCTTAGCGCCTCGCGCTTTGCACGCGTTAATCGCACGCTCAACGGCAGCTGCCGCACCAGCAATCACAACTTGCCCTGGCGCATTAAAATTTACCGCACTCACAACCTCACCTTCAGCTGCCTCAGCACAGGCAGACTGCACATCTGCATCATCCAAGCCTAAAATAGCAGCCATACCCCCCACGCCAGCAGGTACTGCTTCTTGCATCAACTGACCACGACGTTCAACCAAACGCACGGCATCTGCTAAAGAGATGCTATCGGCAGCAACTAGAGCTGAATACTCACCCAAACTGTGCCCTGCAACATACGCTGGACGTGCAGCCGAGTGCGCGCTCCATAAACGCCATAACGCCACAGATGCAGTCAAAATTGCTGGTTGGGTTTTATCTGTTTGATTTAATACTTCTGCAGGGCCCTGCTGAGTCAGCGCCCATAAGTCATAGCCCAAAGCTTCGGAAGCCTCAGCAAAGGTATCAACTACAACTGACTCCGCAGCACCAATGTCTGCCAACATACCAACAGCTTGAGAGCCTTGACCTGGGAATACAAACGCAAGAGAAGCCTTCATAAAAATAATTACCTGTCATTCAATAAGAGAAGTTTGCCACGCCTAAGACATGAATAACAAACCGACCATTGGATGATAAGCCTCATCCATCCGTCACACTTTTATTACACTATGCAGCTTTCAGACTTGGCTAAATGCTTGTAAGCGCTCTTGTAGACGCTGAGCCAACCCCTCTTTTGCTGCCGTATAAGCTACGCTAATCGCGGCCTGAAAGGCTTCTTCAGAAGCATTACCATGACTTTTCACTACAATGCCATCAACACCTAACAAACAAGCCCCATTGTAACGTTCTGGCGCGATTTCTGAACGCAAAACCTTAAGCAAAGGCGCTGCAAGCCAAGCTAATAACCAAGCACGCACGCCTCGCCCAAGACATTGTTTGGTGCGAGCAGTGATCAGTTGCGCCAAGCCTTCGCTAGACTTAAGTAGCACATTACCAACAAAACCATCACATACCACTACATCAGCATCACCACGAAAGACACCATCACCTTCAACATAACCAACGTAGTTAATCTGCGGCATTGCTTCTAATTCAGCTGCAGCCAACTTCACCTGCTGATTTCCTTTAATCGCCTCACGCCCGACATTAAGCAGTGCAACACGCGGCCGAATAAGCCCTCGCGATTGCACAGCTGCCGACCCCATGACAGCAAATTGCACCAACTGTTGCGCACTGACATCAACGTTAGCTCCCAAATCCAATAAATGGGTTTCACCCGTCAAAGTCGGCAGTGCAGTCATAATTGCCGGACGATCGATATAAGGCAAGGTATTCAAAACATGCTTAGCCAAAGCCATCAACGCACCTGTATTACCAGCGCTGACACAAGCATGCACTTGCTGATCACGAACCATCTGCAAAGCAATGCGCATTGAGGAGTCTAACTTATGTCGTAAAGCGTAGGCAGGATTTTCGGCCATCGATATGCTTTCACTAGCATGCTTGATGCTGATTCGCGCATGGTTGGCCTGAGGGGTTTGAGCCAAAATAGACTCAATGTTGGGTGCATCACCAACAAGCACTAAATGCAGTTCTGGATACTGTACTAAACTTTTCACACATGCAGATACAACAAGACGGGGACCATAGTCCCCGCCCATTGCATCAACTGCTATAACTAAACCGGTCAAGGTTTACTCAGCAGAATCCTTCGCGATCACTTGACGACCACGGTATACACCATCAGCGGAAACATGGTGGCGTAAACGTACGTCACCAGTGCTCTGCTCTACGGTTAACGCGCTTGATGTCAGTGCATCGTGTGAACGGCGCATACCACGCGCTGAACGGGATTTCTTGCTCTTCTGAACAGCCATAATTATAAACTCCTAAACGTTTGGGTCTCGCTTTAACTGCGCCAATACACTGAATGGGTTGGACCTTTTAACCGCATCCTCGTTCGACTCGGACTCTAGGAGTCCAGCCGGTTGCTGGCATTCTTCAGGTGGGTGCATGGGTATAATTGGTAAAGATAATAACAACTCATCTTCAATCAATGTATATAAATCCAGAGGCTCATCACCTACTTCAAGTACGTCATACCCTTGGGGGAAGTGTAACTCATCTGTACCAGGGTTAACGATGGCATATAGATACTCACCGCCAACAGGTATAACCGCTTCATCCAGGCAACGCTGGCAGATCATCCTAACCTCCGACTCAAGCTTTAATCGCATTACTGCAACTTTCTGTTGGTCGCGGCTAAACTCAAACGCTGCCTGAACATGTCCGGCAGTGTCTGTCAGCAGTTCGCAGACCCTAGAAAATTGCTGCAAAGGTAGCTCTCCACTTAAGGAGATACTACGATCTGCAAATTTTCGCGGATCAACGTGAGGAGGAATCGGTACATTTGTCATAGGCGCGGTATTTTATGGATAGACTCACCAACTGTCAAAGGATATCGTCCTATTTACTGATTAGCCCATTGCTTAGCGTGAAAAAGACTGGGAATATTGCCTAACTCAGATCAGTGGCGTAAATATTGTTTCTACGCTGCTGTATTATATGCCAAACTCAATCTATATCATTTATTGTACAAGGTATTATGTCCTCTCTGCTTTTTAGTCTGTTTGCTGCAGTTTTTTATGGTGCCACCTGCTTTTACTTGGTGAGCTGTCTTGGGCAACGGGTATCTTTTAATAGAGCCTTAGTGACGGGGCTGACTCTACTCGGGTTTATCGGTCATGGTGGCCATTTGTTTGCTACGCTACTACTTGAACAAGGCTTAGTGCTTAGCTTATTTAATTCAGCTAGCTTAATTGCCTTTTCAATCATTGGTTTTGTTTTACTGTGTTTAACACGCATTTCTGCCCACATACTGCTCTTACCTCTACTCAGTCTTGGTGCAGTCACAGCGCTCAGCGCGCAATTTTTGCCGCACGGTCATACCCAACCAATCAATGAAGCTCCAGGCATCTTAGCGCATATACTATTTTCTATTCTGGCTTACGGTATGATCACAATAGCCCTTTTTCAGTCTATTATTTTATTGGTACAAGAACGTCAATTACGCAAACGTCCCGTATCCACACTTATCAAAAACTTTCCACCACTGCAAAGCATGGAAAGCTTATTATTTGGTTTTTTATGGGCGGGATGGTTACTACTTTCTTTGTCTTTACTGAGCGGTTGGCTATTCCTCGACAACCTATTAGCTCAACACTTAGTGCATAAAACCCTACTGTCCTGCATCGCCTGGTTCGTCTTTGGCATTCTCCTCTGGGGACGCCACCAACTTGGTTGGCGCGGACATAAAGCTATTCGCTGGACTATTATGGGTTTTTTACTTTTAATGCTGGCCTACTTCGGTAGTAAATTAGTCCGTGAATTTATTTTAGTAATCTGAGGCCTTTTGCTTGTGGACGATATGCATCTCAGCTATCTCTTAGCCCTGCTAATTTTCTTAATTCTTTGTTCGGCTTTTTTCTCCAGTTCAGAAACGGGGTTGCTGAGCTTAAACCGCTATAGATTGCGCCATATGAGCCGCGAAGGAAATCGCAATGCACAGCGCGCACAGCGCCTACTCAATAAGCCTGACCGCCTCTTAGGCACAATTCTAGTGGGCAATAATGTAGTGAATATCTTAGCTGCATCCATCGCCACCGTTATCGCTGTGGATCTTTGGGGGGATGCTGGCGTTGCCATTGCTACCATCGCGCTCACGATCGTAGTCCTCATTTTTGGTGAAATCACCCCTAAAACACTGGCAGCTTTACGTCCTGAACTCATCGCCTTCCCCGCCAGCCGTGTTATTTTACTACTGATGACACCACTGAGCCCTGTTGTTTGGCTCACTGGCGCTATCAGCAACGGTCTATTGCGCCTCATGGGTATCGACACTCGCCACCATTCATCAGATAGCCTATCTACAGAGGAACTGCGTAGCGTGGTTCGCGAGGCTGGACAAGAGCTTCCTGGTAACCGCCAAGATATGCTACTAGGCATCCTAGACCTAGAAAATGTCACCGTAAATGACATTATGATTCCACGTAATGAGGTCTTTGGTATCGATTTAGATAGCAACCTTGATCAGATCATTTGGCAATTGCGCACCACCACACATACTCGCTTACCGCTTTATCGTGAAAATATTAACCAGATCATCGGCATCATTCAT
This sequence comes from Denitrificimonas halotolerans, assembly GCF_034259425.1. Taxonomy (NCBI): domain Bacteria; kingdom Pseudomonadati; phylum Pseudomonadota; class Gammaproteobacteria; order Pseudomonadales; family Pseudomonadaceae; genus Denitrificimonas; species Denitrificimonas halotolerans. The sequence continues at coordinate 240,761 of NZ_JAXIVU010000001.1, forward strand.
ATGCGTCAAATTGCGCGCCTATTGACACTCAACAAGCTGACGCATGATGACCTCCAAGAAGCCTGCAGCGACCCTTACTTCATCCCTGAAAGCACCCCTCTTTCCACGCAATTGTTAAATTTTCAAAAGCATAAACGCCGCATTGGGATTGTTGTAGATGAATACGGTGATGTAGAAGGTGTTGTGACCTTAGAAGATATTCTCGAAGAAATTGTTGGTGAGTTTAGCGATCACGATCGCCGCGCAACTCCAGAAGTTCGTCAGCTCAGTGATGGCAGCTATACCATTGATGGTGCAGCTTATATTCGTGATATCAACAAAGCCCTTGAATGGGAACTGCCAAGTGATGGCCCTAAAACTCTTAATGGTTTAATCACCGAGATATTGGAATTTATTCCTGAAGGTGCAGTATGTATTGAAATTGGCCCTTACTATTTAGAAACATTAGAAATTCGAGACAACCGAGTCAGTCGAGCACGCCTCTGGCACGATGACTGACTCAAGTCTTAGCAGTATCAGAGCTCAACTCTGATACTGCTAATCACCTGCTGCGCCTTATGACGAGCCTCTTCTACTGTGCCTGCTTGTGCCAAAGCCACTCCCATACGGCGCTCACCTTCAACTACGGGCTTACCAAACAAACGTAACGCCGTGTCTGGCTGCAGTAAAGCACCTGCTAAACCAGCAAAAGCCGTCTGCACTGATTGACCCTGCACTAATAAAACAGCAGAAGCTGTAGGACCTTGCTGACGAATAACCGGAATGGGTAATCCAAGAATAGCACGAGCATGTAGGGCAAACTCAGACAGGTCTTGCGACATCAAAGTCACCAAACCAGTATCGTGCGGACGTGGTGAAACCTCACTGAACCACACTTGATCACCTTTAACAAAAAGCTCAACACCAAACACTCCGCGCCCACCTAAAGCCTCAGTAATTTTTTGCGCTATCTGTTGTGCAGCCTTAAGTGCCGCAGCACTCATCACTTGCGGTTGCCATGATTGCACATAATCACCGCGCTCCTGTAAGTGGCCAATAGGCTCACAAAAACTTGTACCATTAATATGTCGGACAGTCAGTAGCGTGATCTCATAATCAAAATCAATAAACCCTTCAACAATAACCCGTCCAGCCCCAGTACGACCACCTTCTTGAGCTGTTTGCCAAGATGACTCTAAATCTGCCTCACTACACAATACACTCTGCCCCTTCCCTGATGAACTCATAAGCGGCTTAACCACGCAAGGATAACCCACTTGCTGCACTGCACTGCGATACTCAGCATAATTATCAGCAAAGCAATAAGGGGATGTTGGTAGCTGTAACTCTTCAGCAGCCAAACGACGAATACCTTCACGATCCATAGTTAACTGTGCTGCACGCGCTGTAGGTATTACCGTATAACCTTCCGCCTCCAACTCAACCAAAGTTGCTGTGGCAATAGCTTCAATTTCCGGCACAATATAATGTGGCTGCTCTTGCTCAATTAACGCCCGCAATGCAGCACCATCTAGCATATTGATGACATGACTGCGCTGCGCAACTTGCATAGCTGGAGCATTGGCATAACGGTCAACAGCAATCACTTCTACCCCAAAACGCTGCAACTCGATAGCAACTTCTTTTCCTAACTCACCCGAACCGCAAAGCAATACACGCACAGCACTTGTTGATAATGGCGTTCCTATACGGGGCATTACATATCCTCACTTATTTACTCAGCAAACCTTGTTTGCGCGCTCTCTCATTAATTTTGGCTAATACTTCACGGCGCTCATCATTAGTCATTTTCCCCCAAGCGCTAATCTCCTCTCCGGTACGCTGACAACCCATACACACATCATTAATATCTAAAGCACATAAACTGACACAAGGTGATCGCACCGGCTTTTCCCGCGGCGCTGGTGGTTTAGAAACTATAGTCATCTTCTTCCTGTAGGTCTGCGGCATAACGTTGCGCATTATGCACATAATGTACAGCGTTAGCTTCTAGCATACTTTTTTGCTGCTCAGTCAATTGACGAATAACCTTCCCTGGCGAACCCACAACTAAACTGCCGTCTGGAATCTCTTTCCCCTCAGGAATTAAGCTGTTTGCCCCAATAATGCAATGTCTACCAATTTTTGCACCATTAAGAATCACCGCGCCAATACCAATCAAACTGTGATCCCCTACAGTACACCCATGCAGCATTGCATTATGTCCAACCGTAACACCCTGCCCTAAAGTCAAAGGCCACCCCATGTCCGTATGCATCACAGTACCATCTTGTACATTACTATTTGCACCAATATGAATAAGCTCATTATCACCACGCAGCACAGCATTAAACCACACACTAGCGCCGGCATCTAAGCGCACCTTACCAATCACTGCTGCAGTGGGAGCAATCCAGCTTTCTGGATGTGCATCAACTCGACTCTCGGCTAAGCGATACTTCATTGATGATTCCTTTTAATTATTATTTAAAGTTCTTTCTTACTGAGCTGGGGCGGCTCACTCAAAACAATTGAACGGTCATAAACCAAATTAACCAACTCCACCACCATAATGGCAGTCAGCCCCCAGATTTTATAACCCGAAAACTGATAACTTGGCACAAACCAAGTATGACCCAAATAATCAATTCGATGGGTGGTTTGACGCGGATCTTCAGCAAAAAACTCAAGCGGAACAGAAAAAATCGAAGCAATTTCCCCTGCATTCGCTCGGTATTCAACAGCATCTGGAATAAAGCCAACATAAGGCGTTACTTTAACTCCATGACGTGAAACCACCTCACTGAGCGAACCAACAACCTGCACCAACTCTGGCTCCAAGCCAACTTCTTCATGCGTTTCACGCAAAGCCGTATAAACCAAGTCCCGATCCTCAGGGTCTCGCCGCCCACCTGGGAAGGCCACCTCTCCCCCATGAGTGGATAAATTTTTCGCACGCAGCGTTAACAGTAACTCTGGGTTCTCTGTTCGCGTCAAAGGCATCAGCACTGCCGCTTCACGTGTATGTGGCGGTAATGCTAAAGCACGTGGAGAATAACACTGTATACGTTGTGCAAGCTTATCTAACATCGGCATACTCTATACCTCAAGATATAAGTATCATGCCAGAAGCCTGTACATCCCCCAAGTGACTTATTGCAGTACCAGTTAACTCACTATTCTTAATCACTTGATTTAGACGCTGTTATTAGGATACCGGCTCAACCGAATGGCTAAATCCAATTTTATGATGCCAGCTACATCCAGGGAGCTTTCATGCGCGCTATTTTTATTTTCATCACTTTACTCCTGCCACTGTTCTCTTATGCCAGCTCACCCCAGCTTCCAGCCCGTCATTTTATTGATAAAGTCCTAGTAGTGAAGTCTGAACGCTCTTTGCACTTAATGCATCGCGGCGACATTATAAAAACATACCGTGTTTCTCTCGGTAAAAAACCCGGAAAAAAGGAGTACGAAGGTGACCAGCGCACCCCTGAAGGCACCTATTGGATTAATTGGCGACGCCCTAGTAAGAATTACAATTTATCCATGCATATCTCTTACCCAAATGCTTCTGACCTTAAACGTGCACAAGAACTTGGACGCTCAGCAGGCAGCATGATTATGCTTCACGGCACCCCTATTGACGGCGAGTACCCTGAATGGTTTTTTCACAGCCTCAACTGGACAGATGGCTGCATCGCATTGAAAAATGATGATATGAAAGAAGTCTGGAATTTAGTCAAAGACGGCACTTTAATTGAAATTACACCCTAAGCACACAATCTAACCCTTCCAGAAAAATGCAAAACGCCGCTGATAAAACAGCGGCGTTCACAACAACTCAGATGGACTCAGTCTACCCAAACACGAGCATTTCGGAACATGCGTAACCATGCACCATCATCTTGCCAGTTATCAGGATACCAAGAGTTCTGTACTGCTCGGAATAAACGCTCAGGGTGCGGCATCATGATAGTCACGCGACCATCATGATTCGTTAAACCCGTGATACCGTTAGCAGAGCCGTTAGGGTTTGCTGGGTAACCTTCTGTAACCTTACCATAGTTATCCACATAACGAAGGCTGACACCGCCTGAAGTATTAGCAGCTAGCATAGCCTCGTGACTTGCAAACTCGGCACGTCCCTCCCCGTGCGCCACAGCAACCGGCATGCGTGAGCCAGCCATGCCCTGCAAGAAGATCGATGCTGACTCCTGCACTTCAACCATAGCAACACGAGCATCAAACTGCTCAGACTGGTTACGTACAAAACGCGGCCAGAATTCTGTCCCTGGAATCAGCTCTGTCAGATTCGATAGCATCTGACAACCATTACACACACCTAAGGTGAAATTATCGTTACGGTCAAAGTACTGAGCAAAGGCTTCACGTGCACGACTATTGAACAGGATCGACTTTGCCCAGCCCTCACCAGCACCTAAAACGTCACCATAAGAGAAACCACCACACGCCACAAGACCTTTGAAAGTCTCTAAATCAATACGGCCTTCGAGCACATCGCTCATATGTACATCCACGGCAGTAAACCCAGCACGATCAAAAGCTGCGGCCATTTCCACATGGCCGTTTACCCCCTGCTCTCGTAATACAGCAACGCGCGGACGCGCTCCAACATTAATATAAGGCGCCGTGATATCTTCATTAATATCAAAGGTTAAACTCGCAGATAAACCTGGATTGTTAGTATCTAACAGTGCTGCAAACTCCTGATCAGCACACTCCGCATTATCTCGTAAACGCTGAATCTGGTAACTGGTCTCGGTCCATGCACGTTGCAGCAAATGACGTTCAGCAGTGAAAATATTCGTATCAGCCAAACTAATCTGTATAGCCTCACCTGCAATAGGACGACCAATCACACTCACGCAATCAGCCAAACCTGCATCAGCAAAGGCTGCCAACACAACATCAAGATCGCTACTTAACACCTGCACTACCGCACCCAACTCTTCGTTGAGTAACGCAGCATTGACCTGTTCAGCACTCACCTGCAAAGCATCTAATTTAAGCTCTAAACCACAATGTCCAGCAAAAGCCATTTCTAGAACAGTGGTCAATAACCCACCATCTGAACGATCATGGTAAGCCAATAATTTCTGTTGTGCATTTAGATCTTGCACTGTACCAAAGAACGCTTTGAGATCTGCTGCGCTATCCACATCTGGTGTCGTTTGCCCTACCTGACTGTAAACCTGTGCAAAGATAGAGGCACCTAAACGGTTTTGCCCACGACCTAAGTCAATCAAAACAAGTTGAGTCTCACCTTTGTCTAAGCGCAGCTGTGGCGTTAAGGTCTGACGAATATCAATAACAGGTGCAAACCCCGTAATGACCAACGACAGTGGTGAAGTGACAGACTTTTCAATGCCCTCATCTTCCCAACTGGTTTTCATCGACATGGAGTCTTTACCCACAGGAATTGTAATGCCTAGTTCAGGGCACAACTCCATGCCCACCGCTTTTACCGTGTCATATAAACGTGCATCCTCACCTGGGTGCCCTGTTGCTGCCATCCAGTTTGCTGACAATCGAATATCAGAAATCTTATTGATGCGCGCAGAAGCCAAATTAGTTACAGCCTCTCCTACAGCCATACGACCCGATGCTGGTGCATCAAGGACAGCCAAAGGGGTACGCTCTCCCATCGCCATAGCTTCACCGTAGTAAGAGTCGAAACTGCTTGCAGTTACACCACAATCAGCCACAGGCACCTGCCACGGACCTACAAACTGGTCGCGAGCGACTAACCCAGTTACACTGCGGTCACCAATAGTGATCAAAAAACTCTTACTGCCAACAGCTGGGTGACGCAAAACACGATCAGCAACTTCTGTTAAGTCATAGCAGTCCGCTGCAAAATCATCAACATGCTCCGCTTCACGCTCAACACTGCGATGCATGCGTGGTGGTTTACCAAGCAATACATCCAATGGCATATCAACCGGTTTATTATCAAAATAACTATCGGCCACAGTCAGATGACGCTCTTCTGTAGCTTCACCAACCACAGCAAACGGGCAACGCTCACGCTCACAAATTGCAGCAAAACGCTCCAAGTTCTCAGGCTTAACCGCCATTACATAACGTTCTTGCGACTCATTACACCAAATCTCTAGCGGACTCATGCCTGGCTCATCGTTTGGAATATCACGCAAATTAAAGACACCACCACGACCGGCGTCATTAACTAACTCAGGAAAAGCATTGGATAAACCACCAGCACCCACGTCATGAATAAAGCTAATAGGGTTGTCTTCGCCTAGCTGCCAACAACGGTCGATCACTTCCTGACAGCGACGCTCCATCTCTGGGTTTTCACGCTGCACTGAAGCAAAATCTAAATCAGCAGAAGAAGCACCTGTCGCCATAGAAGATGCAGCGCCACCACCTAGGCCAATCAACATAGCTGGCCCACCCAAAACGATTAACTTACTGCCGACAGCAATCTCATCTTTTTGTACGTGCTCAGCGCGGATATTTCCTAGCCCACCAGCTAACATAATAGGCTTATGATAACCACGCACTTCCGTTCCACGAGGACTATCTACAGCCTGCTCAAACGAACGGAAGTAACCTGTGATTGCCGGACGACCAAACTCGTTATTAAAAGCAGCACCGCCTAATGGCCCCTCGATCATAATGTCCAACGCATCAACAATACGCTCGGGCTTACCATAAGGCACTTCCCACGGCTGAATGTAGCCAGGAATATTCAAGTTAGATACAGTAAAGCCGGTTAAGCCTGCTTTAGGTTTAGAACCACGACCAGTCGCACCTTCATCGCGAATCTCACCGCCCGAACCTGTAGAAGCCCCTGGAAAAGGTGCAATAGCTGTTGGGTGGTTGTGGGTTTCAACCTTCATCAAAATGTGGATTGGCTCCTGATGAGCTGCGTACTCACCCGTTTCAGGATCTGGAAAGAAACGTCCGGCAGTGAAGCCTTCAATCACTGAAGCATTATCTTTATAGGCTGACAAAACACCTTCACTGTTCATTTGGTAGGTGTTTTTGATCATGGCAAACAAAGATTTTTCTTGAGCCTCTCCATCTACATCCCAGCTTGCATTAAAAATCTTATGACGGCAGTGCTCAGAATTCGCCTGAGCAAACATCATCAACTCAACATCGTGCGGGTTACGACCGAGTTTTTTAAAGTTTTCCACCAAATATTCGATTTCATCCTCAGCCAAGGCTAAACCAAGCTCAAGATTCGCTTTTTCTAGGCTTTTAAATCCGCCCTCTAAGACATCCACCACCGCTAATGGGCGTGGTTGAGCATGACTAAAGAGTGCCGAGGCCTCTTCCATCGCACCTAATACAAGCTCAGTCATGCGATCATGCAACACAGCAGCAATCAGCTGTGCTTCAGTTTCACTGTATTCCCCAGCAATGTAATACGCCATACCGCGTTCAATACGCTGTACTTTATCAAGGCCACAGTTCTTAGCAATATCCGTTGCTTTACTGGACCAAGGTGAAATAGTGCCAAAACGGGGCACTACTAAAAATAAGCGTCCGCTTGGCTCTTGGCTCGGCACACTTGGGCCATATTTAAGCAAACGGCTTAGGACTTGGCCCTCATCACTGCTTAACGCAGATGAAACCTCAACAAAATGAGCAAACTCTGCGTAAACATTCGCAACAGAAGGAACCTTCTGGCGCAATTGTTCAAATAGTTTCTCGTGGCGAAAAGCAGAAAGGGCAGGAGCGCCGCGCAAGATCAGCATCGTCGTGACAGCCTCAGAAAAGTTGTAAGAAATAAGCGGATATTCTAGTGCCCACAGCAGTAAATGACCATCCATATCTGTCATTTAAGCGTTTGTTTGCTTAAGTCCACCTAAAAAAACATATATTCTCCCAACTTAAACTGCTTTTCTTTGCTGTGACAAGTCGCTTTTGCGTATACTGCAAACATGTATCTCCAGACGTTTACCCCAATTCGCAGCCTCCTAATAGGCTATGCGACCAGCTTACTCTTAATGCTCAACGGTTGTGGTAAGCCACCGACAACCCTTGAACGCATTCAGGAGCAGGGGGTTTTGCATGTCATTACACGCAACAGTCCTTCAACCTACTTCCAAGACCGCAACGGCGAAACAGGCTTTGAGTATGAATTGGTTAAACGCTTCGCTGAACAGTTGGGTGTCGAATTAAAAATTGAAACCGCAGACAATATTGAACAGCTCTTTGCTCGGCTTGATAACGCAAACGGCCCGCAACTAGCAGCTGCTGGACTGATTAGCAGCACTGCTCGCCTCGATAAGGCACGCTTTTCTGATCCTTATTTAAGCGTCTCATCTCAGTTTATTTACCACAGAAAAGATTCACGCCCGCGTAATATCCGACAACTAGCTGGCAAACATATACTGGCACTCCAGGGCAGCATTCACGAGGACAACCTTAAACGCATCAAACAAGACCTGCCTAAGCTCAACTATGACGTGTCCGATCAAGTTGAAACCATTGATTTACTGCGCATGGTTGATGAAAAGCAAATAGATTTAACCTTAGTGAATTCCAATGAAGTGGCCATGAATCAAGTGTATTTTCCAAATATACAAGTGGCTTTTACTTTAGAAGATAACCTGCAACAAAGCTGGGCAATCCCCACTACTAGCGACGTCACTCTCCTCAACGAGATCAATCGTTTCTTAGCCAACGCCAAACAATCAGGGCTGTTAAAACAATTGACCGAACGCTATTACGGCCACGTTGACACCTTAGGTTATGTCGGTGCTAATGCCTTTGCCCACCATTTACAACAACGCTTGCCCAATTATGAGGCAGCGTTTCGTAATGCTGCGAAAAAATACAATGTTGATTGGCGTCTACTGGCAGCGATGGGCTATCAAGAATCACACTGGCTACCAACCGCTACATCTAAGACGGGTGTCCGTGGATTAATGATGCTCACTAACCGCACAGCTAAGGCCATGGGTGTAACCAACCGTCTAGATCCAACTCAAAGTATCAACGGTGGAGCACGCTATATTGCGCAATTAATCAAACAGCTACCTGACAGCATTTACGAGTCCGACCGCATTTGGTTTGCGCTTGCCTCTTACAACGTTGGTATGGGTCACCTTGAAGATGCTCGCAAACTCACCGAAGCTGAAGGCCTAGACCCAAACAAGTGGCTAGACGTGAAAAGCATTCTGCCACGACTGGCGCAAAAACAATGGTATAGCAAAACTCGCTATGGCTATGCTCGCGGAGGTGAGCCTGTACACTTTGTCAATAATATTCGCCGTTATTACGATATTTTAACCTGGGTCACTCAACCACAAACTGAAGGCACTGGAGTTAGTGGCAGTCATACACCTGGTATCAAACCTAGCAGCAATCAGAATCAAGCCCCTGCACTTAATAGTCAATAATGCCACCTAGCGCCGAGCTCGAAAAAAAGCTCGTAGCATTTGTGCAGATTCTCGCGCTAAAACCCCGCCTTCAACAACAACACGATGATTTAAGAAAGACTGAGAAAAGAAACAGCCCCTACTTTCTACTGCACCTGCACGGGGTTCGCTTGCCGCAAATACCACCTTGGCAATACGTGCATGCACTATCAAGCCTGCACACATATGGCAAGGCTCGAGCGTGACATAAAGTGTTGTCTGCGGTAAACGATAATTTTTCAGTTGTGTCGCAGCATCACGAATAGCCTGTACTTCTGCATGAGCACTAGGGTCATTTAAGCTAATCGGACAATTAAAACCACGTCCAATGATCTCACCTTCTTGCACCAATACGGCACCAACCGGCACCTCACCTAGAGCAGCCCCCTGTTCGGCAAGCTGCAAAGCTTCCTGCATAAACAATATATCTTGTTCTGTAGCATTATTTTGATCAGGCATCTACTGTCTTCACTGCATAATAAATACAGTAGCCATTTTAAACAGTAATGCACACAAACACACTGCCCGAGCTAATTTTTACCTGCTCTCATATCCAAATGTTGGACATCCTCCCACCCTTTAGGGCGAGAAAGATGTCAATATAAAAGGAAGTTTAAATTATACAGTAAAGTCTTTAATGACGTCGGTAGAACCGTTGGCTTTGACACTTTTGATGCCATTATCACGTGCTGCTTCTGATGCATACATTTGACTATTTCCGATCACCTGATGATTTGTAGCTTTTAGATTGAAGTACGGCTTGCCGTTTTTTGCCTCTTTACGCTCATAACGTTCATCTAAATTGCTATTTTTTTGTACAGAAGCAATACCGTTCAAGGCAGACGCTTTTTGCTTGTATAACTCACTTGTCAAAATTATTTCAGCGTTACCGGCTTTTAAAACAAAACGAAACTGACCATCGCTGCTGTTGCTTAATTCAAACCAACCTGCCATATGCAACTCCTAGTTTTGACCACCTGAAAAGCGCGCGAACACTCACGCCAAACTCAATTTTTAAGTTACCTGATCGCCTCAAACTGCACAATGATTTTCTCATGCTTATAACTGCACAGTCTAATTGCTTTCAAGCAAGCCCTTCCAACCCACATACAAGCAATTAAAGAAACAACTATTACCCACGACGCCAACCTCATTCTGCGCACTTACACTATTGCACTGCCTCCAAAATCAAATCAGCAGCTTTTTCTGCAATCATAATAATTGACGCACTAGGATCTCCGGTAGTGATTCGTGGCATAACTGCCCCATCTACGACTCTCAATCCTTCAACACCATGAACCTGCAGCTTGTCATTAACCACAGCCATTGCATCATGGCCCATTTTACAGGTACCTACTGCCTCATAATTAACACTACAAGTGTTACGGAAGAATTCATCCAATGCTTCATCACTGGTACAGTCCGCACCAGGTAAATATTCTCGACCACGATAAGGGGTGTAGGCAGGCTGGGAAAATATCTCCCGTGCAATTCTCACCCCACGACGTAATACCTCACGGTCACGCTCATCCGCTAGGTAATTGGCATCGATGATCGGCTTATCCATAGGGTCCGCTGACTTCAAACGTAACTGCCCTCGACTCTCTGGCCGTGTTAAAATAATAAGATTGGTAACCCCATGTTCCTTCACCAACTCTCCATCCCCAGTCAGTACAGGAACAAGATAATACTTCAAATCCAGCTCATCATGCCCATACGCTCCGGAACGCAAATAGGCAATGGCTTCAATACTGTTACTCGCTAAAGGGCCGCGCCGCGTTAAAAGATAACGCAACCCAGCAGAAACCTTCGCTGCAGCACTACTGATTAACTTATAGTCTGTCACTGGCAAGGGGCATGTCATTTGCACAGCAGTCCCAATATGGTCATGCAGGTTCTGCCCTACACCTTTCAAGTCAACCACTGGTTTAATCCCGAACTCATTCAAATGCTCTGCATCACCAATGCCAGACAGCATCAGCAGCTGCGGAGACTGAAAAGTACCACAACTGGAAATAACTTCTCGTTGAGCAAAAACCTGCTTTGTATCAGTACCTTGCACATATTCAACACCCGTCACGCGCAAGCCTGTAAAGAGCAATCGAGTCACATACGCATGAGTTTCAATATGAAGATTCTGGCGATTTTTAACGGGGTTCAAATAAGCCACTGCCGTACTGATTCGTCGCCCATTTTTAATGGTGCTATCACAAGGGCCGAAGCCTTCAGGCTTTGCGCCATTATGGTCATTGCTATAAGGAAAACCCGCCTCCTGAGCCGCCTCCAACCAAGCTTTCTGTGTAGGATTCATATGTTTAGCTTGCGTGACTGCTAATGGACCATCGCCACCATGAAACTCAGATGCTCCATGCTCATAGTTTTCCGCTCGCTTAAAGTAAGGCAACACTTCAGCGTATGACCATCCTTTATTGCCCTGCTCAGCCCATAAGTCAAAAATTTCCGGTGCGCCACGGCTATAACACATGCCGTTAATGGAGCTGCTGCCACCTAACACCTTGCCACGCGCATCATGCAAGATACGATTATTCAGATGTTTTTGCGGTGCGGTTTGATAGCGCCAACTGAACTTGCCACTTTTGAGCATTAAAAAGAAACCAGCCGGCATATGAATTAGCGGACTTTTATCCGACCCACCTGCCTCTAACAGCAAAACTTTGTACGCAGGATTTGCTGATAAGCGATTAGCCAGTACACAACCAGCCGAACCAGCGCCTATAACGATAAAATCATATTCTTCATGGGTTGCCATTATTATTCTTATATGCCTCATTCAATTTGCTATCACCGCTAAAAAAGCAATGACTAACCTACAGCGCTTATAATAAGCAGCTGCCACTCAACTTTCTTTACTAAGCCCTAACAGCAGCTCTGAGCGCTCTATCAACACAAGATCACCTAAAGCTAATCAAGCCTCTACTGATACAATAGGCCCACGCTTACTCTTCTCACTATGCGACTTTGCTCTAGCTATTCCATCACCCATTTAAACTATATACAAGTTAATAATATTTTTTAAATCATAAAAAAAGGCCCATGAATAAATCATGAGCCTTTTTAAATTACTGGGCAGCACCATCAGCGCTTAGATTAAAATCATTCCCACTCAATGGTCGCCGGCGGCTTACTCGAAACATCGTAAACAACGCGAGAAATGCCTTCGATCTCATTGATAATACGGCCAGAAACGGTTTCTAACAGTTCGTAAGGCAAATGTGCCCAACGCGCTGTCATAAAATCGATCGTCTCCACTGCACGCAACGAAACAACCCATGCATAGCGACGTGCATCGCCTACAACACCAACAGACTTCACTGGCAAAAATACCGCAAACGCCTGACTGGTTTTATCGTACCAACCAGCCTTGCGCAACTCTTCAATAAAAATATGGTCCGCTTGGCGTAGAATGTCTGCGTACTCTTTAGTGACTTCACCCAGGATACGTACACCTAAACCTGGCCCAGGGAATGGGTGGCGATATACCATATCATGCGGTAAGCCTAGCTCTACACCTAACTTACGCACTTCATCTTTAAACAGTTCTCGGAGCGGCTCAACTAGCTCCATTTTCATATCTTCCGGCAAGCCCCCCACATTGTGGTGTGACTTAATCACGCTCGCTTTACCACCTTTAACCGCCGCTGACTCGATCACATCAGGATAAATCGTACCTTGAGCTAAAAAATCAATGCCTTCTAGTTTAGCCGACTCTTCATCAAAGACCTCAATGAACGTACGACCAATGATTTTACGCTTCGCCTCTGGGTCAGACTCGCCTTTGAGCAAATCTAAGAAACGCTGCTCGGCATCCACACGAATCACTTTTACGCCCATGTTCTCTGCAAACATACGCATCACTTGATCACCTTCGTGCAAACGCAACAAACCATGATCTACAAACACGCAAGTTAACTGATCACCAATGGCTTTATGCAATAAAGCTGCAACCACTGACGAATCTACACCGCCAGACAGACCTAGCAGCACCTTACGCTCACCAACCTGAGCACGCACTTTGGCAATCGCATCTTCAACGATATTCGCCGGAGTCCATAAGGCTTCACAACCACAGATCTCTAATACGAAACGCTGTAAAATTTCTAAACCTTGCGCAGTATGCGTCACTTCAGGATGAAACTGCACGCCATAGTAATTACGTGATGCATCTTCCATGGCTGCAATTGGACAACTTGCAGTGCTGGCCGTGATGGTAAAGCCTTCTGGCAATACAGTCACTTTATCACCATGGCTCATCCAAACGTCCAAACCTTCAGTTGAAGTAGCTGTTGGAGCATCACGCAAACCATTAAGTAGTAAGCTGTCTGCAATAACATCAACACGGGCAGCACCAAATTCACGAATACTTGAACCTTCAACTTGACCACCGAGCTGTTGCGCCAAAGTCTGCATACCATAGCAGACGCCTAGCACTGGAACACCCAAATCAAAGATCAACTGCGGCGCACGTGGGCTATTATCCGTATGTACTGACTCAGGACCACCGGATAAGATGACACCGCGCGGGTTAAACTCACGAATAGTTTCTTCGCTCACATCAAAAGGGTGGATTTCACAGAACACACCAATGCCACGAATGCGACGAGCAATCAATTGGGTGTACTGCGAACCGAAATCTAAAACTAAAATACGGTGGGCATGAATATCTTGGGCAGCCATGGGGTAGGTCTCAATAACGGTTTATAAACTTATAAAAGGACAAACCGCCTCAATACGGCGGTTTGTCTAACACATATGAGTGCAGCTTAGCTGACTCGATAGTTTGGTGCTTCTTTGGTGATCTGTACATCATGGACATGAGACTCAGCCATTCCCGCACCAGTAATACGTACAAACTGAGGCTTAGTACGCATCTCTTCAATGGTTGCGCAGCCGGTATACCCCATTGAGGCACGTAAGCCACCCATCAACTGATGGACAATTGCCGACATTGCGCCCTTATAAGGTACACGCCCCTCAATCCCTTCAGGTACTAACTTCTCAGCACCCGCACTAGTATCTTGGAAGTAACGATCAGAGGATCCCTGAGCTTGCGCCATCGCCCCCATCGAACCCATGCCACGGTATGACTTGTATGAACGTCCTTGGAAGAGTTCAATTTCACCCGGTGATTCTTCCGTACCTGCAAACATAGATCCCATCATGACAGCATTAGCGCCAGCAACGATGGCTTTGGATAAGTCACCAGAGAAACGAATACCACCATCAGCGATCATAGGTACGCCTGTACCCTCTAAAGCAGCAGAAACATTAGCAATCGCAGAGATTTGCGGCACTCCTACACCTGCAACAATACGCGTGGTACAAATAGAGCCCGGACCAATACCTACCTTAACGCCATCAGCACCCGCTTCAACAAGCGCTAATGCTGCTTCGCCAGTGGCAATGTTTCCACCAATCACTTGCAGATCAGGGAAGTTCTGCTTAACCCAACGAACACGCTCAATCACTCCTTTAGAGTGACCATGCGCTGTATCAACAACAACAACATCAACACCGGCCTCAGCCAAGGCAGCGATACGCTCTTCGGTATCGGCACCAGTACCAACTGCCGCGCCTACGCGCAAACGGCCTTGCTCATCTTTAGACGCAAAAGGATAGCTTTTTGCTTTTTCAATATCACGGAATGTGACCATGCCGCGTAACTGAAACAACTCATTGACCACCAACATTTTTTCAATACGGTGCTCATAAAGCTTGGTTTTAATTTCTTCTAAACCAGTACCTTCTTGCACAGTAATCAATTGATCTTTTGGTGTCATAATGGCTGCAACAGTATCGCCAGCATTTGGCGTATAACGTAGATCACGACCAGTCACAATACCAATTAACTGCTGATCTGAATCAAGCACTGGAAAACCTGAAAAACCAAGTTCATCCGCGCGCTTTAATAGATCAATTATTTTAGTATCTGGAGTGACAGTAACAGGATCATGCACGATTGCAGTTTCGTAACGCTTTACTTTGCGCACTTCTGCAGCCTGCTGTTCGACTGTCATGTTTTTATGAATGATACCGATGCCACCTTCTTGTGCCATCGCAATGGCAAGGCGCGATTCAGTAACGGTATCCATTGCAGCTGAAAGCAATGGAATATTAAGTTCAATACCCCGTGTAAGACGGGTTTTCAAACTGACTTCTTTGGGTAATACCTCGGAGTAACCGGGGATTAGTAATACATCATCAAAGGTCAGAGCTTCTTGGCTGATACGCAGCATAATTTTGCACGCTCCCGAACGGGAAAAATGGAAGCGCGGTATTATACCGCGCAATGTTAAGCTTCTCAACGACTAAAATATAATCACTTGAGCAGCATCTGAGTTCTATCACTCACTCGATTCCCTTACGCTTATATGGAAACACATCAATCACCTTACCCTCTCGAATTGCCGCTTGCAGCCCTTGCCAAAACTCTGCGGTAAATAAGTCAGCATGCAACTCTTTAAACTGCTTACGCAGTTGGTGATCAGTAAATAAAAAACGTGGGAATTCTTCAGGAAATACATCATTCGGTGCCACCGAATACCATGGCTCAGCGGACATTTCATCTTCTGGATAGCGTGGCTCAGGGATTCTCCGAAAATTTATTTCTGTCAAATAGGTAATCTCATCATAATCATAAAACACGACTCGACCATGTCGCGTCACACCAAAGTTTTTCAATAGCATATCACCAGGAAAAATATTCGCTGCAGCCAATTGTTTGATGGCTAAGCCATAATCATCTAAAGCATCGATAATCTGTTGTTCATTGGCCGTTTCCAGATAAATATTCAGCGGCGTCATTCGTCGCTCAGTCCAGCAGTGTCGAATTAGCACCTCATCACCTTGCACTTCAACTGTGGCCGGAGCAACCTCTAATAACTCTGCCAAACACTCTGGCTCAAACTTAGCCACCGGAAAGCGTAAATCCGCAAATTCTTGGGTATCTGCTAAGCGCCCAACACGATCCACATACTTCACCAACCGGTAACGATCAATAACGGTCGCTCGATCCACCATTTTGGACGGTGAAAAGCGGTCTTTAATCAACTTAAAAACAGTGTTAAAGCCTGGCAAAGTAAACACTGTCATGACCATCCCGCGCACCCCAGGTGCCATCATAAACTTATCTTCAGTAGTTTCTAAATGCTTCACCAAAGCGCGATAAAACTCAGTTTTTCCTTGCTTATAAAAACCGATAGAAGTGTACAGCTCAGAGACATGCTTACGCGGTAAAATACGGCGTAAAAAACTAATGAACTCCGCAGGGTAAGCAACGCGGACCATAAAGTAGGAGCGAGTAAACGAGAAAATAATGGACACTTCGGCCTCATCAGTGATCACTGTATCCATACAAATACCGAGCCCCTCGCGATTAAGCATCGGTATCACCAGTGGCCACTGCTCATCTTGAGTATAAATACGTCCCAAAATATAGGCGCCTTTATTACGATACAAGCGCGAACTATAGAGCTCAATACACAGCTCAGGATCTTTACAAACCCAGTCAGGCAAGTTTGCACGTAAACGCTTTTCTAAACGCTGCAAGTCACGAGATTGATCTTCATAATCAACTACAAAGCGATAGTCCTCACTGATTTGATGCAAAGTGGTCGCTAAATCACCTTCTGGACGATACGTACGAATTTGCATCGGTGCATCGTGAGCACTTAATGCCGCACGTGTACTGTGCACAAACATACAGCTGTCACTGATCAAGTCATGACTGAAAAGACTATTAAAAACCGAATTAAACCAGGTTTCAGACAACTCATCATCAAGACGTAAATCAATTTGCCCAATATAAGAGTTCTTTATCTGCGGCCAGCACTCAATATTCAGCAGTATGTCTTCTCCATATTGACGCAGCAAAGCATCACGTGCTTCAGTGACGCAAATCTTATATAGCTGGATACGCGCGGCTGAGGCTTCTTGAATCTCTTGCCACTGAGCTTTTTCAAAACGCTCGCGGCCTAAGTTAGTGATTTCACGAAACCGTTCTCGATAATCATCAAAACGATCTAGGATCTGTCGCGCAATCGCTACAGCCGGAAAATCAATCGCCATCAGTCACACTCCCTCAATAAAACCTCCAACCCCTGCGTCGACTTGCAGCGATACAGGGGCCCATTACCTCTAACTTATTGTGTAAGCTCTTGCTCCGTAAAGAGGTCATCAAACAACATACTGGACAAATAGCGCTCGCCTGAGTCAGGCAAAATCACCACTATAGTTTTACCCTGCATAGCAGGCTGTTCAGCCAAACGTACCGCAGCTGCCATCGCTGCACCACAAGAAATTCCACATAAAATACCTTCTTCACGCATTAAGCGCAGTGCCATCTGCTTGGCTTCATCATCAGTAACTTGCTCAACCTGATCAAGCATTGTCAGGTCGAGATTTTTTGGTACAAAACCCGCGCCAATACCTTGAATTTTATGCGGTGATGGTGCAGCCTCCTGTCCCGCCAATACTTGACTGATCACAGGCGAAGCACTCGGCTCCACACCAACTGACAATATAGGCTTTCCACAGGTGTTTTTAATATAACGTGAAACCCCTGTTAAAGTACCACCGGTACCAATGCCACTAACCAATACGTCAACCGCACCATCAGTATCACGCCAAATTTCTGGCCCTGTCGTCCTCTCATGGATATCAGGGTTCGCTGGATTATCGAACTGCTGTAAAACGAGATATTTCTCAGGGTTACTAGCGGCAATTTCATTGGCTTTGTCAATTGCACCTTTCATACCTTTAGCAGGCTCAGTCAAAACCAACTCTGCACCTAGCGCCTTGAGGATTTTACGGCGCTCTAAACTCATAGAAGACGGCATGGTTAAAATCAACTTATAACCACGTGCAGCTGCAACAAAAGCCAAACCGATACCCGTATTACCTGAGGTCGGCTCAACCATAGTGACACCTGGTTTTAATAACCCTGCCGCTTCTGCAGCTTGAACCATGCCTACACCAACGCGACACTTAACTGAACCGGCTGGATTGCGTGACTCAACCTTAGCTAGAATCGTAACGCCCTTTGGACCTAAACGATTCATCTGCACCAAAGGAGTATTACCTACACTTTGCGCATTATCAGCATAAAATCCACTCATGGAAAATTCCTCAATTGTTTGCTTTTTATTAATGAGAGCCTAAAGCTCTGTGCCCTAAGCGTCCAGTATCATTTATAACAATCAACGCACACAGAGTGACTAAAAAAGCTGTAACGTTCACAAATACAAGATGGGCAAGGTATAGTAGACCGCATTACAAGCATTAATCTATGAACTGATAACAATAATACGCAAGTCTTGCTGAGGTTATATATGAAGTTTTCAGGTACTCAATCCTACGTTGCCACCGATGATCTTAAACTAGCAGTTAACGCCGCTATTACCTTAGAAAGGCCTTTACTGGTTAAAGGTGAACCAGGTACAGGTAAAACGATGTTAGCAGAGCAACTAGCAGAGTCCTTTAGCGCCAAACTTATCACTTGGCACATTAAGTCAACCACTAAAGCTCACCAAGGCTTATATGAATACGATGCTGTGAGCCGCTTGCGCGACTCACAACTAAACTCAGACAAAGTGCACAATGTACGCAACTACATCAATAAAGGTAAGCTTTGGGAAGCCTTTGAATCCGAAGATCGCGTTATTCTACTGATTGATGAAATCGACAAAGCAGACATTGAGTTTCCCAACGACTTACTGCAAGAAATCGATAAAATGGAATTTTATGTCTACGAGACAGATGAAACCATTAAGGCTAAAAACCGCCCGATCATTATTATTACCTCCAATAATGAAAAAGAATTACCTGACGCATTCTTACGCCGCTGCTTTTTTCATTACATTGCTTTTCCTGATCGCAACACCTTGCAGAAGATTGTTGATGTACACTATCCAGACATCAGCCAATCCTTAGTAAGTCAAGCGTTGGATGTGTTTTTTGAAGTACGCCAAATCCCTGGCCTGAAGAAAAAGCCCTCAACGAGCGAACTCGTAGACTGGATTAAATTGTTAATGGCAGACAACATCGGCGAGGAAGTCTTGCGTGAACGCGATCCAACTAAAGCCATCCCACCGTTGGCAGGCGCACTCATTAAGAACGAACAAGATGTGATGCTTCTTGAACGTTTGGCTTTTATGAGCCGCCGTAAGCGCTAAATACATGTGCTGCGCGGGCAAGTACAACGAGCCCGCTGCACCTTTTACTTAAGAGGTCTGTAGCCATGCTGCTGAATTTATTTAATGAAATGCGCGCCGCTAAAGTGCCGGTTTCGGTGCGTGAACTTCTCGACTTGATTAATGCGCTAAAACACAATGTAGTGTTTGCAGATATGGATGAGTTCTATTATTTATCACGAGCTATCTTAGTCAAAGATGAGCGTCATTACGATAAGTTTGATCGCGCCTTTGCAGCCTACTTTGATGGCATCCAACACCTTGACCAACATATCGAAGCTTTAATTCCTGATGAATGGTTACGCCGTGAATTTGAACGCTCTTTAAGTGCAGAAGAGCGTGCTAAAATCGAGTCTTTGGGCGGCCTTGACAAACTCATCGAAGAATTTAAAAAGCGCCTCGAAGAACAAAAAGGCAAACACCAGGGTGGCAACAAGTGGATTGGTACCGGCGGTACCAGTCCTTTTGGCTCCGGCGGCTATAATCCTGAAGGGATTCGTATCGGCAATGAAGGCGAACGCCAAGGTCGTGCAGTAAAAGTTTGGGAGCAGCGTGACTATAAAGACCTAGACGATCAAGTTGAGATCGGCACTCGTAATATCAAGGTTGCTCTACGTCGATTACGCAAATTTGCTCGCCAAGGTGCAGAAAATGAATTTGATTTAGACGCGACTATTGATCATACAGCCCGCGACGGTGGGCTACTCAATATCCAAATGCGCCCCGAACGACGCAATACTGTCAAATTGCTCATCTTGTTTGATATTGGCGGTTCTATGGATGCACATATTAAAGCCAGCGAGGAGCTATTCTCTGCCTGCCGAACGGAGTTCAAACATCTGGAGTATTACTACTTCCATAACTTTATTTATGAAGGTCTATGGCAAAATAATGCTCGCCGTCATAATGAGCGCATCCCAACTCAAGATGTGCTCAACAAATACGGAGAAGATTATAAAGTGGTATTTGTCGGTGATGCATCGATGTCCCCTTATGAAATTTCTCATGCAGGTGGTAGTGTTGAACACTGGAATGAAGAACCAGGCTATATCTGGATACAACGTTTTAAACAGAAGTTTAAAAAAATCATTTGGCTCAACCCTTACCCTAGGGACACTTGGCACTATACTCACTCAATAGGCATGGTGCGCGAATTAGTTGATGACCAAATGTATCCCATGACTATAGAAGGGCTTGAAGCCGGTATGAGCTATTTAGCCAAATAAACATTAACCCCGTGCGCTACTGTTTTGTTACCCACCTGTTGCATACCTAGCTGCTGCATAAGTGGTTAACACCTAGCGCACTTACTTCACGGAAAGACTCGCTCTAGACAGCTTCGCCCCACCCTAGACTTGAACAACGGTTTGTAGAAAAGCTC
The DNA here is from genome assembly GCF_034259425.1 of Denitrificimonas halotolerans. Taxonomy (NCBI): domain Bacteria; kingdom Pseudomonadati; phylum Pseudomonadota; class Gammaproteobacteria; order Pseudomonadales; family Pseudomonadaceae; genus Denitrificimonas; species Denitrificimonas halotolerans. The sequence goes on from NZ_JAXIVU010000001.1 coordinate 261,748, forward strand.
AATACACAGAATCAATCACAGAGCGACTCATAATCAACTCACCCAACTTAATCTATGTAGATCTCAGCATACCGCAAGCCACTGATAACGAACACCGCCCTTAATCACCGTGGCTTTGAGCAACAATTTCACCGGCACGCCATAATATCCACTCTCCAGGCTGATAAAGATGCCATTTTTCATTATCTGTTAAGGGCTCTGTTGCCAGCACAGTTACAATGTCGTTGGGTGTGGTTTCAGCCTGAAAGTCCACACTGACATCGGCATCTTTCAAGGTTGCCGGACCAAAGGGCGCACGACGGGTAATATGTGCCAACTTGGTGGTGCAATAGCTAAAGAGCCAATCTCCATTACTCAACAGACAATTAAAGACGCCTTTACTGCGATACTCCTCACAGGCAGCAACAATCACCGGTAACAACTGAGCAACAGTACACGTTTGGGTACAGCTGCTACGCAAGCGATTTAACAAATCACAAAATGCCGCCTCACTATCGGTATCACCTACCGTTTGATAAACCCCATCTAAAGGAGTGAAGCCCGCAAGCTGACCATTGTGAGCAAAACACCAGTTACGGCCCCACATTTCACGCACAAATGGATGGGTATTAGCCAAACTTACAGCACCAACATTAGCCTGACGGATATGCCCAATCACAGTTTCGCTTTTAATCGGGTAACGCTGCACCAAACGAGCAATTTCTGACTCTGCACTGGCTTGCGGGTCTTGAAATAAACGCAAACCCTTACCCTCATAAAAACCAATCCCCCAACCATCACGGTGTGGTCCAGTGCGACCGCCACGCTGCATCAGGCCTGTGAAACTAAAAACCACATCGGTTGGTACATTAGCGCTCATCCCAAGCAATTCACACATATTTAACTTCCTTAACGCTGCGCAATCAAACCAGAAGCTGGAGTTGCATCTTGCTCTATAATTGATGATGGTTCCTGTTTCTGTGCAGCTTGGGCAGATTGCACTCTTCTTTTATACCGCGTCACCAGTAAACGGAACACAACGAATACGGCATACACTGCAAAAGCAATAGCCCCATAAGTCAACAAATCAGCCAATGAGCGTAAAGCATCATTTCCTAGCTTAAACAGTATATCCATGGCAGTAATAGCCAAAGCCGGCGCGTAAAGATGACGCTCTGGATCCACCATGGTCGGAGTAAAGAGCAATACTCCAATACAAACCCGCAACGGCTCACGCAAATAGCGCCACATCCAACCCGTAAAATAAAAACTCACCAATAAGCAACCTAAAGCCGCAGCGGCATAAATGCCCCAAGCCAGCTGATAATCATATTCTGTCATAATATTTAAAGCACTTAAGCAGGCCCAAAAAGGCTTACATGATAGCGATTTTTCAGCACTTTGGCTTGACTTACCCAAGATTAATCAAGAATGCGATAATTCTGTCGCATTGATAGAATCGAGCTGTTGGTGTTGTGCTAGCGCCCAACGTACATGCTCTTTTACCAATGCAGACGGATCATCTAAGCGCGCTTTTAACGCTTCTATCACAGGGATGGTACTTGGCGCGTTTCCAAGACCAACCGCTAAGTTACGTAACCAGCGCTCATACCCCGTACGCCGAATGGGTGACCCTTGACTACGTGCTAAAAACTGCTCTTCAGTCCACAAAAACAACTCAGCCAAAGTGCTGTTATCTAAACGGTGCCGCGGCCGAAAATCACCCTCTTGGGTAGGTTTAGCAAAACGATTCCATGGACAAACCAACTGACAGTCATCACAACCAAATACACGATTACCGATCAAAGGACGCAACTCTTCTGGAATAGCACCTTTGAGCTCAATAGTCAGATAAGAAATACAGCGCCGTGCATCCAACACCCGCTCCCCAACAAAAGCTTGGGTTGGACAAATATCCAAACAAGCGCTGCACCTCCCACAATGATCGCGATCATCAGGTTCATCGATTGGTAAGGGCAAATCAATAAACAACTCACCTAAAAAAAACCAACTCCCCGCTTTACGGTTCAGAATCAAAGTATTCTTACCCATCCAGCCTAACCCTGACTTACGAGCTAAAGGCTTCTCCAATACTGGAGCGCTATCGACAAAAGCACGATACCCAAAATGCCCGGTGACTTCAGTAATTTTTTCTGCCAGTTGCTGCAAACGCCTCCGAATTAACTTGTGATAATCACGACCCAAAGCATAACGCGATATATAAGCTCGCTCTGAATCAGCCAAAACTTGCATCATCTGGGTGTCTTCGGGCAGATAGTCCATGCGCACAGAAATCACTCGTACAGTCCCAGGCACTAGCTCAGCTGGACGTGAACGTTTCGTCCCATGAGTAGTCATATAATCCATCTCACCGTGATAACCCTCAGCTAAAAAAGCATCTAAGCGTTGTGCATCTTCGCTTAAATCCACATCGGTAATACCAAGCTGTTGAAAGCCTAACTGCTCTGCCCACTCTCGAATAGATGCAGTGAGCGCAATTAGATTAAGTTGCTCAGACACCATGTAAGATCACCTCTAAAAACGTTATACTATTTCTTATGATACGCACCGCTGGTAATAACCATGATGAAAAACATCCGCAGTATACATGCTGGCAACTTACCCCGCCTTACTCCTCGACTACCCGATACTCACAAAGGCCTGTTAGGCCATGTTTTAATCATTGCCGGTGACTTAGGCATGGGTGGTGCTGGCTTACTCAGCGCACAAGCAGCTTTACGCTGTGGGGCCGGCATGGTGAGTTTAGCCACCCGAGAACAGCATGTAAGCGCTGCCTTGAGTCGTTTACCAGAAGTCATGACCTTAGCCATCAACTCCAGCGCTCAGTTACGCCCCCCTTTGCAACGTGCTAGCGTCATTGTTGTAGGTCCTGGTCTCGGCCAAACAGCTTGGTCACGAGCCTTGCTAAGTACAGCTACACAACAATCAGTACCTCAGGTATGGGATGCAGATGCTTTAAACCTACTCGCTCAAGGTATCTGCAACCAACCTCAGCAGTGTATTTTAACCCCACACCCAGGTGAGGCTGCACGCTTACTCAATATCCGTACAGCACAGGTACAAGCCAACCGAAACAACGCTGCACTTCAGATCGCAGAACGTTATAATGCTGTCGTTGTGCTAAAAGGGCATCATTCTTTAATTGCGACCCCCGCTGGGGATTTATCTTGCGTAGAACGTGGCCATCCCGTAATGGCTGGCGCTGGTTTTGGCGATGTACTCAGCGGCGTTATTGCTGCTCTGCTCGCTCAAGGTCTACCCGCTTATTCTGCTAGCTGCTTAGCAGTTTGGCTGCATGCATGCGCCGGCGAACATCTTGCACGACAAGGGCGCGGCCTCGCAGCCAGTGATATGTGCCACACTATCAGCACTCTTCTTGAGGAACACAGCCCATGCCAAGCCTAGAATTATACATAGAAGGCGAAAACGCTATGACCGCATTGGGGTACGCTTTAGCCCAGCAAACGGATGGCCATGGCATCCTTTTTTTACAGGGTGACTTAGGTGCTGGAAAAACCACATTATCGCGCGGCATCGTGCGCGGTTTAGGCTATGATGGTCCCGTTAAAAGCCCCACCTTTACTTTAGTTGAACCTTATGAAATAAACGACAAACGGGTTTGGCACTTTGATTTATATCGCTTAAGCGACCCAGAAGAACTTGAATATCTCGGTATTCGCGATTATTTCGCGGATGATGACTTGTGCCTCATTGAGTGGCCACAACAAGGTCAAGGTTTTTTACCTCAACCAGACCTCGAAATCAGCATAAAAGCCCATAATACTGGACGAATTGTGCGATTATTACCGTTCAGCACACGCGGCAAAAGTTGGTGCGCTGCTTTAGCAAGCCATACTTAAATACATAGTGAGGATAACTGTGCGCTTTAAATCATTACTCGCTGCTTTTGTTGTATGCATAGTCTTACCTGTGCAAGCCTATGCATCAACACAAATCAATAGTGTACGCTTGTGGCGTGCACCCGATAACACACGCCTTGTATTTGACCTAACCGGCCCCGTGGAGCACAACGTTTTCACTTTAAGCGCTCCAGACCGTATTGTGATTGATATAAAAAAAACCAAACTTTCCACTGAACTGAAAGCCTTGACCGGTGGACAATCACCGATTAACAAAGTGCGCACTGGCAACCCAAAAGCCGGTGAGCTTCGTATTGTGCTCGATATGTCTGAACAGGTCACTCCTAAAAGTTTTACCCTAGCACCCAACCAAAAATATGGACATCGTTTAGTAGTCGACTTGTTTGACGAAGCACCGCGTAATACTGCCACTATTGGCCCAAGCAAATCCATCGGTACACCTGCTAAAGCAACAGTAGCGCCTAAACTTTCCAAATTACCCGCTTCCGGTAAGCGTGATATTGTCATTGCAATTGATGCTGGGCACGGCGGTGAAGACCCAGGTGCTATAGGACCAGGCAAACTCTATGAAAAAAATGTTGTACTGAGCATTGCCAAAGAACTACAACGTCAAATTAATGCAGAAAAAGGTTTCCGCGCAGAATTAGTACGTACCGGCGACTACTTTATTCCATTACGTCGCCGCACAGCCATTGCACGTCAAAAAGGCGCAGACTTATTTGTTTCCATCCACGCGGATGCAGCTCCACGAGCGTCAGCCTTTGGTGCTTCAGTCTTTGCTTTATCTGATAGTGGAGCCACCTCGGAAACGGCTCGTTGGTTAGCGGATAGTGAAAACCGTTCTGACCTAATTGGTGGCGCCGGCAACGTTAAGCTAGATGATAAAGACGCTATGCTTGCGGGCGTGCTGCTTGACCTATCAATGACAGCTTCACTATCTTCCAGTCTAGATGTCGGTCAGAAAGTATTAAGCAATATGGGGCGAATTACACCCCTACATAAAAAACGTGTCGAACAAGCAGGCTTTATGGTGCTCAAGTCGCCTGATATGCCATCTATTTTGGTTGAGACAGGCTTTATTACGAACCCTAGCGAATCACGCAAACTTAACAACCGTTCGCACCAGCAATCTTTGGCCCGCGCCATCCATTCAGGTATCCGTCAGTTCTTCCAACAAAACCCACCACCAGGCAGCTATGTTGCATGGCTACGGGATTCGGGAAAACTCGCCATTGGCCCACGCGAGCATGTGGTGCGCTCTGGCGAAAGCCTTTCCTTGATTGCACAACGCTATCAAGTCAGCCCATCACAATTGCGCAATGCGAATAAACTTAGAACAGACAACCTGAAGGTCGGTCAAATACTCACAGTGCCAGCCACTACCTTAGCAGGACAATAATGACTGAAAATCGTGCCATTCATCTACTCAGCCCACGCTTAGCAAACCAAATTGCCGCTGGTGAAGTGGTTGAAAGACCCTCTTCAGTTGCTAAAGAACTCCTAGAAAACTGCCTCGATGCTGGCGCTCAACGCATTGATATTGATGTTGAACAAGGGGGCGTCAAGCGCTTACAAATCCGCGACGATGGCCATGGTATTCCTGCTGATCAACTACCACTAGCTTTGGCACGTCACGCCACTAGTAAAATTGCAGCACTTGAAGATCTAGAAGGTGTTGCTAGCTTAGGCTTTCGTGGTGAAGCTCTAGCTTCTATCAGTTCAGTATCACGCTTAACCCTAACCTCGCGCACAGCTGACGCAGATCAAGCTTGGCAAGTAGAGGTTGAAGGTCGTGACATGGAACCCCGCGTGCAGCCAGCAGCCCACCCTATCGGCACCACCGTTGAGGTCTGTGATTTATTCTTCAACACACCTGCACGCCGCAAGTTTTTACGCACTGAGAAAACTGAATTTGATCACTTACAAGATGTGATCAAACGTATGGCTCTAGCTCGTTTCGATGTGGCCTTTCATTTACGCCACAACGGCAAGTCAGTCCTTGCCTTACACCCTGCTAACGATGAAGTCTCACAGGCGCGACGCATTGCTGCAGTTTGCGGCGATGCTTTTTTAGAGCAAGCGCTACCCATTAATATTGAGCGTAATGGTTTGCACTTATGGGGCTGGGTTGGTTTACCCACCTTTTCCCGCAGTCGCGCAGACATGCAACACTTTTTTGTTAATGGTCGTATTGTCAGTGACAGACTCGTTGCTCACGCAGTACGTCAAGCTTATCGTGACGTCATGTATGGTGGCCGCCACCCTGCTTTTGTATTATTTTTAGAATTGGATCCAAGTAGCGTTGATGTCAACGTTCACCCCACTAAACACGAAGTTCGTTTCCGTGAAAACCGCAGCGTACATGATTTTCTATATAGCACCTTACACCGAGCCATTGCCGATGTCCGCCCAGAAGATAAGTTGGAACCTGCCAGCTCTCTGAACTTACAGAGCCAGCCTATAGTGAGTGGCTTAGAAGCTGGTGAGTTTGGCCCGCAAGGCCACATTCCACTTAGCCATACAACCAGCAACAAGACTGAACCAACATTTCAAGAGAACGACCTAAACCTACAGCAACGCCCGCAATCAAACAATACGAACTCCAAAGGTTATAACCAACCACCGACACAAGCATCCCGCACCACGGCGCAGTACCAGGTTGCTTACCAAAAATTCACCCAGCCTCTAGACAATCTAGCAGAGTCTACACAAGAAGATATCCCTCCCCTAGGGTTTGCTATTGCGCAACTTAAGGGCATTTATATCCTTGCAGAAAACCAACAAGGTTTAATATTGGTGGATATGCATGCAGCCCACGAACGAGTGATGTATGAACGTTTGAAAGTCGCTATGGCCGAAGAAGGCTTACGCGGACAACCACTCTTGGTTCCAGAAACTCTCGCTCTCAGCGAACGCGAAGTGGATTGTGCTGAACAATATACCCAATGGTTTACTCAGCTCGGCTTTGAACTGCAAGGTTTAGGCCCAGAAAGCATTGCTATTCGCCAAATTCCTGCCTTACTCAAACAAGCTGATGCTGCCGAGCTAGTACGTGATGTCTTAGCAGACTTAATGGAATACGGCACCAGCGATAAAATCCAAGCCCACATTAACGAATTGTTAGCTACTATGTCCTGCCATGGTGCTGTACGTGCTAATCGCCGTTTAACTTTAGTGGAGATGAATGCTTTACTGCGCGATATGGAGATCACCGAACGCAGTGGTCAGTGCAATCACGGTCGCCCAACCTGGACACAGCTTGGAATGGATGAGCTCGATAAGCTTTTCTTACGTGGCCGCTAAACTCACCACAGCTGATTTTATATTTATTCCTAACACCAGTACTAAAAGCACATACAAATAAAAAAGCCGATCTATAGATCGGCTTTTTTAGGTCACCCCAACTATTATTTCGCTGACATACCCAGCTTCTTTTCAAGGTAGTGAATATTCACACCCCCTTCGCAGAAACCTTTGTCATTGATCAAGTCACGATGCAACGCCACGTTGCTCTTAATACCATCAATAATGATTTCATCAAGAGCATTACGCATACGTGCCATAGACTCCTCACGAGTCGCACCCCAAGTAATGACTTTACCAATCAGGGAGTCATAATTTGGTGGTACGGTGTAGCCACTATATAAGTGAGAATCGATACGTACACCGTTACCGCCTGGTGCGTGGAAATGCTTCACTAAGCCTGGGCTTGGCATGAAGTTGTCTGAATCTTCAGCGTTGATACGACACTCAATGGAGTGTCCCTTCATGACAACATCTTCCTGCTTAATAGAGAGTTTATTGCCACCTGCAATACTCAACATTTCTTTAACGATATCAATACCCGTAATCATCTCTGTAATCGGGTGTTCAACCTGAATACGGGTGTTCATCTCAATGAAATAGAAGTGGCCATCTTCATACAAAAACTCAAAAGTACCTGCACCACGGTAACCAATTTCATTACAAGCTTTGATACAGCGTGCATACACGCGCTGACGCGCTTCTTCATCAATGTAAGGAGCTGGCGCCTCTTCAATCACTTTCTGGTGACGACGCTGCAAAGAGCAATCTCGATCACCTAAGTGAATCGCATTACCTTGACCATCTGCTAAAACTTGAATTTCAACGTGGCGTGGGTTCACCAGGTACTTTTCTAAGTACACCATTGGGTTGCCAAAAATTTGTGCACCTTCATTGCGCGTTAATTCGGCGGCACGAATTAAGTCTTCTTCTTTGTACACAACGCGCATACCACGCCCGCCACCACCGCCTGAAGCTTTAATGATCACTGGATAACCAACTTCACGAGCAATAGCCAACGCTTGTTCTGGGTCTTCTGGTAGTGGACCATCCGACCCTGGCACTACAGGGACACCTGCAGCTATCATTGCTGCTTTAGCAGAAACTTTATCACCCATCAGGCGAATCGTCTCAGCTTTAGGACCAACAAAAATAAAGCCCGACTCTTCAACTTGCTCTGCAAAATCTGCATTCTCTGCTAAAAAACCATAACCTGGGTGAATAGCCGTAGCTCCAGTCACTTCAGCTGCAGCAATAATAGCAGGGATATTTAAATAAGATTGCGCACCTGGTGCAGGACCGATGCATACCGACTCATCCGCTAAGGATAAGTGCATTAACTCGCGGTCCACTGTGGAGTGCACCGCAACAGTTTTAATACCTAACTCTTTACATGCACGAATTACGCGCAAAGCAATCTCACCACGGTTAGCGATTAGGACTTTTTCCAACATTGTTAAACTCCTAAGTCGTTAGACAATGGTGAATAATGGCTGGTCATACTCAACCGGCTGGCCGTTTTCTACCAAAATAGAATCAATTACTCCACTCACTTCAGCTTCGATGTGGTTCATCATCTTCATTGCTTCTACGATGCACAAAACATCGCCTTTCTTAACTGTCTGGCCCACGCTTACAAAGTCCTGTGAAGTCGGTGAGGCAGCACTATAAAAAGTACCAACCATTGGTGAGCGTGCTACAGTACCTTTCAGCTGTGGAGCTGCGGCTGCGTCAGCAGCTGGAGCTGCAGCCGGAGCAGCTGTTGGCGCAGGTGCTGGCGCTGCTGCTTGTGGAGCGGGCGCATATACAGTTTGCTGTGCTGGCTGATTGCTATGTCGGCTAATACGAACCGACTCTTCGCCTTCATGAATTTCCAACTCATCAATACCAGACTCTTCTAGCAATTCAATGAGTTTTTTAACTTTACGAATATCCATAAACTGTGACTCCAAATTAGAGGTTATTTTTTAATGTGATCAAACGCGGCGTCCAAAGCGAAACGGTAACCGTTAGCACCTAAACCGCAAACCACTCCTACCGCGACATCTGAGAAATAGGAATGATGACGAAACTGTTCTCTTTTGTGCACATTAGAAAGGTGCACTTCAAAGAATGGGATGTTCACAGCAAGCAATGCGTCACGCAATGCGACGCTTGTATGAGTAAAAGCTGCTGGATTGATGATTATACAATCAATCTGCTCCTCACGAGCGGCATGAATTCGGTCAATTAGTTGATATTCAGCATTGCTTTGAAAGCAATATAACTCATGGCCTAAAGCCTGCGCGTGTTGCAGTAACCCCTGATTAATTTGTTCTAAAGTTGTCGCACCGTATACATCAGGCTCGCGTGTTCCTAATAAATTTAGATTAGGCCCATGCAAAACTAAAAAAGACGCCATTCGAAAACCTTGCCGATGAAAATGTCATACAGAATATGCCTAGTTTTACGCTAAAAGTCAGCATTGACGGAGAAAAAAGCTAATTTTGTTCTTATAAATAAAAAAACCCCGCCAAAGCGGGGTCAAAAACTACACTGCCGACCATGTAATGACTAAACACCTAAAAAACGTACTGAAAACGCAAACTGAAAGCGTCGCCATTATCATCACCTTTTGTATTCATCACTTTATCGGTTTTAGCTTTTAGATAGTTCGCTGAAACTTTAACCGCATCATTGGCATACCAGTTCACCCCTAAGGTATGCACCTTAGCTTCAGTGTCATAGAAGCTGCTTGTAAGGTCCCTATCGGCATCCGTGACAGTTAAATCATCGTAGCGATATACCAACTCCCAAGCGCCTAGCTGCTTATTACTCGGTTTGATCGCGTCAAACTTACCACCACTTAATTTATAACCACGTGCTTCACCAGTAAGGGTATAGGCCAACTGCACGTTATAACCATCCACTTGACGATCTTTCATTACTGAGCCGGATTTAGCATCAATGTTACGACGCAGGTATTCACTTTGTACTGAAAAAGGTCCACGCGCATAGGCTGCCTCTAAACCCCAAGCAGTATCACCATCAAACTGACCACCTTGCCCACTAGCCAATACAGGACGATTGCCATTCTTTTTATCTTCAGTTGTACCACGAACACCAAGGCGGGACCGAATACGCCCATCAAAGTCTTCAGTACTACGCTTGGCATAATTCAAACCAAAATGCAGCACATTACCTGCTTCAGCCATAGGTGCAATCACACCGCGCAGGTTATAGGTATTGTTATTGCTGCCATCACTGTCTTCGTTATCTTTGGCGCGGTTAATCCCTGCAGAGCCGTAAAATATTCCGCCAGTACCGCTCACTTGAATACCCATGCCGTCTTGCTTGTCATTAACCCAATCACCTGCGTCATAGATGACCGAGCGCTCAATGGTACTGATCCATTTGGAGCTGGTGGCTTTTTCTAAACCAAAATCTGGGTCAAAACGACCTACTTTGACTTTTACTGGCTTAAAGCCTGTGTATGCAATGGAGGCTTCATCCCATTTGCTACTGCCATCATCTGCAAAATTGAGCTTAAATGCATACTGCCAGTCGTGATAAGCATGCCCCGACACTTCTAAAATGGCACGTCGAAAGTACGCCTCATTGGCGCTTTTACCATTTTTAGTATAAATCCCATCAAACTGATCAAAGTCAGCTTGGATACGGCCACCTAACTTAAAAGAAAAGGCCTGATCCACGGTTGCTGCGGCAAAGCCACCTTTAGTTTTTATAGTGATATCAGGACCGTCAGTGATTACCGTTCCTGCCACTGCTTGTGCTGAAATCAGCACTGCTAAAGAGCTCACAGTAAAAACCTTATAAACGGCTGTCTTTGTACGCATGCGATTCATTCAATAATCCCCTTACTATTGGCAAAAACAGTAGGCTGTAAAGCACTGTTGCTGCAGAGAATACTGACAACATTGAATGACAGCTCAATGGCTAAAGCATGAACTTTAAATGACAGTAAAGCTAAAAATCTTCCAAGCGGTATACAGCATAAGCAGGCTCTTCGTAAGGGTGCACCGATCTAAACGCGGCCATTACAGCAGGCATTAGCACATCATCCACCACCATCTCCACCCGCCACTCAGCCACCTGCGATAATTGATCTTGCTGACCAGTAAATGGCTGACTTCCCGGCATTGGTTGGAACTGCCCCTGACCTAAAACTTGCCAACAGCAATGTTGATAATTCCCAATACTGCCAGCACCTGCAGCAAAAACTGCATGCTTCACTTCTGCCAAATGGGACTGCGGCACATAAAAAACAAATGTATACATCAGGCTCTCCTCTATAAACGCAAAAAGCCAAGTTAAAACTTGGCTTTTCTGACCATTCCACAAACTAAAGTAATGTAACCTTAGGCCTATTCATGGTTAGACCTTGCGCAAGACTACACTACCAATAGAATAACCTGCCCCGAAGGAGCTGAGCACACCAAGCGCACCACTGTCTAAATCATCTTGGTGCAAGTGCAAAGCAATGACTGAACCTGCAGAACTGGTATTCGCATAAGTATCAAGAATTACTGGTGCTTCCGCTGACGTTGCATCGCGCCCCAATAATTTACGTGTAATCAATAAATTCATATTCAAGTTCGCTTGATGCAACCAAAAGCGTTGCACATCTTGCACATCAATTTGCAGCGATTCTAAATGCTCTGCAATTAAGCTAGCAACTTTAGGGCACACCTCACGGAACACTTTACGCCCTTCTTGGACAAAAAGTTTATCCTCAGCACCTATGCCTTCTTCTGCACAACGGTTCAAATAACCAAAGTTATTACGAATACTGTTAGAAAACTGAGTAAAAAGCTTAGTGCCAAGCACTTCCCATTGATGCTTAGCACTCGCTTGGTCAGCATCTTCTAAAATAACCGCAGTACAAGCATCACCGAAAATGAAATGGCTGTCACGGTCACGGAAGTTTAAATGCCCTGTACAAATTTCAGGGTTAACCATCAAAATAGAACGCGCCTGACCAGTTTGAATGGCGCTTACTGCAGCTTGAATACCAAAAGTTGCTGATGAACAAGCCACATTCATATCATAGGCAAAGCCTTCAATGCCTAACGCAGTTTGCACCTCAATCGCTATTGCCGGATAGGCTCTTTGCAAATTGGAGCACGCAACAATTACACCATCAATATCAGCTGTTGTACGACAAGAACGCTCTAATGCTTCTTTAGCAGCAGCCACTGCCATTTCACACAAAACACCCCACTCGTCGTTAGAGCGCTCCGGAATATTTGGTTTCATTCGTTGAGGATCTAAAATACCCGCCTTGTCCATGACAAAACGGCTTTTAATACCCGAAGCCTTCTCAATAAAAGCTGAGCTCGATTCTAATTTAGCCTCAACTTCACCACGCTCAATTTCCTCAGCGTGTTCGGCATTGAACAGCTCAACCCACGCATTAAACGCAGCAACCAACTCGTCATTAGAAATACTTTGCGCGGGAGTAAATAGGCCTGTACCACTGATTACTACTTTTTTCACGGTCATTCCTCTTCATAAGCCGCGCGGCATGCGGCGCTGTTATTGCTGCCTAACAAGCTTTCTGGCAGCACTCAGATCAATTTTAAAAACAGCATCACAATATTCGCTGACTGAACAGCTTTGCAGTAAAACATCAGCAATGACGCCACAGCTTGCTTACATTCGATGCACTATACTTCACCACTGTCATGAGTCGACAGCTACAACACGTAACTCTTTGGGCATTGAGAAGGTTACATTTTCAGGGCGCCCATCGAGCTCTTCAGCCATTCGTGCACCCCACTCACGCAGCCGATCAATCACCCCTTGCACCAACACCTCAGGTGCTGAAGCTCCTGCTGTTACTCCAATAACTGAGTTCTGAGTGAACCATTCAGGCTTTAGATCTTCCGCCCCATCAATCAAATACGCAGGTGTATCCATGCGATCAGCCAACTCACGTAAGCGGTTGGAGTTTGAGCTATTAGGACTACCCACTACTAAAACCACATCACAAGCAGCAGCCAACTGCTTAACCGCATCTTGACGATTTTGTGTGGCATAGCAAATATCATCTTTGCGCGGACCACTGATTGCTGGAAAGCGTTGTTTTAACGCATCAATCACTCGACTAGTATCATCCATCGATAAAGTAGTTTGAGTCACAAAAGCCAAAGTTTCAGGGTTTTTGACGACTAAAGTTGCAACATCTTCCTCATTTTCTACGAGATAAATGTGCCCACCCTGACGATCATCATACTGCCCCATAGTACCTTCAACCTCAGGATGACCCGCATGCCCAATCAGCACACACTCGCGCCCCTGATTACTGTACCGTACGACCTCCAAGTGGACCTTAGTGACCAATGGACAGGTTGCGTCAAAAACTTTTAGACCACGTCGCTCAGCTTCATCTCGGACCGCTTTAGAGACACCATGCGCACTAAAAATAACAATATTGTCATCAGGAACTTGGTGTAGCTCTTCAACAAAAATCGCCCCCCGCTCACGTAAGTCTTCAACAACAAACTTATTGTGCACAACTTCATGACGCACATAGATCGGCGGCTGAAAAACCTCTAATGCACGGTTCACAATTTCAATTGCACGATCAACACCAGCACAGAAGCCTCGTGGATTTGCTAATTTAATGCGCATTCATACCGCCCTATCTATTTTATGATGTGCTGTTGTGCACAGTAATAATTTCAACATCAAAAGTAATCACTTTACCCGCTAATGGGTGATTAAAATCTACGGTAACCTGCTGATCATTAAATGCCTTCACCACCCCGGGCATTTCACCACCTGCTGCATCTTGAAAAATCACTAAAATACCGTAATCTAACTCCATACCATCAAATTGATTACGCGGCATCACCTGTACATTTTGTGGATTTGGTGTACCAAAACCTTCTTCGGGTTGTACAGCAAAACTGCGTTTGTCCCCTTTCTTAAGGCCAAAAAGCTTATTCTCAAAACCTGGAAGTAAACTACCATCACCGACTGTAAAGGTTGCAGGGTCTTTTTCAAAATTACTGTCAACAATGTCGCCGTTCTCAAACTTCAGAGCAAAATGCAAGGTTACCGTGCTATTTTGCCCAATACGCTGTTCACTCATTGCTTCGCGCTCCAGTTGTGCTGCTGTTGGCTGACTTATTGCCACGCAGCATATCTAACGCCAGCATTACCGCTCCGACCGTAATCGCGCTATCGGCAATGTTAAAGGCAGGGAAATACCACTGAGTTTTCCAGTGCACTAAAATAAAATCAACCACGTGGCCTAAAACTATGCGGTCATATAAATTGCCAATCGCCCCGCCTAATACTAGCACTAAGGCAATCGCTAACCAGGTTTCATTCTGCTTCAAACGTTTAATCCAAATGACTAGGACCACGCTGACCGCCAAAGCAATTATGGCAAAGAACCAACGCTGCCAACCCGACTCACTGGCTAAAAAGCTAAAAGCTGCACCTCGGTTATAAGCCAAAGTCCAACTGAACACATCAGGAATCACCACTATCTGTTGGTACAAGTCAACATTAGCGTCAACCCAATGCTTGGTAACTTGATCAGCTACAATCACCACGAGACTCAACCAAAGCCAAGCCAATTTGCCAAAACGCGCAGCCATCATCCGAGGCTCCTACACATGAAGAAAAAATGAGGATTCGTGGCAAACTATCTAGCACAGCAGTTAATAACTCGTCAGGCAGCACTAAATTAGGGTGCCTGACGAATCATGCTTGATGCAAGCGAGCTGCCGTCTAATGACCATCATACAATGGCGTTTTATGCATACTGGCGAACTTCGCCTTCACCGTCTAAGTTATCAGCACAACGGGCACAAGCATCTGGATGCTCCGCGATAGAACCAACATCCGCACGATGATGCCAGCAACGCGCGCACTTAGGCTCTTCTGACTTAGTAATCTGCAGCTTTAAGCCTTCGATATCCGTCGTCACTGCATCAGCCGGTGCTGCAGCCAAGTCCGCCACTTGAGCCGTGGACGTAATTAAAACAAAACGCAACTCATCACCTAGCAGACTCAACTGCTCAGCCAACTGGGCGTCAGCATACAGGGTAACCTGAGCCTGCAAGTTGCCGCCAATCACTTTGGCATTGCGCTGATTTTCCAACTCTTTATTCACGGCTACTTTCACAGCCATTAACTCTGTCCAGTATTCACTACTTAACGTACTGTCAGCCGGAAGACGTGATAAACCTTCATACCAAGTATTCAGAATGACTGACTCGTTACGCTCCCCGGGAATATGCTGCCAAATTTCATCGGCAGTAAAGACTAAGATCGGAGCAATCCAACGAACTAATGCTTCAATGATATGGTACAAGGCTGTCTGGCACGAACGACGCGGCAGGCTATCAGCGCCCGTGGTGTACTGACGGTCTTTAATAATATCCAGATAGAAACTACCTAACTCTTGTACACAAAAGTTATGTACTTTCTGATAAACGTTATGGAAACGATATTCACTGTACGCTTGGGTAATTTCATCTTGCAAACGAGCCGCCGCATCCACCGCCCAACGGTCCAGTTCAATCATCTGCTCAACTGGAACACAATCACTTGCAGGATCAAAACCTTCTAAATTCGAAAGTAAGAAACGTGCCGTATTACGAATGCGGCGATAAGCATCTGCGCTACGCTGCAAAATAGTATCTGAGACGGCCATTTCACCTGAATAGTCAGCAGAAGATGCCCAAAGGCGTAAAATATCAGCACCTAAACTATTATTCACGGTTTGTGGCGCAACCACATTGCCCAAAGACTTAGACATTTTTCGGCCTTTTTCATCCACGGTAAAACCATGAGTCAGTAAGCCACGATAAGGCGCATGACCATCAATAGCACAACCGGTAAGCAAGGATGAATGAAACCAACCCCGATGTTGATCCGAACCCTCTAAATACAAGTCAGCACGTGGACCCTGCTCGTGACCTAGTGGATGTGACCCACGCAGCACATGCCAGTGTGTTGTGCCTGAATCAAACCACACATCTAAGGTGTCAGTAACCTTATCATAGTCAGCAGCTTCATCACCGATCAACTCAGCAGGGTCCAACTTAAACCATGCTTCAATACCTTCCTTCTCGATCCGCTGTGCTACATTTTCCATTAATTCAACGGTGCGCGGGTGCAGTTCACCTGTTGCTTTATGTAAGAAAAATGGAATTGGTACACCCCAGCTACGTTGGCGAGAAATACACCAATCTGGACGACCTGCAATCATGTTATGCAAACGTGCTTTACCCCAAGCCGGTGTAAATTCAGTTTCCTCAATAGCTTGCAGTGCCCTTTCACGCAAAGCGACACCTTGCTCAGGCTTCTTATCCATACCTACAAACCACTGCGCTGTGGCGCGGTAAATCAGCGGTGTTTTATGACGCCAGCAATGCATATAACTATGCTCAATCGGCTCATACTTAAGTAACGCACCGACTTCTTTCAGCTTTTCTACAATATTGGCATTTGCTTTCCAAATGAATTGCCCACCAAAGAAAGGGAGGTCATCCACATAAACGCCATTGCTTTGCACTGGACTCAGAATGTCATCATTGCTCATGCCGTAGCGTTTACAGGTATAGAAGTCATCCTCACCATAAGCCGGCGCAGAGTGAACGATACCTGTACCAGCATCTAACTCAACATAATCAGCTAAATAAACAGGTGCAACTCGATCATAAAACGGATGTTGGAACTCTAACAACTCTAAGGCAGTACCCTCACAGCGAGCAATAACTTCACCTTCCAGCCCATAACGTACCAAGCAATCTTCAACTAAGGTTTCCGCTAGTAGCAAAATCTTATCGCCAACATCAACTAATGCATAAATTGCTTCGGGATGGATATTCAGCGCTTGGTTGCCAGGAATAGTCCAAGGTGTAGTTGTCCAAATTACGACCTGTACATTTTTGTCGATGACTGACAAAGAAAATGCTTTCGCAAGTCTGTCTAAATCAACACTGTTAAAGCCCACATCAATGGCTTCTGAACGTTTATCTTGATATTCAACTTCTGCCTCAGCTAAAGCAGAGCCGCAATCAAAACACCAGTTCACTGGTTTTAGGCCTTTAAAAACAAAACCGCCCTCAACCATTTTGGCTAAAGCACGTACTTCTCCTGCCTCATTGGCAAAATCCATAGTCTTATAGGGGTTCTCCCAGTCACCCACTACACCGAGGCGAATAAACTCTGCTTTCTGCCCCTCTACTTGCTCTTCAGCATAAGCACGACATAATTCACGCACCTTATCAGCCGGCAAGTTTTTGCCATGTTTCACTTCAACACGGTGCTCAATGGGTAAACCATGACAGTCCCAACCTGGCACATAAGGAGCATCGAAGCCAGCCAGTGTTTTACTGCGCACAATCATATCTTTAATGACCTTATTCACTGCATGACCAATGTGAATATTGCCATTTGCATAGGGTGGGCCATCATGCAAAATAAACCGAGGACGACCTTCGCCAATCTGACGCATTTTCTGATACAGGTTAATGCTGTTCCAGTACTCCAGCATTTGCGGCTCACGATTGGGTAGGCCTGCTCTCATCGGAAATGCCGTTTTCGGCAGGTTCAGCGTCATTTTATAGTCGGTCATGTCGATTCCAAGTCACTCATTAAAGGGTGTGATAATGCTGCCAAAGTGTATTTGCCTGCGCGATATCCGCAGCAATCGCCTCTTGTAGGTGAGGCAAAGATTCAAAACGTTTCTCGTCACGTATTTTCTGATGAAAAGTAACGTCAATGTGCTGGCCATATAAATCGCCAGAAAAATTCAATAAATGTACTTCTAGATGTGCTCGCTGCCCACTGTCTACCGTAGGGCGAGTGCCTATATTAGCAACACCTGGTACCTGCCGCCCACTGCGCAGCCGCACAGAAACCAAATAAACGCCATGCAAAGGAGCTCGATGGCGCTTTAACTGCACATTGGCCGTGGGCGCATTCAAAGTTCGGCCCAACTTTTGTCCGTGTAATACACGCCCATCAATATTATAAGGGCGACCTAGTAAGCGCTCGGCTAAAACAAAATCAGCCTCAGCTAAAGCGGCACGTACGCGGGTGCTGCTGACTCGCTGTCCATCAATTTCAACGGTTGCCGTAGGCTCTACGCTAAAACCACAACGTTGCCCTGCCCCTTGCAAGAACGCAAAGTCACCGGCTCGATCACAGCCAAAACGAAAGTCATCCCCTACTTGCAAATGTTTGATTCCTAAAGCATCAACCAAAACTCTTTGCACAAAATCTTCAGCACAAAGCTGACGGAAGCGCTTATTAAAAGCGATACATAAGACTTGATCAATCCCTGCTTCAGCAAACAATTGGAGTTTATCGCGCAAGCGTGTCAGACGTACCGGTGCTGTGTCAGGGTTAAAAAACTCCCGAGGCTGCGGCTCAAAAACAATCACACAACTGGGCAAATTGAGACGAGCAGCACTGTTGCGCAGACGCGTTAAAATCGCCCGATGCCCTAAATGAACACCATCAAAATTTCCTATCGTAGCAACGCATCCATGATGAGCTGGACGTACATTATGTAAACCGCGAACCAATTGCATAATTGTTATCTTGCCAGAAAAGACTCTGATTATAACCACAGCCAAGGTATTGACGCACCTTTGACCAGTTTAACGGCGTAAATGACGCATTCTTATACCACTGGCAAATAAAGCCACAGCGAATACCACCATACCACCACACACTAAGACTGCTACTTGCCATGCTCTTTGGTGCCAACCCCAAGCAAACCACTCATTACTGGGCTCATTCAACCAAAACACTAACGCTAACATAGCAACACAAGCGATTGTTAGGCGTAAAGCAAACAACAGCCATCCAGGGGCAGGCTTATAGACACCTGTACGGTATAACCCTAACAGCAACAAGCCCGCATTGAGCATACTTGCCAAGGATGTTGCTAAGGCAAGCCCAACATGCTGCAACGGCCAAATCAAAATAAGATTGAGCAACATGTTGATCACCATACAAATAATGGCAATTCTTACCGGTGTTTTTAAGTCTTGACGTGCAAAAAAGCCTGGCGCAAGGACTTTAATTAACATAAAGGTTAACACACCCAGCGCATAGGCTTGCAGCGCTGCAGCTGCTTGGCTGACGTCAGCCGCAGTCATAGCACCATAAAAGAACAAAGTGGCAATTAATGGCTCGGCCAAAACGGCTAAAGCCAAAGCTGCTGGCACGCCAACAAGCAACACCATCCGCAACGCCCAATCAATCGTATTGGAAAAGTCCTCCGGTTTCTCTGTGGCGTGATGACGCGACAAAGCCGGCAAAATCACTGTTCCAATGGCAATTCCGAAGGCCCCTAATGGCAATTCCGACAAGCGGTCAGCGTAATACAACCAAGACACACTACCTGTCTGCAAAAAGGATGCCAAGACCGTATCCAGTAATAGATTAATTTGACTGACCGACACTCCAAATAGCGCAGGTAGCATCAACAACATAATCCGCTTTACCCCTGGGTCTTTAGCAACCACCCGTGGACGTGGTAATAGTCGCATTTTCCATAGGAACGGCATTTGAAATAATAATTGCGCCACCCCGGCAATAAACACTCCCCAAGCCAACGCCATCACTGGCTCAGTAAAGTACGGAGTTAAGAAAAGTGTTGAACCTATCATCGAAAGATTCAACAAAACCGGAGTAAAAGCAGGTACAGCAAAGCGCCCATAACTATTCAAAATAGCGCCACAGAAAGCTGTTAATGAAATAAGCAACAAGTAAGGAAAGGTGATGCGCAGCAACTCCCCTGCTAGCTGCATTTTACTTGGTTCATCATGGAAGCCTGGGGCAAATAACATAATCAAATAAGGAGACATCACCACACCTAGTGCAGTGAGCGCAGTCAAAATCAAACCCAGCATACCTGCAGTACGATCCACCAACAGCTTTACATCAGCAAAGGATCGCTTCTCTCGATATTCGGACAACACCGGAATAAAAGCTTGTGCAAAGGCTCCTTCAGCAAACAGTCGGCGTAAAAAATTAGGGATCTTAAAGGCGACAAAAAATGCGTCAGCAGATGCGCTAGAGCCAAAATAACTAGCCATAACCATGTCCCGAATCATGCCTAGCACTCGAGAAATCATAGTCATCACACTCACAACTGCGCTTGATCGCAAAAGACTGGAGGCTTTAAGTTTTGTTGGTGTTTCAGCGGTGTTGCTCATGATGGCCCCTTCCAAATTCAACGCACAAGTTTAGTCACTTAAACCAAGGTATGCCATAAAGATTATAGAGAAAGCATGCAATCTCTCTTTCATGTGCGTATACTTTGCGCGACAATATTGAATTACTGCTTAACGATAAACACATATTCAGTGTTTCTCTGTTTTTTTAGTATCAATCACTTGACAAAACCTTCAATAGACCGCATTATTCGCGGCCTATTTTGATACATTCAACTTAAAGTTTTCGAGGAGTACGACGTGGCCAACAGCCCTTCTGCCATCAAACGCGCTAAACAGGCTGCGAAGCGTAGCAACCAAAACGCAAGTATGCGTTCTATGGTGCGTACCTACATCAAAAATGTAGTTAAAGCCATCGAAGCTAACGATTTAGAAAAAGCTAAAGCGGCTTACACAGCAGCTGTACCTGTTATCGACCGCATGGCCGATAAAGGCATCATCCATAAGAACAAAGCTGCTCGCAATAAGAGTCGCTTAAACCAACGCATCAAAGCGATGGCTCAAGCAGCTGCTTAATAGCAACAGCATGTTCAATAAAAAACCGGCTTAAGCCGGTTTTTTATTGCCTAGAGAATGATATCCCCACTGATATTAGCCATCCTACAGTTGAACACCCTGCCATCATTTCACTGCAACATAAATACCTTTACAAAACCCACACATAATAACTCACCCAATATTTCCCTAAACAACTTATTTTCACATCACAATACTAACGCCTACCCAACACAAGAAAACCGAACAACAAAAAACCCCGAAAAATCAATTTAACTTTTCGGGGTCTATTTGCGTAACCTACTTAAGCTATATACCTACCCTAGCTCAAATCTAAAGCGGCCTACCACGGTTACCATGCTGAGTGACAAAATCTTGTACCACCACCAAATCATTAGCCAACACAGTGCAACGCTCTTCACGCTCAAATAAGTCAGCCATATGTGCTGGCAAACGTGGAGCTGCACCAGGTACCGCTTTCTCTACAGCTTCTGGAAACTTAACTGGATGCGCAGTACCCAAAGTTACCATTGGTGTAGCCAAACTACGACGACACTCGCGAGCCGCGCGCACACCAATCGCTGTGTGCGGATCAAGCAATTCACCAGTCTGCGCATAAACTTCAGCAATAGTTGCACACGTCTGCTCATCATCCACTGCTAAGGAGTCAAACAGCTTTCGGGTTTCTGTCCAGCGCTCTTCAGCAACGCTCATTTCACCAGTAGCACGGAAATGATCCATTAATTCAGCAACCTTAGCACCGTCACGACCATGCATATCAAACAATAAACGTTCGAAGTTTGATGACACCATAATATCCATGGACGGTGACAATGTCGGATGCAACTCATCCTTATTGTAACGATTGCCACTCATAAAACGGTGTAAAATATCGTTACGGTTAGTCGCTACAATCAACTGATTAACAGGGAGCCCCATGTTACGCGCCAAATAACCGGCAAAAATATCACCAAAGTTACCTGTTGGTACCGAGAAGGATACCGAGCGCTGTGGGCCGCCGAGCTGAATTGCCGCATAAAAATAGTACACAATCTGCGCCATAATACGCGCCCAGTTAATCGAGTTAACCGCCACTAAACGCGTGCCCTTCAAGAATGATTGATCAGCAAAACTAGCCTTAACCATCTCCTGACAGTCGTCAAAGTTCCCTTCTACTGCAATATTATGAATATTATCGCTCAACGCACTCGTCATCTGGCGCCGCTGCACCTCAGATACGCGCTGATGCGGATGCAAAATAAAAATATCTACATTTTCACAATGACGACAGCCCTCAATCGCAGCAGAACCTGTATCACCGGATGTGGCACCCATAATCACCACACGCTCATTACGCTTAGTGAGCACATGATCCAACAAACGACCGAGCAACTGCAAAGCAAAGTCTTTAAAGGCCAAAGTTGGACCATGGAACAATTCCATCACCCACTCATTACCATCCAACTGGCGCAAAGGAGCCACAGCACTGTGCTCAAACACACTATATGTGTCTTTCAGAATCGCTTTAAAGTCAGCATCTTCAATACAACCTGCTACAAAGGGACGCATTACTCGAAAAGCTAACTCGTAGTAAGGCAAGTCAGCCCAAGAAGCAATTTCCTCAACTGTAAAGCGTGGCAAATTTTCTGGCACATACAAACCGCCATCACTGGCTAAACCAGTTAACAGTACATCTTCAAAATTTAACGCAGGAGCCTGGCCCCGCGTGCTTATATAACGCATAGGTAACAACCTTTCTCAGAGTCGCTTAACTTTAAATTAATTTAACTGCTCAACACGAATCCGTACCACTGGCTCTTGCACTGTATCCAATGCCTCTAAAGCCAGAATTGCATCATTAATACGTTGTTCTTCCACTCGATGAGTTAACAGGATCATTGGGATTGCTCCATCAACTTCATCTGCTTCCTTTTGCATAATGGACTCAATATTGATCCCACGCACCGACATAATACTCGCCACTTGCGCCAAAACACCGGGATGATCTTTAGCCTGAATACGTAAGTAATAAGCACTCTCACACTCATCAATTGCTAAAATCGGGTGTTCAGACAACTGATCGGCTTGAAACCCCAACGCTGGCACTTGATCTGCAGGCAAGACCGTCATAGAACGCATGACATCAATAATATCAGCAATAACAGCCGAAGCTGTTGGCTCCATACCTGCGCCCGCACCATAATAAAGCGTGCTACCTACTGCATCCCCATTCACCATAACGGCGTTCATCACACCATTGACATTAGCTAATAATCGATCTTCAGGAATCAAGGTAGGGTGTACACGTAACTCAATTCCTAAATCAGTGCGACGCGCAATACCTAAATGTTTAATACGATAACCTAGAGCTTCCGCATAATTCACATCGGCTGTCGTCAGCTGAGTAATACCTTCGGTATAAGCTTTTTCAAATTGTAAAGGAATGCCAAAAGCAATAGACGCTAAAATTGTGAGCTTATGCGCCGCATCAATTCCTTCAACATCAAATGTCGGATCCGCTTCTGCATAACCAAGCTCTTGTGCTTCCTGCAGAACGTCTTCGAAGGTGCGTCCTTTTTCCCGCATCTCACTGAGAATAAAATTACCGGTACCGTTAATAATCCCCGTCAACCAGTTAATACGGTTGCCAGCCAAACCTTCACGAATAGCTTTAATTACAGGAATACCGCCAGCAACAGCAGCTTCAAAACCAACCATTACACCACGCGCCCGAGCCCGAGCAAAAATTTCATTCCCGTGCACTGCCAATAGCGCTTTGTTTGCAGTAACAACGTGTTTACCATTTTCAATGGCACGCAAGACAATCTCTTTAGCTAAGGTTTCACCACCAATTAGCTCAACAACGATCTCAATTTCAGGGTTATCAACGATAGCGAAAACATCATCTACCACTTCGGTAGTACTGGTGTCACAGTCAGGGTTAATAGTGCGGGAAGCGACTTGCACTACCTCAATTTGACGGCCTGCACGCCGTGAAATTTCTTCAGCATTACGCTTAAGAACATTAAAAGTACCACCGCCAACGGTGCCTAAACCACAGATTCCTACCTTTACTGGTTTCACGCTGCATCGTCCCCATCATCAAAGAAAATAAAACCACATCATGTCATCAAAAAAACATAAGCGGCAACATACTGCACAGAAACTTAACAGTTTGTTTTACGCACAAAGTGCGTGAAAATAAAGCCCCGAGTTTAACACACTAGGGAATAAAGCACCGCTGAAAAAATAGCCATACCATATCTACTACAACCAGGTACGTTATAATACCCACCATATACATTTGAGAAGGCTAAAGACCTATGCGGCTTGATCGATTTTTATCTGAAACAACCGGGATGAGCCGGAAAGATGCGACCCGAATACTACAAAAAGAAACAGTAACAGTTAACGGTGTACAACAAAAAAAATCAGCCTTTAAAGTCCCCTCTGGCGCCGAAGTTATTTGGAATGAAACTCGCTTAGAACTTAGCGGTCCTACTTATCTTATGATGAATAAGCCTCTGGACTGTGTATGTGCTAACGATGATGGACTACACCGCACAGTATTCTCTTACTTAGACGTGCCCAATCCAAGTAAATTGCACACTGTAGGCCGCCTTGACCTAGACACATCTGGTTTATTACTGATCACAGATGACGGTAAGTGGTCACACCGCATCACATCACCTAAATACCAATGCACCAAAGTATATCGCGCTTGGTTAGCCGACCCCATTACTGAGGACGATGCCGAAGCATTTGCAACAGGCCTGCAGTTACGCGGTGAAGAAACACTGACTGCACCTGCTGTATTAGATATCGTCAATGAGTACGAAGCCTTAGTTCATGTACATGAGGGCCGCTATCACCAAGTACGACGCATGTTCGCAGCAATAGGCAATAAAGTAGAGCAACTACACCGCGAGCAAGTAGGCCAGTTAAAGCTTGATGAAAACCTTGCTCCTGGTGAATATCGCTCCTTAGACAAAGCAGAAATTGCTTTATTCTAGCCACTAAAAAATAATAGGCTCGTCACTGCAAACTCAAAAGAGACTCTCTGCACGGTCGGACCACACTGCCAACACAGGTCTTCTCGTTACTCCAGTACCAGAAGACCTAAACAGGCATAAAGCTATACTTTCCGAACCTTCACTTACCAGCAACTTGTTGCGCAAATTCTTTCAGCCGCAGTCGAGTGGCCCACTCGGCCTCATAGCGCTCGCTGATATCTCATGCCTGCACCACGGTACCTTGCCCAAGCGCTTGCTCAACAGAATAACCAAACATTTTTCTGCTGCTACGCTCCATAAGCGAATGCTGCCTTCTGTATCAGCATAAATCGTTGCATCTGGTGACTGTTCAACCAACCAATAAATGAATTCAGGTGTATTTTTTCAACTATGCATTTAATTGAAAACAACCAACAACCTGTATCAGATTATTATGTAAATCCACCTAGCACGCTGAAATTGAAATCACGCATACTTCTGGACTATAAAATAAGAACCGAGGACAACCTACTTCGTTGACCTCGGCCTCATACACCCTCTTTGCAGCCTACCTATCTATATTTTAAATACCGACTAACGGTGTTTCACTTAACGTTGACTAATCGCTTCTATATCAAGAGCCTCAGCATAAGCCAACAGTTCTGTTTCGCTAACACCTCTACCATTAAGCTGAATAAGAATCGTATTATTCACCATCATTTGGAGCTCTTGGTTTCGTTCTTCCAACTTCACTACAGCAGTATGACCATTAATTCGTTTTTGCTTGTAACCACTCATACTTGCCATGCTAGGATTGCTAAATAGCATTCCTACTGCTTGTAGTAAGGGTGAGTCTTTCGTGATGCTGATTTTTAAACTAGCATCACCTTTATGATACTCACGACTGGCATTAACCCCACCACCAAAAAATGCTGCAGAACCAGCTTGGCTATCGGCTTCCTTGGCTGTCCAACCTACTAGAGGCTCTGGAAATAATGCTCCCAATTCGCCCGCTTGCTGCTGGCGAATTAAAGTAGCTGCATAGTCAAACTGAGCAGCAGCGTGGGATAACTGACCACTCTCATAAGCTTGTGCTGCTTCGCTTATAACTTCTTTAATGTCAGCATCACTAGCCCAAAGCATGCATGGAGTGAGTAATCCTACCCATAACCAGTTTTTATTCATTGGTTAACTCCTTTTATTCTTACTCATTATATGCGCAACACACTTGAACTATCAAAAGGCATAATCGTTAAAATAAAGTATAACCTGATATATTCCCAGTGTTAAATAACCATCAAGCTGTATTTTATATAAAAATCAATATTCAGAATAAAATACACTTAATTTATAAAACCAGAAACTAAAAAAATTAAAATCACATTCCATATAACTAGCCTTTAGCATATGAAATGAACTCAGCGGATACAGCATATTTAATATATGCTATCTAGGTTACAGTATCGCCTCAAAAGACTCTGGCAAAATCTGCCCACCATCGACAATAATCGTTTGACCAGTAATAAAACGTGCTTCTGACGAAGCTAAAAAACACGCTGCGTGACCAATATCTTCCGGCTCCCCCAAGCTTTTGACTGGAATAGAGTCAGCCATTTCTTTTAAATAAGCCTCACCTTGAGCCTCCAGCCCTGCAGTACGAATATTACCCGGCATCACTGCGTTAATAGTGATTCCTTCACGAGCACATTCTAAAGCTGCTGAACGCATGAAGCCCAACTGACCAGCCTTGCTTGCAGCATAATGCGACCAACCTGGATAACCTGTTACGGCCCCAGTAATGGAAGATGTAATAACAATTCGTCCATATTTACGCTGACGCATCGCTGGCAATACCGCCTGAACCATAAAAAACGTACTGCGCAGATTGACGTTCATCATCTGCTCCCAATTTTCTACTGTCATCGTTTCTAAATTAGCCTGCGGGAAAATCCCAGTATTAGAGCAAAGAATATCTAATTGACCGTAGCGCCCTAGCACACGATCCACAACTGTTTGGCAAGCAACCTTATCAACCACGTTCAAAGCTTCAAATACAGCGCCTATCTCTTGCGCTGTTTGCTGACCTGCCACAACATCAATATCTGCAATCACCACCTGTGCTCCAGCTTTCGCTAGCACCGCAGCAATACCTTTACCAATACCATGTGCACCACCGGTTACAATTGCGACCTGACCTTTTAGTGAAAACATTTTACTGCTCCTGATTTTCCTACAAACTACATCTTATTAGATTAAGCAATACAGCTAAGATTTTGCATGACGCAGCGCAATACTCACTACTAGGAGAGAGTCTCAATGCACAAAACATCTTTAGATAGCAAACACCTCTATCATCCAGACACAAAAAAGCCGTAGCAACACATATGTGCTTAATGCCACGGCTTTTTAAAGATCGAGCGTTTTAGTTAAGGCTTCTGCACCCAAGACTGGCACCAACCTTCAGGCTCAACACTGTTCTGTGGGAACAGTTGGCAACCATTGCTTCCTTCTTGGAAGAACATGCAGTTAGAACATTTACTGCCAGCTTTGTAGGATGGATTATCACTTCCTTCTTCTGCCACTTTAACGTAGTTCAGAGCTTGCGCCATAGGGTTAGTAGGTTCGAGCGGCGTAAGTTCTTGAGCGAATGCACGCTGAGATAGAAGGCTTGCTCCAAATGGAATAGCAGCAATACCCAACAAGCTACTGCGCATAAATTTACGACGACTTTGATCAGCCATGATATTTCCTCACTTACTATTGAATGAACTCAGATTACTGAGTAAAACCCACTCTGCAATCTGCAGTGTACAGTAATAGATTATTACAACACGAATAAGTTTTAAAATTAATTATACAACCAAAGTAAAAAATTTACCCTAAAACGTTCAATTTTATATACGAAACAACAGTCGAAATTAAACCAAAAATAAGAAATTAATAATAACCATTAACATTAAGAACCTATTTATATAACTTAACCTAGAAATATCGCACTCAACACAACAAACACCTTTACTATTTCACACTAAAAATAAGGTTGTGCTAAGGTCATACACTCTATCGATCTGCTACCGAGGCTTAGACCGATGTTAAACTCAACCGATAAACTGATTGTTTTTTATGATGGGGCATGCCCTATTTGCGTGCGTGATCGCCGTTGGTATGAAAAACTAGAAGGTCGAACAGAGAACAGTGTAGAGTGGTTCGATATTACCGACCGCGATGAATCACTACGCCAGATAGGTATAGATCCAAACAAAGCTCTGCATGAACTGCATATCAAAGACGATCAAGGTCAAATTCATACAGAAATAGCCGCTTACATTTTACTTATGTCCCGCGTGCCCTTACTGAAACCTATCTCTTGGCTGATTGGTTTACCTGTAATTCGCCCTACCCTAGCCTGGCTCTACCACCGCGGGGTAGCACGTCGACTGAATGCTCGCATACCAACTCAAAATTGAACACAATACTCTCACTCGAAACATTAAGCTTCACAGTTTCATGCGCTGATGTTCGTACATCAAACCTCACGAAGCAATCGTTGCGAGCTTACCTAACCACCAGGTGACACCCCAAACAGCAGTCCCACGAAGGCCCCGCTATATCAAGTATCTTCTAGCGGGGCCACAGTTCTCTTGATTCAAATAGGATAGCGCGAGATGACTGCGAGATCCTGCCCTCCTGGAATATCACTTTTACGTACTGCCATGACCTTGGCACCTGTACGTAAAGCACGACCAGTAATCTCATCGACAATGCCGTAGTTCACTGCACTTCCTTCCGCCGCAAAAGAAACCATACCGGTTTCCTCATCAATAGTACCTTCAATTACCCCATCAATATCAACGAGCAAGCGATCAATACCACCGAACGTTGCCAAGCGTGCTGCATCAGAAATATCTGTAGTGGTACGCTGCTGACCAGCACGCTCCTCAAATAAGCGATGGAAGTCTTGCACTTGTTCAGCATAGTGTGCATCCAGAACTGGACGGGCTGCTGCTGCCAGCTCAGACTCAGTTAAGCGTTCTGGATTACCTGAAATAATATCCCTTAATGCGGGTAGCACACTTAATGAACGAAAGAGCGACTCTAAGGGTTTAGTTGTTGCCAAAATCAATGGCAAATCTGACCCTGCTAACATCGGTCGCAATGCTGCATCGACCTGACGAATATAACGGCTCAGGTAAAAATTCTGCCCTTGTGAACCATGGCGATGCCCTGTACCTGAATAATCTTTATTCGTAGCCTTACCACCGGCAGTGGCAGCATCGGTAGGCAAATTATGCACGTTGATTTCACGCGCTGGCAGGTCAGCTGATACTTCAATTAAGCGCACAGCATTTTCTGACAAAGCCAAAATATGCGCAGCATGTGGAAAAGTTACCGCACGTAATAAAGGCTTTAAATGGAAACGATCTGACACTTCAAGAATATCAGTTAGTTTATTGGCCATACGATAGGTGCGTAATGACTCAGGTGTAGCCAAGATAGCTAAACTATTAGCTTGATGATTCCAAAATTCATCATCATCCAACAAGTCAGAAAACTGCTCACGTATAGCTTCAATACGTTGTTTTTCTACTCCAGCGTCTGCAAGCTGAGCAGCGGCCTGCTTAACTAGATTACCTAAAGTCAAACGACTCTTATCCGTCTCTCGACTGACTGGAGTGGTTGGTAAATAAATAGAAACACAGGCTTCAGAGCGCACCAAATTGAGATCGCCGATTTCCTCATAGCTGGGCATGTCTACATAGTACATATATAACTCCTGTCTGCTTATTGTTATGTGACCATAGCAGATTAAATGGAATATATAACCGTGCTAGGTCAATACATCATCTCCATGATGTATCTATTTAAGACTATAGCAGGTCACTCTCATCCTCCTGCACATCAAACCCCAACAATCTAAATACTGCAGAAATCATCTACTTTGAACTCAGATGCGCAGCTACTACTGCTCTACCTTAGTTTGTCCCTCCACTGTTCGCAAATCATGAGTCAGCTCATACAACGCCGTTTCATCTAAGGTTTCCACCTCAAGTAAACGCGCTGCCGCCCTATTCAGTACTTCACGATTATCAGCAAGAATAGTCAAAGTTTGTTCTGCAATCTCTTGCAGTAAGTTACGTACTGCTGCATCCAACGCCTCAGCGGTCGCCTCACTGTAACTGCGCTCTAAATAAGTGCGACCTTCCTGCCCGCCCAAATAACTATTACGCTCTGCTTCATAGCTGACACCCCCAAGCTGTTTATCCATACCATAGCGCGCCACCATTGATCGAGCGATATCAGTGGCCCGCACCAAATCATCAGCTGCCCCTGTAGAAAAATGATTAAAAACTAGTTTTTCTGCAGCACGGCCCGCTAGCAAGACGGCTATTTTGTCGCGCAGCTCTGCTTCTGTCATTAAAAAACGATCTTCAGTTGGGCGTTGAATAGTATAGCCTAGTGCACCAATACCCCGCGGAATAATGGATACTTTGTGCACCTTATCCCCACTTGGCAGCGCCATACTCACCAAGGCGTGCCCCATTTCATGGTAAGCAACAATCTGACGCTCGCGTGGATTAATCAGGCGGTTACGCTTTTCCAAGCCGGCAACAATGCGCTCAATAGCATGCGTAAAGTCCTTCATAGTGACCTCTTTAGCACGACGCCGAGTCGCCAATAGCGCAGCTTCGTTAACCAAGTTGGCAAGATCAGCACCAGAAAATCCTGTGGTTAACGCAGCAATATCTTTCAGCATTACATCCGCCGCCTGCACGATTCTCTTCATATGTACTTTAAGAATTTGTATCCGGCCAGCACGATCAGGACGATCCACCAGTACTTGCCGATCAAAACGCCCAGCACGTAATAAAGCAGGATCAAGAATTTCTGGACGGTTAGTCGCTGACAGCAATACCACACCCTCGCTTGGATCAAAGCCATCCAATTCAGAAAGAAGTTGGTTCAACGTTTGCTCACGCTCTTCATTACCACCTTGCGCCGTTGCTGCACCACGAGCACGACCCAAAGCATCTAACTCATCGATAAAGATAATAGCCGGGGCCGCTTTACGTGCCTGTTCAAACAAATCCCGCACCCTTGCAGCGCCTACCCCAACAAACATCTCCACAAACTCAGAGCCAGAAATAGAAAAAAATGGCACACCGGCTTCTCCCGCAACAGCACGTGCTAATAACGTTTTTCCCGTACCTGGTGGTCCCACTAAAAGGATTCCTTTAGGCATGCGCGCACCAAGGCTGCCGTACTCTTTAGGATTTTTCAAAAAGTCGATTACCTCTTGCAACTCTTCCTTAGCCTCATCCACCCCTGCAACATCGGAAAAACTGACATTAGTGTCGCTTTCAATATATACTTTCGCCTTACTTTTACCGATGGACATCATTCCGCCCATACTTTGCTTTGCACTCATACGGCGAATTAAAAACAACCAAATGCCTACAAAAATTAATGCTGGCAACACCCACGACAGGAGTGTAGTAAACCAAGTATTCTCTACTGCGCCAGCATAAGTCACTTCTGTTTGATTTAAACGGTCAGCCAACTCTGGCTGAACCGGTGTCGTGATAAAGCCCGTCTTGCCATTTTGTGCAGACTTAAAAGTGCCTTTAATTGAAGTACTACCAATCACAACGCTTTCAATAACATTCTGCTCTAAATAACTCTCAAACTGACTATAAGGAATCGATTCCACAGTTTGGGTCTGCACCCAAATATCCCGCAAAAGCACTACACCCATTACTGCAAAAAGAACATACCAAAGGTTAATCTGGGTTCCACGGTTCATAATACTTCTCCATTAGCCGCATACGCTTGATTTATACGGCAGTCTAAAAACTATAGCCTCATATAAAATATTCTATAGTCTAAAGCACTTTTTATACTGATCTGAGTAGCCCCCTACTGCATTTGCGGGCCGCAACAAAGCTCGCTATGGTGATATAACCATCTTGCAACAGAGTTTTATAGGCATTAACTCACTGAGATCACGCTCAGGAGCGGCCTCCCAAACAACCATATACACCCAAATCTATGATCTTTGTCCTATCGACATAGACATAATGTTTTTCATAGGGGAGTTGAAAAATGCAAGATTTAAACAATCAAGTCGTCATTATCACTGGTGGTGCAGCAGGTATTGGTGCGGCTTTAACCAAAGTATTGGCACAACGCGGTGCATCCATTGTTGCAGTCGATATTAACGAACAAGCTGGCTTAGCTATCGCCCAAAGTAACCCGAAGCAAATTGTTTTCTTAAAAGGCGATGTGTCTTGTGCAAGCACTGCCAAGCAAGCTGTGCAATTAGCTGTTCGCACCTTTGGTAAGCTCACTGGCCTTGTCAACAACGCTCACGCTTCGATACAAAAACCTATTATGGAACATACAAAAGAAGACTGGGCTTTATCATTTGGAACAGGTTTTGACGCAACTTTATATTTTATGCAGGCAGCCTACCCAGAGCTGATTAAATCCGGAGGTGCAATTGTCAATTTTGGCTCCGGCGCCGCCCTCAGCGGAAATCCCATGCAAGCCAGTTACGCGGCAGCTAAAGAAGCCATCCGCGGCTTAAGTCGTGTCGCAGCCAACGAGTGGGCTAAAGACAATATTCGCGTCAATGTTGTATCACCTAAAGCACTCACTGAAGGTGTTGCAGCATGGAAAGCTCGTTTTCCTGAGCAATACGAAATATCAGCAAATAAAGTTCCACTACAGCGCTTTGGCGATCCCGAAAAAGATATCGCCCCAGTGGTAGCTTTTTTACTCAGCGAAGACAGCCGTTATATCACGGGACAAACTCTGATGGCTGACGGTGGCACAGTGCAGCTGAGATAGACTGTCAATCTATGTAAAATCACGTCACGAGCCACTGTTTGTATCAACTTATTTCGCTATCAATCATCATTTTATGGAGATGTTATGCGCACTAACGGAAAGGCAATAATTGAAACCGAAAACCTACCAATCAAACTGTGGCTCAGCGAGGAGAAAATGGATAAGGGGGCTCTAGAACAAGCGCGCAATCTAGCTAATCTGCCCTTTGCCTTTAAACATATTGCCATTATGCCAGATACCCACCAAGGCTATGGCATGCCCATTGGCGCTGTACTAGCTACCAAAGGTGTGATTATCCCCAACGCGGTTGGCGTCGATATCGGTTGCGGTATGTGCTCACTGAAAACCAGTCTGACAGAAATCAATACTCATGATTTAAAAGAGATTATCCAAATCATTCGCAAAACCGTGCCTGTGGGGTTTAATCGCCATAATGAACCACAAGATGAGTCTTGGATGCCTAAGCGCACGGGGCGCTTACCCATTGTTGATCAAGAGTTCGACAATGCCCTTTATCAAATTGGCACCCTTGGTAGCGGTAATCACTTTATTGAAATCCAACAAGGTTCTGACGGCTATATTTGGATTATGGTGCACTCTGGCTCACGTAATATCGGTTTTACCGTTGCCAACCACTACAATGAAGTTGCCAAAAAATTGAATCTAGCCGCAGGTGCAGATATATCCACCGACCTCGCCTACCTACCAGAGTCATCCGAATATTTCGATTTATACCAAAACGAGATGAATTACTGTTTAGACTTCGCTCTAGCCAACCGTCAACTGATGATGGAGCGAATTAAACATGCATTTACCAAAGTTCTTCCTGAAGTTGAGTTTTCCAACTTTATTAACAAACCACACAACTTTGCTGCCGAAGAAAAGCACTTTGGTGAAACTGTTATTGTGCACCGCAAAGGTGCTACGCGCGCTCGCAAAGGTGAATGGGGAATGATTCCTGGTTCACAAGGCACACACTCTTTTTTAGTTACAGGCAAAGGAGAACCACAGTCTTTTCAATCATGTGCACACGGTGCTGGCCGTATTATGAGCCGCGCTCAAGCACGTAAACAGCTGGACATACAAACAGAAGTGAAAGCCCTCAAAGCACAAGGCATCATACACGCCATTCGCAGTCGTAAAGATCTAGATGAGGCACCTAGCTCTTATAAAGACATTAATGAAGTCATGAGTAACCAAGCTGATCTCGTCAATATCGAAGTTGAACTACAGCCCTTAGCGGTCGTCAAAGGTTAGGCTTGGCCTCATTTCACAAAACATGAATAAACAAGCAAACCTACAGTCCAACCAAGTCTAACCTACTATAGGCTGCTTCTTTTGGGGAGTGGCCTAGCGACTGCCAAATACTCATACCGATGTTTTTTAGCTCAACATGCTCAGACAGTACCAACCCAGTTAGGCAGCTGCGCAATATGCAATGCTCGATACAACACACTGCACACTGCGCAAAACCACTGCTACCCTTTAAATACAAGACTGAAGGTTACAGGCACCGCCAAACTGATATTTGGCAAATTCGCCATTTCACGTAATTGCTCTATACCTTCCACCAGTTTAAAGTCCTTGGCATCAAGCACAACAGGTTCTAAAGAAGCCACTAGTACTCGATCATTCGTCAATCGAGTCACCTTCACTCCGCTCATAATTTCTTTTTCAACACCATGCAATGACAGTTTTAAACTGACTAAGTCAGTGTAAGTAGCCCCCACTTCAAGCTCGGAAACAGCTGTTAAATCAACCTGTCCTGTCACTTTCGCTTCAGCAAATTGCGCCACATCAAAAAGCACTTTCTGCATGCGCTCATCACGGACAGGAACCCCCGTGGCAACACTGGCTAAATTAATAGCAAGGGCAACCTTACCTTCATCTGTAATAGAGCCAGATAAAGTTTCAAAACTATTTACTTCAGCAACATGAGTATTCTTAATAGATACATAATGTAAAGACGATTCATCGTTCACCAATTCCCAATCAGCTACTGCATAAGATGACAAGCCAGCTAACATCAACATGACCATGGGGATCTTTTTCATAATTACTGCTCCTTTAATTATATGCGAGACTATACCGATAGCAGTTTTATGCACTCATTACTAGATATAGATGCCCCTAGCCTGCCTACCCAAACAATCTCACCCCACTTGCTCAACCCACCCCCTATCAATCACACTTTAAAAAACACATGAAAATACGCAAAAAATCACGAAACTAGACTAAATACATCAATTATCGTCTAATATCACGCCTAAAAAGGAGGATGAAAAACTGTGCGTGAAAATTTCTGGGAAAACTATTCACTAGGAGAACTCAATGCTAAAGAGTGGGAGGCTTTATGTGATGGCTGCGGTCAATGTTGTCTTGTGCGTGAGGTCAATGACAACAAAGTCACAGTATTTAATATTGCCTGCGAGCTTTTAGATATCTCAACCAGCCGCTGCAGTGACTACTCAAACCGCTTAAAAAAAGTACCTTACTGCCATAAACTGACCGCCGAAAATATCCCACACTATAACTGGCTACCTGAGTCATGCACTTACCGCCGAATCCACCGCGGTGAACCTTTGCCTCATTGGCACCCCCTACTGAACGGGACGCGTCATAAAATGCGACGTAAAGGCATTACCGTCTGCGCTACAGCGGTACCTGCAAGCCAAGTACCACGCCGCAGAAGAAAGCAACACATCATTAAAACCAAATTAATTTAATGCAATCGACTAGCAAGCTTCAGCTCTAAAAATAGACTTAAGCTGCCATATACCCTTTAATGAAAGATGGCCCAATACAGAGCGAGACAGCCCTATGCGAGAAGAATTTTGGAAACATTATGCGCTTAATGAGCTCACAAAAACCGAGTGGGAAGCTTTATGTGATGGTTGCGGCCAATGTTGCTTAGTTCGTGAAGTAGGACCTAATCAAGTCACCGTATTTAATATTGCGTGCGACTTACTCGACCTAAAAACCAGCCGCTGCCGTGACTATAAAAACCGCCTCAGCAAAGTGCCTTATTGCAACCAGCTGACACCACAAAATATTCCTCAATTTAATTGGCTGCCTGAATCTTGCACCTATCGACGCATATATCGTGGTGAAGCACTGCCCAGTTGGCACCCGCTATTAACCGGCAACCGCGAGCAAATGTACAAAGAAGGTATTACTGTGTGTTCTTCAGCCATCCCTGTGGGGCAAGTCCCTCGCTCAGATAGATATTTACATATCATTAAAGTAAAGACACTAGACTAGCACTTCAGTAAACTCAAACTGAGGCCCGCAACCTAAGCGCAAGCTTTAACCATCAAACAACTCTAGCACCAACTCAGCAACAGCAACGTCACAACTACGCTATCAAGTAAGCCCAAATCTATTTGATGCAATCATCGACATTTTTCTCAACAAGAAAACCAACACTCAACACTTTGTCACACAGCGCATAGTCCACATTGACATCCTCCCCGACCTAAAGGACGGGGATTCCTACTGCTAGACGACCATGCCCGGCCGCGAGAATGTTACGTGCCGCGTTGATATCGCGATCGTGGGTGACACCACACCCACTGCACGTCCATTCTCTTATTCCAAGTCCTGCGATACCTTTCGGCCTCGATTCGGGCAAGCTGCCACAATTCGAACAGGTTTGGGTGGTGTATGCCTCGTCAACTTCCTTAAAAAAAATGCCTGCGTGAGCGCATTTATAGTCCAGCATTGTTTTTAATTGACCCCAGCCAGCGTCCAACACTGACTTGGCCATCGTGGTTTTAACGAGTTTTAAGCTACTGACATTGCCCACATAGATTTCACCACAGCGGTTGACCAGCGTGCGGCTGAACTTGTGCAATGCGTCTTTTCTACGGTTAGCGATTTTCGCATGAAGGGTTTTGACTTGGGTTTTATTTCTGGCTCGTTGCGCTATGGCCAGTTTTTCCTCAAGGCCACGATAGAAGCGGCCCGCTTCCAGCTTGGTGCCATCCGAGCAGGTGGCAGTGTCGGTCAAACCCAGGTCAATACCGATACGGTCTTGGCCTTTGATTGGCTCGACCTCCACATCAACCACTACATTGAAGTACCAGCGGCCACGGGCATCTTCATTGAAACTGGCCGAGCGAAACTTGTATTGGTTCAAGCCGTAGCTGTCCCAGACCTTAAAATAGTGGCCGTTGTGGTAGACCTGCCCGTTTTTCCACTGCGCTGCACCTGTATTGACGGGTATCCAGCCCAGTGAGCGGCGTACACCGCCTGATTTGCGCCAGTTCAGCCGCGCTTTCTTAAACTGCTTACGGCGCGTGACATACTCACCTGCAATGCACTGTAAGGTTTGGCTGTGCAGGCCAAGCTCTTTACCTGCGCCCTTTGTGTAGGGATGCATATCATACGCAGACAAAAACACACCACGCTCTTTAATCGAGCGTTGACTTAATTCATTAACAAAGTTCCAAACGAAATTAGACGCTGCGAGCCATGCGGTTTAGCAAGGGCACATGCCTGTCTCGGACTCGAACTTTTAATGTTTTGGTGTGCTTTATCATACTGTATATAATACCAGTACCAACCTATACTGCAAAGACTTTAGCAGTCTGTTAAAGGGTTAAGGGGCTGCTTACGCAGCCCTCGCTATCCATCCCCGCACTAAAAGTACGAGGTCTTACGCGATTTTGATAACAATCCACTCCAAAACTAAACACTACTCAACCATATTTCTACTAAGCTCAACAATCTACGACAAAAAAGCAGTACAAACCGAAATAACTTTGGGGGTTAACTTCAGCTAGAAAAACGCATAACAAACCACTGAGCAGCCCTTTTCAGCTCTGATCTATCTACTTTTAGTGCACGCCTAAGTCGCCGAAAGCTGATAATCTAGCCATAAAAACATAAAACTGACTCGGCGAGCACAATGCCTTTAATGCAAAAAAGTGTAAATAAAAATTTTATGTTATACCCTATCACAAGAGATGCGACACCTTGCTTAACTAGCCCACACACCGTTAACTCACAATAACAGCGAGCAAGTTCATCCTTTACTCTCACGGTGTTCAGCTAACAGAAGGCTTTTGCTATGCATAAATACAACTGTAATATTTTGCCGTTAAAGCTGGACGAAATAGCAACCGCTGCTACGGTCTGTGCTGCAGCGATGAATGAAAACCCTTTGCATATTAAAGTGTTCGGCACCAACCCACACCTACGTCACCTTAGACTAAAGCGCATGTTTCCCGCTCTACTCACCTACGTAAAACGTAAAGGCGAGCTATATGGTGCTTTTATTGATGGCAATCTCATTGGTGTAATAGGCATGCTGCCACCCAATAAGTGCCAGCCCACACTCAGAGACATGTTGCAGTTATTACCAAGAATGATCTGCACCAATAGCCCTCTCGGCAGCTTACGCCTTGCCATCTGGTTAGGTACTTGGGCCCGCATTGATCCAAACCAACCTCATTGGCACTTAGGCCCCTTAGCAATCATGCCGCAATGGCAGGCCAAAGGTATTGGCACTCAAATGATTAATTTCACCATTAACCATTGCGCAACAGATCCCCTTTATTTAGAAACCGATAAGCCAAGTAATGTGAAACTCTATCAACGTTTTGGCTTTCAAGTTTTAGCTACACCTACTATTTTAGGCGTTCCCAGTTGGATCATGCTGCGCCCAAACTTATACGTTAGCCCACATTAGGCAAACCGCCAGCAACAATCGCCAGTTGAATAATGATAATGCCTATACCCAAAATAAATACCAACATCAAGCCTGCTGCTCCTCCAGAAACTCGATAACCACCACTATGCTGTTTACGCGTTTCATGCACCAATAAGGCAGGCAGTAATAAAGATAAAATAGACAACGCAATTGCCGCAAAGCCTAATGCATAGATAAAACCTTTGGGATAAAAAAGAGCAAAAATTAATGGCGGAGTAAAGGTGATTAAGCCTGTTTGTATACGACCACTGAAAGTGCTTTTCATCTTAAAAAAGTCAGCAAGAAAATCAAATAAGCCCAACGCTACGCCTAAAAAGGAAGTAGCCAAAGCCAAAGCGGCAAACAAACGCACAGCCATTTCTACCCGCGTTGTTCCAACCACGGCCTTAACCGCTGATAACAAACCATTCAAGCCGCTCTCATTGGCAAGAATACCGATAAAAGTATCAGTCTCAATAGCACCTAAAGTTGCAATCTGCCAAAAAACATAAACTAGCAACGGAATCGCACTGCCTAAAATAAAAATCTTACGCAGCTTTACGATATCCCCTTCCATATAGCTCACTATACTCGGCACGCTGCCATGAAAACCAAACGAAGTGAATACAATCGGAATTGCCGATAAAAATAGCGCCTGTTCAACAGGCATACTTAATAAATTAACTTGCTGAACATGAGGCAACAATAAAATCAGCATAGTCGCTAAAAAGAATATTTTTGTGGCAAATAAAAAGCGGTTAATCAAATCTACCGAGTGCGTGCCAAAACACACTACAGCGCCTCCAATTAACGCAAATAATAATACTCCAACAAACTGAGATAACTGCCAGCCAAATAAACTGCTCACAGACTCACGAATAATCTCTCCGCCACCAGCTAAGTAGGCAGCAATCAACGAATACATTAAAAATGGCATGGCTAAACTGATGAGCACACGCCCAGGACTTCCTAAATATTTATAAGCAAGGGAGCTCAAGCCTAAATGGGCATCGTTGTATTGATAGGCCTCAACTAACAATAAGGCCGTATAACTCATAACAAACCAGAGCCCAAAAAGCAGCAATATTGCACTTGAAAAACCAATACCTGCGGTGGCTAATGGCATAGCCAACATCCCCGCACCCAAAGCTGTTCCAGCAACAATAAAAGTGCTTCCAACGGTACTATTTTTCACGCTTTCCCCAGATAAATAACTCGCCCACACTGACTCTATTGCAGAGCTGCCGGCAAAAAATCAGTTATTATGCGCGATTCTTTATTTTTATGGGGGATTGTTTTACTCACCTCTTATTTTCATCAATCTTACCCAATCAGTTAATGCTACTAACCGCGACTCTGAGCTCGGACGGCAAGCCCCTTCTTTTCTTATGCAGATCGATTCAAACAGGCTTTAAATACAGTCTGTAAATACTTCCGGCCTAACGCATTCATCAACGCTATATTTCGCTCTGGAATATCATCCACACTAGGATAACTAGCAATCACCTGCTCAATACTGCTCTCACGTAAGATATGTAAAACGGGATAAGGAGCACGGTTTGTATAGTTCTCTACATCATCTTGCTCAGTACCGCCAAACTGATAGTCAGGATGGAAACTAGCAATCTGGTAAACGCCTTCAAGCTCAAGACTGACTAACAACGCGTCAGCCACATTGAGAAAATTGTTGTAAGTATAAAAGTCCTGCAACACCTGCGGATGAATTAACAAAGTAGTTTCTATTGCTGCATCAGTATTAAGTAACTCTAACTCAGCTTGCAGCACCTGCAATAGATGCGCTTCAGTAACGGCAGCTGTGGCCACAAAACGTATACGGTCCTTGACCAACTCACGCTTGGCAAAGGGACAAAGATTCATCCCAATTACAAAAGTCTCAACCCAGCAGCGCACTGCTGCAATCACTTCATTATCTGTATTATCTAACGAAGGTGCATTATCCATATCATATCCAAACAGCCGCAACATACGACATTAATAAATTTCATTTTCACCATGCACCGAGACGGACAAGCTGCCCTCTGTTTCGAGCACTACATTAAATAGAATAGGTTGACAGCATACCTGGCAATCTTCGATATATTGCTGCCCTACGTCATGCGGGTCAATCAACACCTCAATATATTCAGCACAATATGGACAGCTCACTAATGTTTGGATTAAGGATGTCATAGCTCACCACCTCACTTAAAAAGGTTCACTTTCAGTCTGTCGCTATAATTAACGCAACCCGCTCATCAAGACACTCATCCGCCCCCTCTTCAAACTCACGGCAAATCCACGGGCGATTCTCATAAATTGTGCATAAAAAAGTATCCCGATCGATGGCTGAGCACCAACCATCAGCCAAACGCAACATGGTCTCAGCCCCCCATTGATCCACAGCAATATACTCTTTAGGCACACCTGTATCACTGATTAACATCACCTCTAGACGACAACAGCAAGCTTGACATGTAGCACAGCTAACCGACTCTTTCGCTTGTTTTTTGATAGTAATAACACTCATTTTAACGACAGCACTCCTATTTTTTTCACACTATAGTGCTGCCTTAGAAATTCTCTTGCCCGCTTTATGAGCTCTCTCTTTAATGCTATAAGAACTGTGCTCACTTTCATTAAAGCGAGCCGTAGAGTAAGACTCTATGCTGTAACACGACCACTATACTCACTCTGCTGAATAAAGCTGAGCAAAAAGCCGAATAAAAATAAGGATTCTCATGAAAAAATTGGCTCATCGAGTAGCTATCGTAACCGGCGCAGGTGCTGGTATTGGTAAAGGCATAGCCCGCCGCCTTGCTGCAGAAGGGGCAAGCATTTTAGTTGCAGAACTGAACACAGAGTCTGGGCAAGCTGTCGCAGAAGGTATAAAGCGAGACTTTGCTGTACCAGTCATCGCTCACGCTGTGGACATGTGCGATAAAACACAAGTACAAGCCATGGTTGAAACAGCTGTAAACACTTTTGGCAGTATTGATATCTTAGTTAACAACGCCTGGGCCTCACGCCGTGGAGCACCACCTTTTACCCCTGTAGAAGGCAAAACTGACGAAGACTTTGAGCATGCTTTCAAAATGGGACATATGGCTGCTTTTTGGGCTATGCAAGCTGTTTTTCCTTACATGCGAGATAAACGCTGGGGCAGAATCATCAACATTGCATCCTTAAATGGCGTCAACGCACACCCTTACACTGTTGACTATAATGTAGCTAAAGAAGCACTACGCAGCCTAACTCGCACTGCTGCGCGCGAATGGGCTACTCACCAAATCTGCTGCAATATCATCTGTCCTGCCGCACGCACTGAAGCTTACGATAAATTCGCTGCAGCACAGCCCGACAATGCAGCTGAACTACTCAA
This sequence comes from Denitrificimonas halotolerans, assembly GCF_034259425.1. Classification (NCBI taxonomy): domain Bacteria; kingdom Pseudomonadati; phylum Pseudomonadota; class Gammaproteobacteria; order Pseudomonadales; family Pseudomonadaceae; genus Denitrificimonas; species Denitrificimonas halotolerans. The sequence continues at coordinate 303,552 of NZ_JAXIVU010000001.1, forward strand.
ATTAAACCCCATGGGACGTATGGGCGATCCTGAAACCGACATTGGCGGAGTCGCTGCTTTTTTAGCTAGTGATGATGCTCGCTACCTGACCGGCAATACTTTATTTGCTGATGGTGGCAGTCACATTAACGGCGTACCTTGGATGGCCTAACAGATTCGTGCTATCTATCAAAAGCGAGCTCCATTACCGCCTTCCTCGATAATGGAGCTCAATATACTCAATGCCACAAGTCACGTTCACTTCAACGGCATTTGAATAGTACTGCCAACTTTTTCAGGCCTTGGCAGGACAGCATAAGCCTGTTCAATTAACTGTAAGCGTTGCAAAACATCTGCAGGGAAAGGTGCTACACGGCGTGTTTCTAAACTGATATGCACATCCAAGTGTTCTCCAGCAGCAGCACGATAGCCTTTATTTGTACAATGGATTTCATGGAAAGTATGCAGGCGCTTCTCATCCACAGCCAGTAACCAAGAAACCACTTCTATTTCATCACCTTCGCATAGTTCACGCTCAAAGATACAATGACTCTCAACTAAAGCTTTGCTGCAGTTATTGACATATCTATAGCGCTCACCTAAATCCAGATGCTCAGTAAACGCGATGTGTGCATCATAAATAACTAAACCGTAATACTTTGTATTCATGTGCCCATTAAAATCCACCCAGTCCGCCGGAACTATTGTTGTATATTTTTTAAACGGATACATCTCCACCTCTCTCGTCTATCAAAACGAACAAAATGGCCGCTCTCAGCCCCTTACTGCACTGAGTCAAACTGCAATCAGCAAGTCAACGTAGAGATTTTTTGTGCTAACTGAAAGTCCCTCGATGAAATACCACCAACATCATGCGTCGTTAAGTTGATTGTCACTTTATTGTAGACATTAAACCACTCTGGATGATGATTGGCCTTTTCTGCCAGTATTGCTACTTGCGTCATAAAGCCAAAAGCCGCTAAAAAATCCCTGAATTTAAATGTCTGAGACAACTTCCCATCCTGAACCTGCCACAACGTCTTCTGTTCGGCATTTAACACCTGTAAGGCCTGATCAATCTCATCTTGCGTATATTTCTCACCCATACACCCTCCTATCAAACTATTCAGACAATCAATCGCTCACGAGCTATCAATCAAGCCCAGGTTGTCGCATAAACTACAAACAACCCCGCCTAAACTAACAGCCACTGCAACTTTGGTCTATGATATTGAGTCTCTATACATCCTTGGGCCCACGAGACCATTATGATTTTCATCAAACACAATATCAGTCTTGAAGAACGCGAGGTGGAGATTCATGCCATGCGCGCACAAGGTTCAGGCGGGCAAAATGTCAATAAAGTATCTTCAGCAATCCACCTGCGCTTTGATATCCAAGCCTCTAGTTTGAGTGATCTTCACAAGCAGCGTTTACTCGAAAGCAATGACAGTCGCATCAATAAAGAAGGCATATTAGTTATTAAGGCACAGCAATTTCGCACCCAAGAGCAAAACAAACTCGATGCGTTACAACGCCTACAACAATTCATTCAAGTTGCCATACTCGTACCCAAAACACGCAAACTAACCAAACCTAGTAAAAATGCACGACGTAGACGTCTCGATCAGAAAAAACAACGCAGCCAAATCAAAGTAATGCGCGGGAAAATCAACATTTAATCTATAGCAACGTCAATTGCCTTGGCTGAACAGCCATACTAAAGTGTGCGACAACACCTAACAACGCATCACCTGACTACTGAAATAACGTAAGCTCATCGCCTACTTTCATTCATACAGAACGCAAGTCTTTAGGAGCAATCTTTTATGCTGCCCACCAGTCAAAAGCGTAAAAGCCCAAGCAACATAAAATTTATTTTCCTGATGATATTAATTGGTCTTAACTTGCGTCCTGCGCTTTCCTCTCTCGCTCCCTTATTACCACGTATCGAAAATGAAGGCACACTCTCAGTACTCACATTATCGCTTCTCACGGCGCTACCTGTACTATGTCTCGGCCTTTTTGCCCCCTTAGCTCCATGGTTAACACGACAGCTTGGCATAGAGCGAAGCTTAACAATCGGGCTTATCATTCTAAGCGCAGGCCTTGCTTTACGCGGCATTGCTAGCATTTTTACCTTATACCTAGGCACCTTAATGCTGGGTTCAGCTATTGGTATTATTGGTACTTTATTACCGGCCTTAGTCAAACGAGAGCTGACCGGCAGCGCCGATATTATCACTGGTGTATACACCATGGCTTTATGCTTAGGTGGCGCACTAGGAGCCGCTTTCAGCATCCCCATTGCCAACCTACTCAACAGTTGGTCACTGAGCTTATTTTCTTGGAGTTGCCTTGCCTTAACCGCTTTAATCGCCTGGTGGTGGATCATGCCACAGCCTGCAGCTGAGCCTCAGTTCAGTCCCCATAAACGACAAGCCCGCGCATTACTCAATCACCCCTTAGCTTGGCAAGTAATGCTGCTAATGGGTAGCCAATCCTCATTAGCGTATATCGTTTTTGGCTGGCTACCCACCTTGCTAGTACGCCAAGGTTACAGTGAAAGTGAAGCCGGCTGGTTAATGAGTATCTCAATTCTAGTTCAAGCAATATCAGCTATTGCCGCACCTTGGTTCGCACGCATAAGTAAAGACCAACGCCCAGCCCTATTGGTAGTGTTCATATTCATTGGCGTGGGTTTAGTCATGTTATTGTTAGGTCCTACCAGTTTGCGTTGGCCAGGCTCGATATTACTGGGACTAGGTCAAGGTGGGTCCTTTAGCTTAGCTTTAACTCTTATCGTACTACGTAGTGGTGATGCTAAAATTGCAGGTGATTTATCAGCATTAGCACAAGGCGGTGGATACACCATTGCTGCTATAGGACCGCTCATTGTTGGATTAATGATTGATGCCAATATCGGAATCTATAAAATCACTTGGGTGCTGTTTGCCATCTTAGGCTTTGCCACCTATATGGCACTACTCGCAGGACAACAGCGCCGCTTAGAATTTAACCAACAAGGCCAACTGGTTACGATCAAATAGCGACACTGAAAATGTGATGGGCATCATATGCAACCGCCACAGCTCACCTCGCAGCAATTAATCCTCTAAATCCTCACCACATATAGTTTAGGTATGCTTAGAAGTACAGGCTAGGGACGACACTAAAATACCTTTTAACTGCTCGCGCAATACTGTTGCTACCGGTTCAGCACACTTCAAAATCTCATTCACTCTATGAAAATGCAGCAAGCGAACTCCTGGGACAACGGGACGCAACAAGATATCTGGGGGCTGATGGCGCAAAGCCTGACGAGTAATCGACTGCTGCATAATCTTAAAACTGGTAAACAGCATATCGCTCAAACCAATATCTTGACCGTTATCTGTCGTATGATTACCTGATACATCCACAGCAATGACTAAGTCGACCTGCCCTTGCAATATATCAAAAGGCAAAGGATTAGAAGTACCACCATCAATCAATAGTTGTTTATTACGACGCACCGCACTAAACAAACCTGGAACAGCAATACTAGCTTCAATCGCTTGAAAAAGACTTCCTGACTCAAGTATAACGCAATCTGCTGTCCAGTAATCAGTGGCTACTACTTGTAGGGGAATACGCAGCTGTTCGAATGTTTTCACCTCAGTAAAGCTGGCCAAAAACTCAATTAACCCATGCGAGTCGAGCAAACCTCCCCCAGAATTACGCCCCACAGACATTAAGTCAGTTAATTTAACTGCAGACCTTGCCAACCCAGCCAAAGCCTCCATCGGCGTACCTGCCACTGACGCAAAAATAGTTTTAATTACTTCAGCTGACAAACCTGCAGCATATAACCCTCCAATAACTGCGCCAATGCTACTGCCGGTAATGCGGTCAGGTACAATGCCCAACTCATCAAACACCTGCAAAATAGCTATATGCGCTAGACCGCTAGCACCACCCGAGCCCAGAGCCAAACCAATACTCGGACGCTGGACAGCGTCAGCCGTTTGCTCAGAAAACTCTTGAGCCGTCAGCAACGTATCATTGGAACATTGTAAAGTCATATTCAGCTCTCCTAACTCCACACTGCAGTCTGACTATATTACCAAGACAAAAAAAAGGGCAAGTCTCGAAAGACCTGCCCTTTATTGTACCGCTTACGATCGTAATTAGATCGCAACAATGCTCTCAGCCTGAAGACCTTTTTGGCCCTCAGTGATGACAAACTGTACACGCTGACCATCTATTAATGTTTTAAAACCATCACTAATAATCGCACTGAAGTGAGCGAAAACATCTGGACCTGACTCTTGTTCAATAAAGCCAAAACCTTTCGTTTCGTTAAACCATTTTACAGTGCCGGTAGTTGTATTAGACATAATAATATCCTGAATTTTAAATATAAGTTCGCCTTCAAGGAAGGCTTGAATAGCATAAAAAATATAGATTTGAACTTAGATACTGCAGGACGAGATTACGAATAATGCAACGAAATGTAGGATGTAGATCAGATACTTCTTTCTAGCTGCCAATGAGTATACGGTGTTTTTGATGGATGTCGAGCTTTATCTGACTTTCTTTTCACTCCCTATTACAACATCGCCTCAATAAGCCATTCACCGGTCACCGCAGACTTTGGCATACTCATAGCGGACGCAAATAATATGCTTATTCTCTCAATCTATTTTTACTTAACACAACCACTCAACAACATGACACGGGAGACTCAATAGTGGCTAAATTACTGCTCAACGCCGATGTAGGCGAAAGCTTAGGCGCTTGGGTCATGGGTGATGACGAAGCTTTAATGCCTTTAATCGATCTAGCAAATATTGCCTGCGGCTTTCACGCCTCAGACCCTGACATCATGCGCACCACTGTGCGCTTAGCTGCAGAACACGATGTAACTGTAGGCGCTCATCCCTCCTACCCTGATCTAATTGGTTTTGGTCGCAGATCAATGACCTGCACAGAGCAGCAGGTAGAAAATTTTATCCTGTATCAAGTCGGTGCCTTAGCGGCTATATGTCATGCTGTAGACACTCAACTGCACTATGTAAAGCCCCACGGAGCCTTATATAGCGATATGATGAAGGATCATGCTCTATTGGCGGCGATCATGCGTGGCGTCAGCACTTTTAACCCTCAACTAAAACTAATCGTACCCGCTATGCTCGACCCAGAGCCTGTCCAAACCTTAGCCAAAAAGTATGGCTTACAACTTTGGTTTGAAGTCTTTGCTGACCGCGCTTACCACCAAGATGGATCTCTTGTCTCTCGCGCTGTTTCCGGTGCGGTATACCACGAACAATCCACCATTGTTGAACAGGCTATTCAATTGGCCAACGGCCATCCCATCCAAACTCTAGAAGGCACAGCTATCAACTTACAAGCTGATACATTATGCGTCCATGGTGACAACCTAGCTTCGATACAAGCAGCAAAAACTATACACACGGCTCTAAAGTATGACTAATCAATTCCCTAAGATTGAAAGTGCCGGCTTAAATGCATGGCTGATACGACTTTTTGCTGAAATAAGTGATACCAACATCGCACCTATCATGTCTCTTGCACAAAAATGCAAGTGTGTTTTTAACACTGCGCTAATTGATCTCACTCCCTCATACACTACGTTATTGGTCGAATTTGATGTGCTCCAAATCACACCAAACCAAGCCCATCTCAAATTGCAGACTATACTGACCGAACTCTCCTTAACTGAATCAGCGCCCCCCACTAGCAGCATGACCGGTCCAATCAAAGAGCTCCCTGTCTGGTATGATACCCGCGTAGGGCCTGACTTAATGCATGTAGCATACGAAAAGTCTATTAGTTGCGAACAACTCATTGAACTGCACAGCAATACCATTTATACAGTCTTTGCTTTGGGTTTTGCTCCAGGTTTCGCCTTCATGGGTTCTCTGGCAGCGCACTTAGAAGTACCCCGCAAAACAACACCGCGACAGCAGGTATACCCCGGCAGTGTTGCCATCGCCGGACGACAAACTGCTGCATACCCAACCTACTCCCCCGGCGGTTGGAATATTATCGGGCGCACACCCATTACTTTATTTGATCGTAACCGTAAGCATATGAGTTACTTTCAAATCGGTGACCGTGTACAGATGGTGCCCATTGACCAGCACTATTTTTTAAACCTTGGTGGTAACCCCACACCTCAGAAGGATCGCTGAATATGCATCTGATTAATGCATTCAAAGTGCTGCAACCTGGCCCATTCACTACACTACAAGATGCAGGCCGCTTTGGTGTACGCCACTTAGGCATCAGCCAAGGCGGCGCTATTGACTTATACTCTTGGGCCTGGGCCAACTATTTAGTTGGTAATGCTTGGGGAGCAGCGGCCTTAGAAATCACCTTTGGCGGTCTCAAGCTACAGGCCTGTCATGACCTCTACCTTGCTTTGAGCGGAGCAGAACTGGGGGCGGAAATTGACGGTCATTCAGTAGAGCCATGGACAACTGTTTGCATACATCGAGGCCAGATCTTAAGCTTTAATCAACCACGTAACGGTCTACGCGCTTATTTAGCCATTGCAGGCGGTTTTCAAGGCAAACCATTACTTGGCAGTCTCGCTACGGTCTACCGTGAACAATTGGGTGGACCACAAGGTGACGGCCAACCTCTTGCTGCCGGCGACCATTTACAAGCTCAAGCAGTCTACAGCAGCACACAACCTCAAGCAGCTAAAATACCTAGCATAGAACGGCCAGATTACTCGCAGCCCGTAATGCTAGACTGCATCATCGGGGCTCAAGCCGATGCCTTTAGCGCCACTAGCTTGTTTAACTTCTTTAATCACAAGTGGACCATAGATAACCACTCAGACCGTATGGGCATACGTCTTAATGGGCCACTACTCAGCTGCAGCATCAGCAACTTAATTTCAGAAGGTTTAACCTTAGGTGCAATACAAGTACCACCAAACGGACAGCCCATAATACTAATGAACGACCGTCAAACCATTGGTGGCTACCCAAGACTAGGCAACATCACGCCATTGTCTTGTGCTCGATTAGCCCAATGCTTGCCTGGGCAACACATCAACTTCAGAGCTATCCCATTAGAGACTGCATTCCGACAACATCTCAGATTTTTACGTCAATTCGGTCAAGTCAAGTGACAAGCGGGCAGCCTCAGCAAGCACTGCATATCCCGTTTTTTCAAGCATAAAAAAAGGGCAAGCCTTAAAGGCTTACCCTTTCTATAAAGCTGACTATCTAATTAGATAGCAACGATATTTGCAGCTTGTAGGCCTTTCTGACCATTTTCCACTTCAAACTGAACGCGTTGGCCTTCAGCAAGTGATTTAAAACCTTCGCTGGAGATCGCACTGAAATGAGCAAAAACATCCGGACCTGACTCTTGTTGAATAAAGCCAAAACCCTTTTCGTCGTTAAACCATTTTACAGTGCCAGTAGTTACATTAGACATAATATATATCCTGAAATTTAAATTAAGTTCGCCCTCAAACGAAGGCTCGAATAGCATAAAAAATATAGATTTGAACTTAGATACTGCAGGACGAGATTACGAATAATACAACGAACATGTAGGATGTAGATCAGATACTTCTTTCTAGCTGCGAATGAGTATACGGCATTATTAATGGATGTCGAGCTTTATCTTTTTTATAGCTATTGAATATATAACTCCGTAACCATTAAAGTATGCTTTGTTCTACCGCCGAATACACCAAAAAGACGATACCTCTTCTGACTCAACTCTTCCTCGATGCCTGTCCTATAGCTGCTTTATCAAAAGGTATTGATTGCTTCACATGATACCTCACCAGACTTGATGGACATTTTCTCTGCCATCTACCCAATTACCCCCACACGTTAAGAGCATTTCATTATAACCATTCGGCCTCTCTCAATAAGGATGCTCAACTGCGCCCATATTATTAAGGCCCCTAAAGTTAAATCCAGAGACGGATGAGTTGCTCATCAATTTCACGTATAATCATCTTTTTACGCTAAAGAATATTCAGTTATGCCTTCACCACAGTCTCTTATTGATTCAGCAAAGCGCACCATCAACCTTGAGCAAGATGCCATCAGCAGCTTACACGCACGTATTGACACGACTTTTGTCAAAGCCTGCAAACTTATCTTAAACTGCAAAGGCCGTGTTGTTGTGGTGGGCATGGGTAAATCTGGGCATATCGGTAGTAAAATAGCCGCCACTTTAGCCAGCACAGGTACCCCGGCATTTTTTGTTCACCCGGCCGAAGCCAGTCATGGTGATATGGGCATGATCACCGCTGATGATGTAGTTTTAGCTTTATCAAACTCAGGCACCACAAACGAAATTGTTACTTTACTACCACTGATTAAACGGCTAGGAATCACCTTAATCAGTATGACCGGCAACCCTAGCTCTCCTCTAGCCACAGCAGCAGAAGTCAATTTAGACACTCAAGTAACAAAAGAAGCTTGCCCGCTTAATTTGGCACCGACGTCTTCAACCACTGTCACTCTCGTTTTAGGTGATGCTTTGGCCATCGCTCTCCTCGAGGCCCGTGGTTTTACGCCGGAAGATTTTGCTTTTTCTCACCCTGGTGGTGCTCTAGGTCGCCGTCTTTTACTTAAAGTTGAGCATGTCATGCACAGCGGTGACGAACTACCTGCTGTCAGCCAAGGCTCTTCCTTGCGTGAAGCCCTATTAGAGATGACTCAAAAAGGCTTAGGCATGACCCTAATTCTCACCCCTGACCAAAGCTTAGCAGGCATTTTTACTGATGGTGACTTGCGCCGAGCGTTGGACAAAGGTATTGATGTACGCCAAGCAACCATTGATGATTTAATGACCCATGGTGGAAAAACAGCTCGCCCTGAAATGCTAGCAGCTGAGGCGTTAAAGATTATGGAAGACCACAAAATCAGCTCTTTACCAGTGGTCAACGAACATAATCAAGCCATTGGTGCTTTAAACATGCATGATTTATTACGCGCAGGAGTGATGTAATGCTGAGTCTAACCAACAGTACTCTTGTCCAGCGTGCACGTGCTGTACGCCTACTGGTATTAGATGTTGATGGTGTTCTAACGGACGGTAAACTGTATTTTCTAGCCGATGGTAGTGAGGCTAAAGCTTTTAGCACCCTTGATGGGCAAGGTATTAAAATGCTACAAAATTCAGGCGTAACTGTAGCTATCATTACCGGTCGCACCTCTACTATTGTTGAGCGCCGAGCAGCGAATTTAGGAATCAAACATGTCATTCAAGGACGAGAAGATAAGCGCGTAGCGCTTGATGAATTACTCAGTACACTGCAACTTTCATACGATCAAGTTGCCTACTTGGGTGATGATCTACCTGACTTAGCTCCCATCCGCTGCGTTGCATTGGGCGTGGCAGTTGCTAACGCCAATACTTTTGTTCGCCAACATGCTAAAGCTGTAACAGCATTACGCGGTGGCGAAGGTGCTGCTCGAGAGTTTTGCGAATTTATCATGGCTGCCCAAGGCACCCTTAAAACAGCGCAAAATGCTTACTTATAATTTAGGTTTACGCTTATGTCTGCCAATGCTCGCTTAGCATTATTTTTCCTACCCTTTGCGCTAATGGTTGCCGCTCTAGGTTACTGGAATATTAACAACCCAGAAGAGATTGAGCCCACTACTTTAGTGACAGACAAAAACGATATCGATTTTTTCGCCCAAGGTACCCATACAATACAATTTGATGAAACTGGCGCTTTAAACTATGAACTCACTAGCCCAAGCATTGAACATACGCAAAATGATGATATTACGGTATTATTAGAGCCTGAATTATTACTGTACCGTGGCTCTGATTTACCATGGAATATCAGCAGTAAACGCAGCTTAGTCAGCCCTGAAGGGACTGAAGTAGAGCTCATTGATAACGTTCGTATTGCACGCACCGATGAAAAGGGACGCCCTGTGATTCTGAGCACAGAGCAACTAACCTATGTCCCCGAAACTGAATATGCACACACCAAGCTTGCAGTAAAAATTGAAGCGGCCAACGGCATTACTACTGGTGTTGGCATGCAAACCTATTTGAATGAAAGTAAAATGCATTTACTTTCAAATGTGAGAGGCCGACATGAAGTTCGCTAAAGTAACTGCTGTACTCCTTGCCACCGGATTTAGCCTGCTCAGCAGCTTGGCGCACGCCTTACCTTCTGACAGTCAGCAGCCTATACATGTAAAGGCTGACAGCGCAGAAATGGATGATAAGCGCGGTGTAGCAATCTACCGTGGCGATGTAATTATCACCCAAGGTACATTAAAAATTACCGGCGATACTGTAACTATCACCCTCAATAATGAAGGAGATATCGACGTTTTCACTTCAGTTGGTAAACCAGCTTATTATGAGCAACTCCCTGCTACTGATAAAGAAATTGTACAGGCCTACGGCCTGACAATTCAGTATTTTGCCAACACGGAAAAGATCATCATTCAAGATCAAGCTAAAGTCATCCAACAAGGTAATACTTTCAAGGGTGAAAAGATCGTTTACGACACCGTTCGAGAAATCGTGACTGCGGGTCGTGGCAAACAAGGCTCTATCACCAGCCCAGCACCACGTATCGACATGGTGATTCAGCCCAAAAAGAAAGCAAACTAAGTCGAGTGAAGCCCAGCATGAGCAGTACCTTAACCGCAAAAAATCTAGCTAAAACCTATAAAGGTCGAAAGGTTGTCCACGATGTCAGCATGACCATTAAGAGCGGCCAAGTAGTGGGCTTGTTGGGTCCTAACGGAGCAGGGAAAACCACCTGTTTCTACATGATCGTTGGACTTGTTAAAGCAGATAAAGGCAGCGTACTGATTGATCAAACCGATGTCAGCTTCGAGCCTATGCATGGTCGCGCACGCGCAGGCATTGGCTATTTACCGCAAGAGGCTTCAATCTTCCGCAAACTCAGTGTTGCGGATAACATTCTATCCATTCTGGAGTTACGTAAAGATCTAGACCGCACTGGCCGCATGCAAGCACTCGATGACTTATTGCGAGAGTTTAATATTACTCACATTCGCAACAGCCTCGGCATGAGCTTATCCGGTGGAGAACGTCGTCGAGTAGAAATTGCTCGCGCCCTTGCGACAAACCCTAAGTTCATCCTCTTAGATGAACCTTTCGCCGGCGTTGATCCCATTTCTGTAAATGATATTAAGCAAATTATTCAACACCTTAAAGACAAAGGCATTGGTGTTTTAATCACAGATCACAACGTGCGTGAAACTCTCGACATTTGTGAAACAGCCTACATTGTCAGCGACGGACAAATTATCGCTACCGGTTCGCCCAGCAGTATTCTTGATAACCAGCTGGTCAAAGATGTTTACCTCGGCCAAGAATTCCATCTTTAAACACAAAACAATGGCTGCACCCTGTCCAGATCTGCAGCCAAGTAACTCATCAAAAAACATTTCACTCCTGTAATTATTCACCAAGCCCTAGGCAAAGGCTGAAAAATCTGGCATAAATCTTGCTAAGCACCAACATCTGGCGCACTGATGATAAGGAGTCATGCTTTTCCATTATGAAAGCCTCACTCGTTTTGAAAATGGGTCAACAGCTGACAATGACCCCACAATTGCAACAAGCCATTCGCTTACTGCAAATGTCGACATTAGATCTCCAAAATGAAATCCAAGATGCTTTGGACAGCAACCCACTACTAGAGCGTCAAGAAGATAGCGAACAACACAGCAATGCCGTCAAGGATACTTCAGACAGCAGCCAAGAAGAAATAAGCAACAATCAATCTGCAACAACTGACTGGACTGAGCAAATCCCAAACGAACTTGAAATTGATACATCATGGGACGATGTGTACCAGTCCAGCTCAAGCAGCACCCCTCAGACCACAAGCGATGACTGGGACTTTAGTAACACAACACCCACTGAAGCCGACCTGCACAGCCACCTACAGTGGCAGCTGAACCTAGCAAAAATGACGGACAACGAACACCTAATCGCTACCGTCATAATCGATAGCATCGGCCGGGACGGCTACCTGCAAGGCAGCCTAGCAGATATTCAAGCGTCCATTGACCCTGTAGAAAACATCAAAGTCACTGATATTGAAAAGGTTTTAAACCGCATCCAACAGTTTGAACCTACAGGGATCGCCGCTCGCGACCTGAGCGAATGCCTACTACTGCAACTGCAAGCTCTCCCCCAAGACACACCATGGCTCACAGAGGCACAGCGTATCTGCACAAACCACTTAGAAGCCTTAGGTAAACGGGACTATGCACAACTGATGCGCCGACTCCGCATCAAAGAAGAAGAGCTTAAAGAGATCATTCTGCTGATCCAAACTCTCAACCCTCGCCCAGGCTCCGCCATAGAAAATCCTGAATCTGAATATATTGTTCCCGACGTCATTGTGCGCAAAAACAATCACCGTTGGATTGTCGAACTTAATCCTGAAGTTGCACCACGCTTAACAGTCAATGCTCACTATGCCAGCATGATCCGACGAGCAGATAATAGCAGTGATAACACGTTTTTACGCACCCAACTACAAGAAGCACGTTGGTTTATTAATAGCCTGCAAAGCCGCAACGAAACACTATTAAAAGTAGCCAGCACAATCCTTGACTACCAACGCGACTTCTTTGACCATGGACCCGAAGCGATGAAACCGCTCATTCTTGCTGAGGTTGCCGAAGCGGTTGGAATGCATGAATCCACCATCTCTCGCGTGACCACGCAAAAATATATGCACACACCTCGTGGAGTGTTTGAGCTTAAATATTTTTTCTCTAGCCATGTCAGCACAACACAAGGTGGCGAGTGTTCATCCACTGCCATTCGCGCCATCATTGAAAAGCTGATTGCTGCAGAAAACCCAAGAAAACCATTGAGTGATAGCAAAATCACTGGTCTACTGGAAGAACAAAATATTAAAGTAGCACGACGCACCATTGCCAAGTATAGAGAATCTCTTGGCATTGCCTCGTCAACGGAGAGAAAACAGCTATTATAGGCATTGGTCAGTAACACTTATTTTATGCAGGCGTTACAATCATGTTAACACCGCATTGAGCAGTGAAACTAAGGAGAAAGGTATGCAAATCACAATCACAGGTCATCAACTGGATATCACTGACGCCCTACGTGAATACATTAATAATAAGTTTGCTAAACTGGAACGCCATTTCGACAAAATTACGAGTATTCGTGTAACGCTCAGCGTCGAAAAGTTAAAGCAAAAAATTGATGCCACTTTATTAATTGCAGGCGGCGATATTAACGCCAATGCCGAGCATGAAGATATGTATGCCGCTATTGACCTCCTCGTTGACAAACTGGATCGTCAATTAATTAAACACAAAGAAAAAATACTGGATCGTCAAAAAGGCGCTCTTGAACGTTAAGAACCATATGATTCGATTAGAACATATACTGACCCCGGCACGCTCCCAAGTGAATGTGCCGGGCGGCAGTAAGAAACGCGTACTTGAATACATTGCCCACCTCATTGCCACAGACTCACCTGATATTGATGAAGATGTTCTTTTCGAAAGTCTGGTAGCCCGCGAGAAACTCGGCTCCACAGGTTTTGGCAACGGCATTGCAATACCTCATTGCCGTTTGGTAGGTTGTCTCACCCCTATTAGCGCTATCATTCATCTAGAAACGGCGGTAGATTTTGACGCCATTGATAGTGAGCCTGTCGATCTACTTTTTGTGCTTTTAGTACCTGAAGAAGCCACCGATGAGCATTTAGAGTTATTACGTCAAATCGCCAGCATTTTTGAACAAGACGATGTTCTTGAGCGCCTGCGCAACGCACCGGACAGCGCCGCTTTATATCAAGCTGTTCTAGATGCGCAACTTTAGAGGTTCTGAACCATGCGTTTAATTATCGTTAGTGGCCGCTCGGGGTCAGGCAAAAGTACAGCCTTAGACGTACTTGAAGACAATAACTTTTACTGCATAGATAATTTGCCTGCAATGTTGTTACCAGAGCTCGCTGAGCGCGCCCTATTAACGACTGAGCTCACCTACCCACAAGTTGCTGTATCCATTGACGCACGCAACCTACCTAATCAGCTCGAACGCTTTCCAGAGCTCTTAGCTGAGCTGCGCGCACGTCATATTGTATGCGACGTATTGTACCTTGACGCTGATGACGAAACCTTACTCAAAAGATTTTCTGAAACGCGCCGACGCCACCCTCTAACCAATGAGTCCCGCTCACTAGCAGAAGCCATCACTGAAGAAAGAGCATTACTCTCACCTATCATTGATTTAGCTGACCTCACCATTAATACATCACAACTTAATCTGTATCAACTACGCGATATGATTAAGTTACGTCTACTCGACAAACCTGAACCAGGTACCGCTTTTCTAATTGAGTCTTTTGGTTTCAAGCGCGGCCTCCCAGTGGATGCGGATGTTGTCTTTGATATTCGTTGTTTACCCAATCCTTATTGGAAACCTGAGCTTAGAGCATACTGCGGCCTCGACCAACCCATTATTGAGTACTTAGGAGAGCAAGCAGATGTCGAAGAAATGTACAACGATATTTACACTTACCTCGCCAAGTGGCTACCCCGTTTTGCAGCCAGCAACCGAGCTTATGTCACCGTTGCCATAGGTTGCACCGGTGGTCAGCACCGCTCTGTATATATGACGGAACGTATTGGCAAAACTCTAGGTAAAGAACTCAGCAATGTACAAATCCGACACCGTGATGTTGTACGTATCAACGAGAAAAGTAATGGCTAAGTGCAAGGTCACCATTATTAACAAATTGGGTTTACATGCTCGAGCAGCTGCCAAGTTTGTTTCTATTGCCAACCAGTATCCCTGTCAAGTACGCGTCGGCCGTAGCGCGGAAAATCTTTGTGATGGAAAAAATATCATGTCAGTCATGATGCTGGCCGCCAACAACGGGACTGAGTTATATCTCAATGCTGAAGGAGAGCAAGCAACAGAAGCATTACAAGCACTACAGGATTTAATTGCTCGTCGCTTTGATGAAGAGGCTTAATACGCCCTAACCTCGGTTCAAACAATGCGGGCCATCTACCAACGGATCATTAATCAACGTACTGACTCTACGCTCAAAGAGCTGTGGTTGTTCTTGCTCCAATACTTCTAGCACATCAGCCTCACTACTTTCAGGATTCAACCATACTGCGCGCTGTCGTTCATTCAACAAAATCGGACGACGCAAACTTGCCGCCTGCCGAGTCAACATAGCCACACTGTAATAATCACGTCCAGGAACAGAATAGCGATCCCAGATGGCCGCAAAATATAATAAAGGTTCTGCACTGCTGAGCCAGAAAGGTTGTTTCCGCTGTAAGCCACGCCATTCAAAAAAACCATTAGCCGGTAAAACGCAACGCTGACCACGCCACGCGTTTTTAAACATCGGTTGCTTACTGATCGTTTCCATACGAGCATGGGCAACTGCACGGGTTAAGTCTGTCAGCCAAGCCGGTGTGAACCCCCACAAAGCTAATGTTGCTCGCAGCTCTTGCTGATGCTGATACAGCATCAGCACTTGTGATTTAGGAGCTAAGTTCCAATGTGCACGCATCTGCTGCGGAAAACCTGGCAATTGCGTTAGAGTCTCCGGCCAATCAAATAAAGCGTAGCGTCCTGACATGAGCATTCCTTAACTAACATTCTAAAGTGCCGTACTGAACCACTTGTGCGACATCAGTCTTGTCATCTGTAACAGGCGTCGCTTGCTGATACAGAATAATAAGTTCTTGAGCGCGCTCTACATCTTCATTGGCAACCATCAAGCCTAACAGACCTAAAGCTGGTAACTCACCCACCCCACCTATTAAGTCTTCGCCTTGCAAATACACATCAATACCTTCGTTGCGCAACATACTGATAAGCATTTGTGCTTCTATCAAGTCAACCGGCTCATGAACTCTTTGCACCTTAGATCGCCCCTGCAAGTTATTCATTAATGCGAATATAATAGCCCAATTAGCGCGATACATGTCACACTCTTAGGGAGAGGGTCACCCACCCTTCAATCCCAACCCGTTGATTTGACAGGCAGAAGTAGTATTAAAGTTACTAGTAAGCACTACTAGAGCATAACGGCAAAATCCTTTGTATTTAAACATAAGCATTTTCATGCCATAAAACTAATATCATCTGACCAAATTTTAACCGATGCAAATACAACAATTGGAAACAATGAGTTAGCAATTTCAGATATATGCCCTAGGGGCAACCACTTCCCTGTGATGGCAAAGGAAACCTTCAGTGCGTTGGACTTAAAAATCCATTGACGACTTTGGAGGGAGTAAAAAGACGACATTCAAACAAGTCTGCTCAATGGGTCAGGAAAATTATTTTCATTCCATAGACGGATGTAATTGAGGAATTTGCTAACCCCTATAAAACAGAACAAGGTGAAGTGAAATATCGGTTTTTTATAGTACGCAATCATGCCCTCAAATGGTTACCAGAGGCTTATTACCCTTATGACTAGGAGCACAAACTAAAATGGGAGGTGCTCAGAGTCTAGCGAGTACAATATAAGTTGCATCCCCAAGGACAGCTTCATTCTTTTCTCGTGGACAGCAGGGGAAATGTGCTCTGTACGGACATGCGATCAGGCAGGAAAGTTGGTTGACACTGCCATCACATCACTAGACGAGTGAGCGGTGAGCCAGTCACACTAAAAACATACGTTACTTCACCTAACTGCCATGCACAAGCTCATAGCCAACATGGTCAAATACCCCTGAAATACTGTGGCTTAAAGAATTAGCCACTCGTCACAGTAACTGGGGCAGTGTAAACTGGCCTTTTTTATAAACTTGAACCGCATATTGGTAAACTCGCATATACGGTTCTTAGGAGGGATAGACCAGTAATGGCCCGTCCCGACCCCATACCAACCCTTAAGCGCTCAAAGCACTGAACAGCATCCAAACAAGAGAAGCACATGGATCGATTTGATAGCATTCGCCCTTACAATGACGACGAAGTGGCGTCTGTACTACAACGTTTACTGTCTGATGAAGATTTTCTATCCATCATTACCCAATACCGCTTTCCTGTAGCATCACGCTACTTCAGTTGGCTATTACGCCCTATTATTGCGCGCAAACTACGTAATGAGTTAAGTCAAATCAATAGTGTCAGTGCTTTACAAAAGCGTATTGAATCCTATGTAGAGCATAGTATTTCGCAAGCTACTGATGGCATTAGCTTTTCCGGCATCGAGCACTTGCAAGCAGGACAACCACACCTATACCTAGCCAATCACCGCGATATTGTGATGGATCCTGCATTTGTTAACTACGCACTCTTTCAAGCCAAGCATGATACTCCTCGCATTGCTATTGGCGATAACTTATTACAACGCCCTTTCGTCAGTGACCTGATGCGTATCAATAAAAGCTTTATCGTGCACCGCTCCTTGACCAGTCGTCGCGAAAAACTCCAAGCTTTCCAGCTTTTATCAGCCTATATCAACCATTCCATTTTAGAAGATAAAGAGTCCATATGGATTGCTCAAGCTGAAGGCCGCGCCAAAGATGGCGATGACCGTACAGAAAGCGCCATCTTAAAAATGTTTCACCTATCCCGTAAAGACGAAGACTTTCAGCACGTCATCAGCTCACTACGTCTAACCCCTGTTGCCATCAGCTATGAATATGACCCTTGCGATCTACTGAAAGCACGCGAACTTTATATTCGAGCCAACACCGGTGAATACACTAAACAAAAGGGTGAGGATGACGCTAGCATTGCGTTAGGTATCACTGGCTATAAAGGCCGCGTGCATGTGCACTTCTGCCCAGTATTGAACACAGAGTTCAAAGACACTAAAGACTTAGCACACTTAATCGATCTGCAAATTTGGCGTGACTATCGTTTATTCCCTGTTCACTACTTAGCTTGGGCTATGTGGGAAGCAAAGGACCTTGAGCTTAATGTGCCAGATATCGAACAAGTCTTTGACCACCAGGAAATCCATACTGCACAACAGGAATGGCAACGTCGATTAACTTCATGCCCTACCGAACACCGCCCTTACTTAATCATGCAGTACGCCATGCCGGTGCAAAACCAGTACCGCGGCAACGCTTTACAAAACTAACTTCGCAAACCACTGCACCGCTCTTGAGGTTTTTTATGTCCTGGTTACAGATCCGTTTAGCTATCCAACCCACTCAAGCCGAAACCTGGGAGGACATCTTGCTAAAGCTCGGTGCGGTCTCAGTCACCTTTATGGATGCCGAGGACCAGCCCATTTACGAGCCCGATCTCGGAACTACTCCACTGTGGAGTAAAACACACCTATTAGCGCTTTTTGAGGATGATATTGACCCTGATGCTCTGCGCCAGCACATCCAACTGTTTGGTGGTAACAATACACCTGATTTTGATCTTGAGCATATTGAAGATCAAGATTGGGAGCGAAGTTGGATGGACAGCTTTCACCCAATGCGTTTTGGCCAGCGCTTATGGATTGTTCCCAGTTGGCATACAGCTCCAGATCCTGATGCGGTAAACCTTTTACTGGATCCAGGCTTAGCCTTTGGTACTGGAACCCACCCTACCACAGCCCTATGCCTCGAATGGCTTGACGCACAACCTATGACAGGATGCACTGTCCTCGATTTTGGTTGCGGCTCCGGTATTTTAGCTATCGCCGCTAAGCTATTAGGTGCAAAGCAATTAATCTGCACCGATATTGATGCACAAGCTTTGGAAGCAACACGTGATAACGCTCATCGCAACCATATTGCCAAGGACGATATGCTGACTTATCTGCCACAAGATATGCCACAAAAACAATTTGACGTCGTCTTAGCCAATATTCTTGCTGGCCCACTGGTTGAATTAGCACCACAGCTGATTCAATATACACGTTCAGGTGGACGTATAGCCTTGTCTGGAATTCTAGCTGAACAAGCACAAGAAGTACGCGATGCCTATAGTAAACACTTTAACTTAGCCCCTACTCAAGAAAAAGACGGTTGGGTCTGTATTTCCGGTGTACGCCGCTAATTTAAGAGTTTAGAGCCTGCACTGCTCACTCAAAAAGGGGGAGGTAACGCCACATGAGCAAAACTCTCACCACACAATGCCCCCACTGCCATGCTGACATTCGCTATCACAAGATTCAGTATGGCAGCACATTGCGTTGCGGTTTATGTGCACAAATCTTTAAACTCACCCAACTAAAGAAAGAGAATACGCCTCCCGATAAAACAAACCGAGTGCACATATCAATAACAACGGATGATCGAATCACCTCCAGTACTCACTCACAGCGACAGCCACACACACGACGACTCCACCGAGTAACTTGGGGATTCCTCAGCATCTTGTTACTGACTTTTGTCTTAAGCCTTTACCTCTATGGCAATTTTAACCAACTGGCACGTCAAGAGCATTCGCGCTGGTGGCTATCAACGCTATGCTCTGCACTCGGCTGCTCCATACCTGAAAAAGTAGATGTAACGCAAATTAAAAGCAGTAACCTATATGTTAGCCCCCACCCCGATTTTAGTGGTGCACTCTTGATTCACGCCATTATTTATAACCGCGCTTCATTTAATCAGACTTTCCCTTTACTCCAACTTAATTTATCTGACCAAAATGGGCATCTACTAACACAACGCGTATTCAATCCACAGGAATACCTAGACCACACCACCAAGAACACAGGGTATATGCGTCCACAAATACCGGTACACATCCGCTTAGAGATATTAAAGCCCAGCGCTGATACCGTTGTTGATTATCACCTAAGCTTTATTTCACCCAACTAGTTTTAGCGACAGCATGAAGGTGTTCACTACTGCCGCTGCTCTCACTTAACTGCCAGCAACTGTCATACGCTCAATTAATACTGAACCGGTCTGCACACTGCCACGACGATCAACGTCGTTACCAATAGCCACAATTTGGCGGAACATATCCCGCATATTGCCGGCAATAGTGACTTCTTGAACAGGGAATTGAATTTCACCATTTTCTACCCAATAACCACCTGCACCGCGGGAGTAATCACCAGTGACCATATTGAGTCCCTGCCCCATCAGCTCAGTCACAAGCAAACCACGATCCATTTTCTTCAACAGTGCCGCTTGATCATCATCACCATGCGTTACAAAGACATTACGCGCACCGCCTGAGTTAGCAGTACTCGGCATACCAAGCTTACGCCCAGAGTAAGTACTCAGCATATAATTCACTAACTTGCCCTGCTCAATAAAAGGTTTAGCATAGGTGGCTAAACCGTCACCATCAAACGCGCTGCTGGCAAGTCCGCCTTTAAGTAATGGACGCTCATCTAAAGTCAGCCATGTTGGAAATAAGTCCTCACCTAAGGCCCCGACTAAAAAAGAAGACTGACGGTACTGATTACCACCTGAAATCGCACCAAGCAAGCTACCGAACAAACCACCAGCCAATTCAGCAGCAAAAAGCACTGGAACATCACACGTAGGAATACTACGAGCGCCTAAACGGCTGATGGTACGCTCAGCAGCAATACGTCCCACACTGGCAGCATCCATAAGCAAGTCAGCCCGACGCCCATAGTCATACCAGTAATCACGCTGCATCTGATCACCTTCTTTAGCGATCACCATACAGCTCAAACTGTGCCTTGTACCTGCATACCCAGCAATCAACCCATGACTGTTGCCGTATATAGTGCAGCCTATATCGCTATTGACACTGGCACCATCTGAATTGCTGATACGCGAATCCACAGCAAAGGCCGCCGCCTCACACTCTAAGGCCATCTCAATAGCTTGGGCGGGGCTTAGATCCCATGGATGCCACACATCTAAGTCGGGAAATTCTGTGGCCATCAACTCTTTATCTGCCAAGCCTGCAAACTCATCCGGAGAAGCATATTTTGCAATGGCCAACGCTGCCGCAACCGTTTTTTCAATCGCTACATCACCGGTTGCGGTGGTACTTGCCGAGCCTTTTTGTTGCCCGTGATACACTGTAATCGAAAAACCTTGGTCACGATTAAACTCAACTGTTTCAACTTCACGTTGACGCACACTTGTACCTAAACCTTGCTGTACTGATACTGCTACTTCACAAGCACTAGCACCTTGTTTTTTAGCACTAGCAAGAATCTTTTCAACCTGTTTTTTAAGCTCAGGTAACGCTTGCGGGCCGACACTTTCAATTAAACTCATAACTACTCCAAAGCATTTTCACAAGACTCTAGTAAAGTATCAGCCTTGCTCTGTTATCATGGCATCCTAACTGATTGGAACACCGTTATGTCTGACTACCTTGATGAATCACTGGACGAAGAAAAAAGCAAATCACAAATCAAACGTGAAATGTTGGCTCTACAAGAGCTAGGTCTACGTCTTTCTGACTTAAAACCCGAACTACTGGATAACATGCCGCTCAGCGATGAATTACGCAAAGCCTTAGCAGAAACCAGTAAACACACTGCTCACATTGCACGCAAACGCCACTCTCAGTTCCTTGGCAAGCTGCTACGCACTCACGATATTGACGCCATCATGCAACCGGTCAAATTAATGGACAGTCAAACCCGTGAATATAACGACCGTTTTCACGCTCTTGAGCGCTGGCGTGACCGCCTTATCAGTGAAGGCGATGCTGCACTACAAAGCTTTGTCACAGACTACCCCGAAACTGACACCCAACACCTGCGCAGTCTGATTCGCCATGCCCAACATGAATTGACGCGCAATAAACCCCCGACCGCTTCACGTAAAATCTTCAAATATATTCGTGATCTTGACGAACGGCGCTTAGGTCTAAAGTAAAACCATTGCAGCATATCCAACACGCTTGGGTACGCTGCAATGCCCATCAACTGCCTGTTCCACCAACAGTAATGCCATCAATTTTCAAGGTTGGCTGCCCCACCCCCACAGGTACTGACTGCCCTGCCTTACCACATACACCCACGCCACTATCCAGCTCTAAATCATTACCAACCATAGATACTTTACGCATCGCTTCTGGACCGTTACCGATTAAGGTAGCCCCTTTGACAGGTGCTGTGATTTTACCGTCTTCAATTAAATAAGCTTCACTGGTCGAAAATACAAACTTGCCACTGGTGATATCCACCTGTCCGCCACCTAAATTAGCGCAATAAATACCCCGCTTAACAGAGCGAATGATATCTTCTGGTTCACTTTCACCTGCTAACATATAGGTGTTGGTCATGCGCGGCATGGGCACATGAGCATAAGACTCACGGCGGCCATTACCTGTAGGCGCGACCCCCATTAAACGAGCATTAACAGTGTCTTGCATATAGCCACGTAACACTCCATTTTCAATCAAGGTAGTACACTGTGTGGGTATACCTTCGTCGTCCATACTTAAAGAACCACGACGACCGGCCAAAGTGCCATCATCCACAATAGTACATAGAGAAGACGCAACTTGCTCACCTACACGCCCACTGTAAGCTGAACTACCTTTGCGGTTAAAGTCGCCTTCCAAACCATGCCCTACAGCCTCATGCAATAACACGCCACTCCACCCTGGACCTAGCACTACAGGCAAAGTACCCGCCGGCGCAGCAATGGCTTCAAGGTTAACCTGAGCCTGCCGTACAGCTTCGCGAGCAAAGCCCATGGCACGATCTTGCTCCAAGAAATAACGATAATCTGTTCGCCCGCCCCCACCAGCACTACCTCGTTCACGGCGCCCTTTGTGTTCAATAATAACACTGACATTAAAGCGCACGAGAGGGCGAACATCAGCAGCTAAACGTCCATCTAACGTAGCCACTAAAATCTGCTCCCAAGAACCGGTCAAGCTGACAGTCACCTGTGTAACACGAGGATCTAAAGCCCGAGTTGCTGCATCAACTTGCTTGAGCAGTGCAACTTTTTCTTCTCGACTGATCACTTCTAACGGATTATTAGTTGGATATAAAGCTTTTTGACGCACAGCCTGAATCGCAACCGGCTTTACACTCTGGCCTGACTGAGCAATACTGCGCGACGCTTCTGCAGCTTGTAATAAGGCCGGTAATGTTAATGCGTTACTGTAGGAAAATCCGGTTTTTTCTCCTGCTAAAGCACGTACACCAACGCCTTGATCAAGGTTAAAACTCCCCTCTTTTACAATGCCTTCCTCAAGCACCCATGCTTCAGAAATGCGGTTTTCAAAATACAAATCAGCCGCATCAATACCCGGTCCAGCCAGCTCACTGAATACTTGGGCGAGCTGCCCTTGCTCTAAACCAGTCGGTGTTAACAAAACCGAACTCACGCTGGCTAACAAATCACTCATTGTGTGTCCTCTGTTGCAACACAAAGAAATTGCGCTGCAGAAATCGTTTATGTGGCCAAATCGGCATACGTTGACGATTGGCAGTTTGCTCATTCACAAATCTATCCTTATAGGCATATAAGTGTTGACGTATCGTTCAGTCAAAACACACCCGTCAGCCTCCATTGTTGCTGAACACCCAGAACAGCGGTTAATCAGCCCACATTCACCACTACGGTTAAAGTGTCACTGCGATCACCACTGTAAGCACTAAGCACTGTAGCTCAAGTCATGAGTATTGCAGCCTATATAACATACCGCCACACTTCCTGTTGCAGCTCACTTCTTTAAGTCACATCTGTGTTTTAGAAGATTTCATTATATTTACAGTTCGATTTTACAGGGTCGTGTGTAAGGCACAACAGTCAGGCCACTTATGCCATACTATTAAACTCGCTCGGATACTTTGTACTTATGTCCAAACCTCTTGATATCCATAATTTGCAATGCGCTCAATGGCGGCAAGCTTTCCAACCAGGTGACTTTAAGCGCGGCAAAGCTTATGCAGCACAACAGCGCAGCACTTTACTGCACCTTCAAGATTTCACGCTAACAGCTCGTTGCAAAGGCTCTGCCAAACAAAGTTACACCCAAAGCATCCAACTATTACCACAAACAGATTACTACGATATTAATGGTCGCTGTTCCTGCTATGTCGGCTATAACTGTAAACATGTCGTTGCAGCCTTACTCACCTTAGAGCAAGCACAGGTGAACAATCAGCCTCCAGCCGCACTTACGAACACAGCTGCATTATCGACGTCTACTCCTAAACTTAAGGTAATTGATGCTCCACTGCAGCAACCCGTCCCGCAACTCACCTTCGGCAGTATAAGTTTAGAACGTTATGAAAAACGCAGTGCCCGCATGCTTACCAGTGTACAGCATCGTGCAGCCTTAGCTTTTAATTACCAAGGCCATCTATGTAGCGACAAACCAAAAGCAACATTTCTAGCCAAAATAGGCCCCTATCAGCGTCTACGTTTTATGCGTGATTTAAAATTTGAGCAAAGCTGTCGAACGCTGCTGCAAAAGTTGGGCTGGAAAATTTCTTTACGCCGCAGTGATGCTACTCCAGAGGATGCCGGCGAGGTGTATGAGCTCCCTAGCGAGCAGGCATGGCTGACATTTATGCAGCAACCTTTACAGGATTTACGCGACCAAAACTGGCAGATCATTATGCTACCGGGCTTTCAATACAACCTACTTCCCGTTGATCAATGGCACGTAACCATTGAAGAGGAACCGAGTCTTGATTGGTTCTCACTCGAACTTGGTATTGAAGTTGCCGGGCAGTCCATACGCTTACTGCCGATATTATTGCAGCTAATTCGCCACTCTCCTCAATTACTGGATCCTAACTACCTTCAGCAGCGTGACAACCAAGAGATTGTCATCGTAATGATTCACCAGCTTGGGCGTAGGGTAGCGCTACCCTACGAACGCATCCGATCAGTTCTTCAATCCCTCTCAGACCTCTATGTACGCGAAAACATCAGTAATGAATACAAACTGCGCCTACCATGCCAAGAGGCTGCTCGCTTAAATAAGCTACAAGCTCAAGGTATTGAGTGGCATGGTGGGGAAAAGATTCAAGCACTGGCTAAACAACTGACGGAACCCTTACATAAGCTCTGCGAAGCCCCACAAGGGCTGCAAGCTCAGTTACGTGATTACCAACTTGAAGGGTTAACCTGGATGCAAAACCTTATGCAGTTAGGTATGAGTGGAATCTTGGCCGATGATATGGGGCTAGGTAAAACCTTACAAACCTTAGCCCACATTCTTACGGAGAAAAATACACAGCGCTTACAAAACCCTGCTTTAATTATTTTGCCTACTAGCTTAATCGCTAACTGGCAAGATGAGATTGCACGATTCACTCCAAACCTGAACGTCTTGACCTTGCACGGTGCCGATCGTCATACACGATTTAATCAAATTGCTCAGGCCGATGCCGTTATCAGTACTTATGCTTTATTATCACGGGATGCGTCTCGGTTACTGGCTCAAGACTGGCATTTAATTGTTCTAGATGAAGCTCAAACCATTAAAAACCCACGCAGTAAAGCGGCTCAATGCGCTAGCCAACTACGTTCCAACCAGCGCCTTTGCTTAACAGGTACTCCTATAGAAAACAACTTAAGCGAACTCTGGTCACTGTTTAATTTTTTAATGCCGGGCTGGCTTGGCGATAACAAAAGTTTCTCTCGCCAATACCGTACCCCTATTGAAAAGTTGGGTGATGCGCAACGCTTAAAGCATCTACAAGGCCGCCTACAACCCTTCATTCTGCGCCGAAACAAACAACAAGTAGCCAGTGAATTACCAAAAAAAACTGAGATCACGCACTATATAGATTTATCTGGCGCCCAACGCGACCGCTATGAAACACTGCGTCTCGCTATGGATAAAAAAGTACGTCACGCAATCGAACGTACCGGCATTGGAGCCAGTCATATCTTACTGCTCGAAGCCTTACTGCGTTTGCGTCAAATCTGTTGTGACTTACGTCTTTTAAGTGAAGAGGATGCACAAACCTATACCAGCAAAGCCTCTGCCAAAATGCAGCACTTACTGAACATGCTACGTATTTTCATTGCCGAGGGGCGTCGCATTTTAATCTTTTCTCAGTTTACGAGCATGCTAAGCCTAATAGCTGAAGCCCTTAAACAAGAACATATAGACTTTGTACAACTCACTGGACAAACTCGAGATCGACGCACTCCTGTTGAGCAGTTCCAAAGCGAACAGGTACCGGTTTTCCTTATCAGCCTTAAGGCGGGTGGTGTAGGGCTCAACTTAACAGCAGCTGATACAGTGATCCATTTTGACCCTTGGTGGAACCCCGCTACCGAAGCACAAGCCAGTGACAGGGCTTACCGTATCGGCCAAGACAAGCCTGTATTTATCTATAAACTGATCGCTCGTGGTAGCGTAGAAGAAAAGATTCAACACTTGCAACAACATAAAGCAGAGCTTGCTAGAAGCATTTTAGAGGGCGGCTCGAGCAGCCGTATTAACCTCGATAGTGATGCTATTGATAGCTTATTGGCGCCGCTGAATTGATCTAAAAACATGTTCACCCGACACCGCCTTTGCTATGCTCAACGTAAGACTTAAGGAACATTACAAGTGAAACCTAATCGACCTGAAAAACTACGCAATTGTTTGCATGATTATGCTGAGTCCATTGGTAATTTATTGGTTGAGGCCTTTCATTATATTGCTTTATTTGCGATTGGCGGCATTACGGCTTGGGCAGGAACAATGGCCGCGCTAGAAATGCTTGCAAAAGGTACCGCCTCTATTGATGATATTTTACTGCTCTTTATTTACTTAGAGCTTGGCGCCATGGTTGGCATTTACTTTAAAACCAACCATATGCCTGTGCGCTTTCTGATTTATGTCGCCATCACCGCTCTAACACGCCTGATGATTTCAGATATTTCGCACCATAATGACCCGAATATGGGTGTCGTTTATGTCTCAGGAGCAATCTTGCTCTTAGCTTTGGCTGTACTTGTAGTGCGTTATGCCTCTACTCATTACCCTTCAATTAAGCCGTCATCTAATAAAGTTGCCGACGAAAGTCATGAAGGTACCGAACCAAACTAACACAATGAACACCACTGCTGTACTTAAGTTTTGACATCCTCCCCGACCTAAAGGACGGGGATTCCTACTGCTAGACGACCATGCCCGGCCGCGAGAATGTTACGTGCCGCGTTTATATCGCGATCGTGAGTGACACCACACCCACTGCACGTCCATTCTCTTATTCCAAGTCCTGCGATACCTTTCGGCCTCGATTCGGGCAAACTGCCGCAACTCGAACAGGTTTGGGTGGTGTATGCCTCGTCAATTTCCTTAAAAACAATGCCTGCGTGAGCGCATTTATAGTCCAGCATTGTTTTTAATTGACCCCAGCCAGCGTCCAGCACTGACTTGGCCATCGTGGTTTTAACGAGCTTTAAACTACTGACATTACCGACATAGATTTCACCGCAGCGGTTGACCAGCGTGCGGCTGAACTTGTGCAGGGCATCTTTTCTACGGTTAGCGATTTTCGCGTGAATGGTTTTGACTTGGGTTTTATTTCTGGCTCGTTGCGCTATGGCTAATTTTTCCTCAAGGCCACGATAGAAGCGGCCCGCTTCCAGCTTGGTGCCGTCCGAGCAGGTGGCTATATCAGTTAAGCCAAGGTCAATACCGATGCGGTCTTGGCCGGCGGGTATCTCAGTCTGCACATCCACCACTACATTGAAGCACCAGCGGCCACGGGCATCTTCATTGAAACTGGCCGAGCGGAGTTTATATTGGCTCAAACCGTAGCTATCCCAGACCTTAAAATAGTGGCCGTTGTGGTAGACCTGTCCGTTTTTCCATTGAGCTGCACCTGTATTGACGGGTATCCAGCCCAGTGAGCGGCATACACCGCCTGATTTGCGCCAGTTCAGCCGCACCTTCTTAAACTGCTTGCGGCGTGTGACATGCTCACCTGCAATGCACTGTAAGGTTTGGCTGTGCAGGCCAAGCTCTTTACCTGCGCTCTTTGTGTAGGGATGCATATCATACGCAGACAAAAACACACCACGCTCTTTGATCGAGCGTTGACTTAATTCATTAACAAAGTTCCAAACGAAATTGACGCTGCGAGCCATGCGGTTTAGCAAGGGCACATGCCTGTCTTGTACTCGAACTTTTAATGTTTTGGTGTGCTTTATCATACTGTATACAATACCAGTACCAATCTACACTGCAAAGACTTTAGCGTGTTTGTTTAGGGGTTAAGGGGCTGCTTACGCAGCCCTCGCTATCCATCCCCGCACTAAAAGTACGAGGTCTTACGCGATTTTGATAAACTAAACACAACAGTGGTGTAAGTTTGAGCAGCAAATTATTTGGTTGGCACGGGCATAGGAAAAGACATAACATTACTCGCAGCAGCCTCAGTAATCGTGGCTACGCCTAAACGTTCTACCTCGTCAATACGCACTATGGAATGCATCGGTACATAACTACGAATCACCCCTTCAAATTGCGCTTTGAGCTTCTCTTCACTCGGGTCTACAACGACTTGAGTACGTTCGCCAAAAACAAATTCTTCTATTTCTAAAAAGCCCCACAGATCACTTTGAAAAATAGCCTTGGCATACATTTCAAAGACCTGGCCTTGATTGACAAAGATCACCTTAAAAATTGGGTTTTCGCTTTTACTCATAACCGCATAAAACTCTTAAATAAACGGAGGTGCGCAGCTTAACATAATCACCCTATGCTTGAGCACTCGTTATGCTAATCTGCACTTTTCTATCCTCCTTGAATAAACTTGCAACATGTTTAGGTGTATAGACGACTAAGAACCTCTTGACCTAAAAATAACAATCATTATCATTTACATTTCTGATTGCAAGATCAGCCATAACTCAAAAGCGAACAGGTCGTTTTAAGTTATCTCCCTATCAGGCTTCACACAATTTGGCCCGCTTATAGCGGGTCTTTTTTACTTGAATGAAGCCTCTCAAAATTTTATAGGCAAAAAAAAAGCCAAGCACAAAGCTTGGCTTTTCATGAAACATAGCGACATTCAACTCAACCGACTCAATGCCACCTCTCAGTTTTAGTGAATTAACGCACACCTGCCTGACGCAAAGCAGCAGGTGTGAATTCACGTGACGTTGCTTCAGCGCCGAATTCGTACGAACTCTTTTCTTCGTTATTCATGCCCAAAGCTAAGTAACGTCCAGACTGCAAGTCATAAATTGTTTCTATTGAATACCAAGGAACCTGCTTATTAAAGTAGTGAACCGAATGCGCCTCAGCTACACGCCATAAGTTACCACGACCATCATAATGGTCGATCTGAGCCGCTTGCCAAGTATCTTCATCAATGAAGAAATCACGCTTTGCATACACGTGACGCTCTCCCTCTTTTAAAGTCGCAGTAACGTGCCACACACGGTGCAATTCGTAACGTGTTAGATCCTGATTAATATGACCCGCTTTGATGATGTCGTCATATTTTAGCTTTGGTGAATCCAGCTCATAGCTGTTATACGGAATATAGATTTCTTTCTTACCGTTTAACTTCCAGTTATAGCGATCAGGAGCACCGTTATACATGTCGAGGTTATCCGATGTGCGCAAACCATCTGCTGCAGTACCCGGACCATCGTAGGACACCTGCGGCGCACGACGCACACGACGTTGACCGGCGTTATACAACCACGCCATGCGCGGCTCTTTAATTTGATCCAGGGTCTCATGCACCAACAACACATTACCAGCCAAACGAGAGGGTGCTGTCACACGCTGCTTAAAATAAAACAAAATATTGCTTGGCTTGCTTGAATCATAGTCTTTCAGATTACTTGGAAAAACAAACTCATCATCAAAGTAAACCAATGAGTATGAGCCGTTGGTTTGTGGTGTAGCTTGGGTCACAATTCGTTTGACACTCCCACCACGGTAACGGGTAATGTGGTTCCATACGACTTCCAATCCATTTTTGGGAATCGGAAAAGCATTAGCGATTCTAAAATTTTCTAAACCATTTCCGTTTTGTACCATCTTCGTATTAACAGCGTTAGCTTTAGCCGCCTCTACCACTTCCGCAGGCATATTCGCTGAGCGGTGCGTGGTATAGACCGGCATACGATAAGTGTCCGGATAACGTTTAAACATCGCTTGCTGACCAGGGGTTAACTTATCTTTATATTGATCCATATTTTGCACGGTGATAGTAAAAAGCGGTTTTTCCCCTGCATATGGGTTAGATAAAAAACCACCGCTATCCACTGCCGCAGCATTGGTTGCTAAACCACCAGTCCACTCAGGAATTGTTCCTGCAGCATTACCTGCTTTTTCAGCACCAATTGGCGTTAATGTTGTACCCAATTTTTCTGCTTCATCTGCCGATACTGCTGCCATTACGCTTGCGGCAAACAGTGACAGCATAAAAGCTGTCCCCACTTGCGTTAAAGTTTTATTTGTTTTCATTATTTTAGTCTTCCTTAGAGTTATAAATTTGGGAGACACAAGATGCGCAATGCTGCCTCCCCCGCCAGCACTGCGCGCACTTAATTAAAAGTTCATACCAACCGTAACAGATAAGAAATCACGGTCCTTCAAGGTGTTGTAGCGGCCGTCAAAAAAATTCGTATAAGAAATACCAGCAGTATAAGTGTTCTGATAATCTGCATCTAAACCAAAGCTCACAGCCTTAGAGCCCTCATTAAACTGACCATTTGGACCATAACCATCAACGTCATGGGAAAACGCCATGTTTGGATGCAAGTTAATCCCTGCAATAGCACTGTTATAATCTAAGATACCGCGTACACGGTAGCCCCATGAGTTTTTGGTGACAAAGCCGTGGTCACCGTATTTAGCGAGTGACATCTCACCTGGATCAATAGCACTACCTGTCACACCAAAAATTGGATCGCGTCCATAACGTATTTTGTTTTTACTCTCTAACCCACCAACATGGGTAAAGCCTACCTCACCAACCACAGTGGCACGGCTTGCACCTAACACTTGATCAAAGAAGTGAGTGAAAGTAGTTTGAATTTGAGTAATTTCCTTACGATTATATCCTTTCTGAATAGCGTCAGGAACTTTACTCTGCCACCCCAACGCGTCAGGGTTAACAGGAGCTGAAAGCGCCAAGGTCATTTGCTGAGTATTAATTTGTACAGGTGCGTTTGGACGGTAACTGATCTCACCCTGCCACGCAGTACCGGTAGGCAGAGTGGTAGAGAAGCTTAAGCCATACAGACGAATATCTTCTGGGTAATCCATAAAGTAACTGCCATTACCCACTGCAACTGCAGCCCCACCTAATCTTTGAGCGTTAGCCGTTAAATTACCAAAATCCGCTGGCCCACTAATCCAACCGGGATTAGCCATAGCAGCCGCAATATTGCCACCCGCCGCAAGAGTTTGAGATAAAATTGTTGTATTTTGAACGGAAGATGCTGCCTGAGCAAGATTCATACCGCTAAGCGCACTAGCACTTGCATTTTTCATGCTTAAGAAAGGTGTACGACTATGATAATTCATCATATAGGCGCCATACTCAGTATTATCACCGAGCCAGCGGAAGGCGAAACCAAATTGACCATCGTCCTTGGCTTTATTGTCTTTACCTCTTGCAACCATCAAACCTTCTTGAGCTGAGTAATTAATACCCACATCACTAGTGTTAATGATATTAGACACTCCTAATGCGTTAGCACCATCAATACCCACAAGTAGATCAGTTAACTGACGATCAAGAATATTGTAATTATCATTACACCCATCAGCCGCTACGTCTGCTGTAGAAAAGAAAGTACCGCAGTTATCCACCACCGTTTGCTTCCAACCAATCTGGTAGAAAGCTTCCATCGACAAACGATCCGTTAAGCTCTGAGAAACATAGAACATATTAACCGGGATCAAACCTTCTTTAAGCTCTGCACCTGGACGACGGAAAGCAGAAGCATCAAGCGGGTTAACTGAGTTGATGGAGTTCATAATGAAGGTACTCTCACCCCAACTCACGACCTGTTTACCTAAACGCACAGTGCCCGGATTATCACCTAAAAGGTAATTGTGATACACGAAAGCATCTAGAATTTCCGCACCTCGGGTTTTAGCTGCCTCTTTACGCCCTTTATTACTGATATCTTTATGTGGTCGATTACCGTCTTGCAACTCAGTGTCGTACCAATACTTGCCGCGAACAAAGACTCCAGAATCTTTATAGCGTAGTTCTAAATCATGCAGACCTTTAAAAATTTGTGAGAAAGTTTTACCGCGTTGGAAGTTTAAACGTCCATCATCACCGGTCTGAGTAAATCCTGTACCGCCATTGGCATTGCCAATAAAACGCTTATCTGGCTTAGCCGTTGACCAGCTAGCTCCGACTGACAATGAACTATCGAACGTACCTTCAACTTCCCCTAAGTCAAAAGTTATAGCTGAGGCTGGTGCTGCTAATACTGAAGCTAAACCTATAGCAAATGGCAACTTAGCCAAACGCAATACTTGTTGTTTTTGTGTAGTCATAGATGCAACTCCGTTTATTATTTTGGCTGTTGGCAGTATAACCAACCCCCTTTTTTATCCAATCAACCAAAAGGCTGACTGTTACCCTTATCCAGCTCTATCTGGCAGCTTTCTATATATCAACTGTCTCTATCTATAACCTTATTGCAGTAAGTGTGCCAACTAAATTTCTGACCTATAAGTCACATTTACACACTAACAGCACCGTGCTTTGCAGACAAAAAAATAAATCCGCTAATCTATTTACTGTGACGGTACTTCTAATTTTCACAACCCAAGAATAATTTTCATAAGCATATATTTGGGTAATCTGGTAACAACTTAGACCGCCCAAGTAACATTCCCAGAATACAATTATGATGAATTACTCTAACACTACATCTGATATCCCGTGTTAAGACACGCCTAGCACAAAATACGCTAAATAAAAGATAAAACTTTATCCAAATCAATGTCAGTATAATTCGACGCTAGATATTACAACGCTGTAAAAAGAAGGGAGAAACAACTGATGAAAGTTTGGCTGGCAAGGATAGTATCCACGTCACAGCCTCAATATGCAGAGCTACCGAGTCAACCACACTAGACTGGCAAAACGACCCGTACGCGCATCACGACGATAAGAATAAAAACGCGGATCTGTGACAGTACACAAGCCGCCACCGTAAATAGCTTGCACCCCACACGCAGCTAAGCGGACACGTGCTAGTTGATAAATATCAGCCAGCCAGCGCTCTGAACTCTGACTAGGGACAAAAGCATGCTCAGCTTCAGCATGTAAGTGCACAAAAGCCTCACGCACCTCTTCACCGACTTCAAACACCTTAGGACCAATAGCAGGCCCTAACCACGCCATGATCTGCCATGGCGCAACCTGCATGCGAGCAACGGTGTTTTCTAAAATACCTGCAACCAAACTGCGCCAACCTGCATGAGCTGCAGCTACACAGCTGCCTGCTTGATCAGCGAACAAAACGGGTAAGCAATCCGCACTCATGATACAGCTGGCTAATGCTACTTCACGAGACACACTGGCATCAGCAGTTCGAGTTAGAGAGGCATCAGCATCAACCACCAAATTACCATGCACTTGATTTAACCAAGAGGGTTGGCAACCCAATGCCTCTGCTAAAAACTGCCGATTACGCTGCACCTGTAATCGCTCATCCCCCACATGCTCACCTACATTAAAGTGCGCATAGGGTGCCAAACTATCACCGACACTACGCGTGGTAACGCAGGCCCGCACATTATTAGGTGCAGGCCAATCTGGCTCAAACCAATCAAAAGGCAGCTGACTCACCCGACAAAAGCCTCCCGATCTTGCCGCAACAAAGTTAACAACCAAGTCAAATCTTCAGGCAATGGGGCCTCCCACTTCATACGCTCTCCTGTTGTTGGGTGTTCCAACTCCAAAAAGCGAGCATGTAATGCCTGACGTGGGAACTCTTTAAGCGCATCCAATAATGTAGGGTTCACTGCAGGTGGAATGCGAAAACGCCCACCATAAGCTGGATCACCCACCAATGGGAAACCCACATGAGACATGTGCACACGAATCTGGTGGGTACGCCCTGTTTCAAGCATGACACGTGTATGTGTATGTGAACGAAATCGTTCCAGGACGCGATAATGACTAATAGCGGGCTTACCATTTTCCGTTACAGCCATACGCTGACGCTGCTGTCCATGACGACCTATTGGCGCATCAATGGTTGCACCAGAGGTAATCACACCCACTACAATTGCCTCATAGGTACGTCCTACACTACGTGCTTGAAGTTGATCCACTAAGCTTGTGTGCGCCTCAAGCGTTTTAGCTACCACCATGAGCCCAGTTGTGTCTTTATCGAGGCGGTGCACAATACCTGCTCGCGGAACCTCTATTAGCTCAGGAACGTGGAACAGTAATGCATTCAGCAAGGTGCCATCTTGATGACCTGCTGCAGGGTGCACCACCAAACCTGCTGGCTTATTTAAAACCAGAATCTGCTCGTCCTCATAGACAATGTCCAGCGGAATATCTTGTGCAACCCATTCACCTTGCGCTTCGCGCTCGGGGGTTAACTCAAGCTGCACACCACTGTAAACTATATCGCGTGGCCGCAAGAACTGACCATTTACGGTCAGGCGTTTTTCTTTAATCCAAGTGGTTAAACGTGAACGGGAATGCTCCGGAAATAACTGTGCAGCAACCTGATCTAAGCGTTGTCCACCCAGTTCTACTGGAACCGTTGCGAATATTTGAATTGTTTCAGTCGTATTTGTTGGCATACTCATCAACAGAGAATGCGTAGGCTTTGGTTTCAAGCGCACGCTTGTGGTTAAATACAAAATATAATTTGCTCTGAATTACGATTCAGGGTGTTCACTATAACAGGACGGCTCACTGCAAGTCAGCCAACCGTTTAACGGCGTACTCAATCATGCATTTAAGGCACCTGCTACTTATCGCTCTTTTTACCTTATTAAGCGCCTGTGCGTCTAAGGAAATTGACACCGATTTAAGCGAAACCGCGCTGTATCAACAAGCGCAAACTAATCTAGATAACAAGAACTACTCCAGCGCAATCACTAAACTTAAGGCGTTAGAATCACGCTACCCCTTCGGTCGCTATGCCGAACAAGCACAATTGGAGCTGATTTATGCCTACTACAAAAACTTAGAGCCTGAGGCTTTACGTGCCTCTGCAGATCGTTTTATTCGATTGCACCCTCAACATGCCAATGTTGATTATGCATATTATATGAAAGGTTTAGCATCCTTCGATCAAGATCGCGGCCTGGTAGCCCGTTTTTTACCACTGGACATGACCCAGCGCGACCCGGGCGCCGCACGTGACTCCTACAATCAATTCGCTCAGCTAGTCAGCCGCTTTCCCAATAGCCGTTATGCTCCAGACGCTAAACAGCGAATGATTTACTTACGCAACCTCTTAGCAGCTTATGAAGTGCACGTCGGTCATTATTACCTAAAGCGCCAATCCTACGTGGCAGCTCTAAACCGTGGCCGCTATATTGTTGAAAACTTCCAAGAAACACCTTCAGTGGGAGACGGTTTAGCTATTATGACTGAAGCTTACCAGCACCTTGCGCTGGACGATTTAGCACAAACCAGCTTAGAAACCTTAAAGCTGAACTACCCTGACCACCCTAGCCTAGCTAGCGGCAACTTTAAGCCCCGAGAAAAGGATGTAGACAACCGCTCTTGGATAAGTAAAGCCACGCTAGGCTTGATTACTTCCGATAAAGAGTTGCGCCCACAGCAAACTCAAGCTAGCAAAGACATTATTCGTCAGTATGAAAATGCTGCCGAACAAATCCCTAGTACAGTGCGCACAGCCCTTGATCAGGAAAAACCTAAGCGTAGCTGGCTTAACCGCTTAACCTTTGGGCTCTTGGGCACATAACATTCCATTACACATAAAAAAGGAGGTTTAACCTCCTTTTTTATTATATTTATATTGCTATCCCTGCTGAATCGCTACACCTCTTCTCATCACAATATACAACTGCTACACAAACAATCAGCAACTACAAAGAAAAGACTGTATGGAAATTTTAACAACATAATCTACTGTTCAGCCAATTTTTCCAACACATACAAAAAAGGAGCACTCTTCGCAGATGCTCCTTTAATGCGCCCTTGTTGTTACAACAGTTGTGCCGTTGCTTCTCTCGACCACCTGGGTAAGGTCATCGTGCTTGCTTGAAAAACACAGGGTAATATGTTTTTCCTGTCCAATCTCGATAAAGACTGTACAGATTAGGCATTGAATCTATACAAGCTGTGAACTTAAGGTTAGTTTACACAATCTTTGTGAGTTAATAATTGCGTTATCAGCTCATTACGAAAAAAATTAGCAATAAATAATCAAAAAATAAAAAATATAAGCAATAAAAACCTAATCAAAAACCCAGTAAAGAAATACAAATAGAGAAACAGGCACTTTATGGAAAAACTTGACCGCTATGACCTACGTATTTTGCAAGCACTGCAACACAATGCACAAATTTCTAATCAGGAGCTCGCCGAACATATTGGCTTATCAGCCTCACCTTGTTCACGCCGCGTGAAGGCCTTAGAAGATGCGGGGTACATTTTAAAACATGTCGCACTGCTTGATCGTAAAAAGCTTGGCCTTACCTTAACAGCCTATGTTCTTATAGGTATGGACAACCATACACCGGAGCGTTTTGACAATTTCCAACAACAGATTTGCCAATGGTCTGAGGTACTAGAGTGCAGCTTAATTACAGGAATGGATGCCGATTACCAACTTAAAGTGATAGTCCCTGATATGGAACACTATCAAAAGTTCTTGCTGGAAAAGCTGACACGTATTGATGGTGTTACCAGCGTGCGTTCAAGCTTTGTTCTTAACCATGTACAACTTTCTACAGCATTACCTTTATCTCATCTAGATCTCTAACATACTTATTCAAAACAGCTATTGCCTAGCAACACTTTGACATCCGAGTATCAGCGCAACAAAATGCAACATGACAAAAAACCTGAAATGCTGGTAAAACAATATAAATCACAGCGGTCAATTGCAGATTGACAGCATACCCAACATCTGTTTTCACCAAGGAAAATTATGGAACCTGAAGTATTTGAAGAAATTATGATAACCGTTTTAGTCGGCGGCCTTGTTTTATTTATGGCTTTTATTGTCTGGGATTTAGCAAAAAAATCTAAAGCTGGACGCTACGGTACAGCGGTTCTTTTCTTTGCTTTAGGCTTAGGTGTCCTTGGTTTTTTGCTTAAAACAATCGTGTTAGCAGTCAAAGGTTTATAACCTGTGACTCCATTCAAAGAGTCGTAACCTAACGCCCCATTAAATTTTAAGCTCACGCCACTGCCCTGTAGGTAAGTCACCCAGTTTCCAATTACCAATCTGCACACGGACCAAGCGCAGAGTCGGTAAACCTACCGCCGCCGTCATCCTGCGCACCTGCCGATTACGCCCTTCAGTTATCGTGAGCTGCAGCCATGCAGTAGGGATTTTTTTACGCTCTCGTACTGGTGGAGTGCGCGGCCACAAATCAGGCTCAGCTATCAATTCTACTTGAGCTGGTGCGGTCCACCCGTCCTTTAACTCCAGACCATTGCGCAACCTCTGTAATTGTTCCTCTTGCGGCTCTCCCTCAACCTGCACCCAATAAACTTTACATAATTTATATTTTGGATCAGCAATGCGCGCTTGCAAACGCCCACTATTGGTCAATAAAACCAATCCTTCACTATCCCTATCTAGACGCCCTGCAGGATAGACCTCAGTAACCGGAACATAGTCTTTTAATGTAGCTCGACCCAAGTCATCGGTAAACTGAGTTAAAACATCATAAGGCTTATTCAGCATTAACAAACGCGGCTCTGCTGGTTCTTTGGCCATACGGCGTGTTTGTGGCTTTGGCTTGCGCTTAAACTTGCCAGCTTGTGCCAGATAACTCCGAGCTTTAACAACTTTTTTCACAATGCATCCCTACTCAGTCAAAATGGCTGCAAAATCAGCCAACCAAGGTTCAGCATCGTCGGCTGGGGTAACAGTCTCACTGGCATCCAAACGCAACATTTCCTGTAACTCTATGACACCTAACTCCGCATACAACTCTCGAATTGCTTCACCACCAGCGCAAAAATCCTCACCATAACAAGCATCGCCTAAACCTATTACAGCACCTAGCATACTGGACCACGCCGGTGGTTGATCACGTAAAGCCCTCACTAACGGCTGTAAATTCTCAGGCAACTCTCCCATCCCTGTGGTTGATGTCACAAACAGAAGAGCATCAGCATCTAAGGCTATGAGCTCGGCATAAGATAAGCGCGGTTTATAAGTGACACTCAAGCCTGCTTCAGTTAGGAATTCTGCAGCATGATGCGCAACATCTTCTGCTGCGCCAAATACCGTGCCAGAAACAATCACCACATTCATCGACATGCTCTGCAACCGCCCTATCAAAACCAAGTAAAATATTTTGAAAACTCACCTATCACCCCATCATAACAAGAATCCCCCATACTGTAACAAAGGCGATAAGCTTAGAGTTTGTAGGTTGTACAATCCTTTACTCTAGTATAAGTTTACCAACCCTAGACACAGCGCCTCAGGCTCAAGTTGAGCTGCACGCAAACGATTAAAACAAGGCTTATGCATATGAGTGATACTGCGCCCATTCTCATAACTGGTGCCTCTCAACGATTAGGGCTACATTGCGTTCAGCGCTTTATCGAAGCGGGACAGCCTATAATCATCAGCTACCGCCAAGAGCGCGCGGAAATCACCACGTTACGCGAACTGGGTGTCCAGTGCATTCAAGCAGATTTTGCTACCGAGCACGGCATTTTAAATTTTATTAAGCAACTCACAAATCTGACCCCAAAATTACGCGCGATTATCCACAATGCATCACTTTGGATTGCTGAAGAGGGGGCTGACACCCAAGCTTTTACGCAAATGTTAAATGTACATGTGCTCGCTCCATATTTGATTAACGAGCACTGCGCACCTTTACTGCGTCAATCTCCCAATGCAGATATTATCCATATCACCGATGATGTTACCCGCAAAGGCAGTGCTCGTCGGATTGCCTACTGTGCCAGTAAGGCCGCACTGGATAACTTAACCTTATCTTTCGCTGCCAGCCTTGCACCGCATATCAAGGTAAACTCAATCGCGCCAGCATTAATCATGCTGCACCCTGATGATGATGATGAATATCAGCGCCGTGCAACAGCCAAATCTGTGTTGGGCACAGTGCCTGGCCCAGAAGTTATTTACCAAAGCCTGCGTTACTTACTGGATACACCTTATGTGACCGGCACAACCCTTACCGTTAATGGTGGCCGGCATCTTAAGTAATGCTGGACCAGGAGAGTTAATCATGTGTGAAGAAATAAGTAAGCATTACCGCGAAATTCTAGTAGGTCTTGGCGAAGACCCTGACCGCGAAGGCTTAGTCGACACGCCTAAGCGCGCCGCAAAGGCAATGCAATACCTGTGCAATGGCTATGAAAAAAACTTAGATGATATTGTCAATGGTGCTCTCTTTGAGTCTGAAAGCGATGAAATGGTAATTGTACGTGACATTGAGCTTTATTCACTCTGTGAGCATCACCTCTTACCTTTTATAGGCAAAGCTCATGTAGCGTACATCCCCACCGGTAAGGTTATTGGTTTATCTAAAGTCGCCCGCATTGTCGATATGTTTGCTCGACGTTTACAAATTCAAGAGAACTTGACCCGTCAAATTGCAGATGCTGTGCAAAATGTTACGGGCGCAGCCGGTGTAGCAGTCGTCATTGAAGCAAAACATATGTGCATGATGATGCGCGGTGTAGAGAAACAAAACTCGGTCATGACATCATCGGCTATGTTAGGTGTATTCCGCAATTCTGGCACCACTCGCCAAGAATTCCTGCAACTGATTCGGAGTCACTAATTTATGGCACGCTTAGAACCGGGCATGGCGCGGATTCGCATTAAAAATCTGCGTTTGCGCACTTACATCGGTATCAATGAAGATGAAATTCGCAATAAACAGGATATTTTAATCAACGTCACCTTGTTCTATCCTGCAGAGGATGCGGTAACTATCAATGATATTAACCATGCATTGAACTACCGCACCATCACCAAAGAGATCATTCAGCACGTCGAAGAAAATCGCTTCGCATTGCTTGAGCGCTTAACTCAAGAGGTGTTGGACTGCGTGATGCGTCACGAACAGGTACGTTATGCTGAAGTTGAAGTGGATAAGCCGCATGCTTTACGTTTTTCTGACTCTGTCTCTATTACATTAACAGCACACCGTCCAATCTCATCATGACTCTAACAGCATTCCTACAAGCCATTCGCAAGCCAGGGCATCAATTTGCTGACACTCTGGCTTTTATCGATGCTCACTACCAATATACGCCCCGTGCCTTTGATAATGCAGAGCTACATAATCC
This sequence comes from Denitrificimonas halotolerans, assembly GCF_034259425.1. Lineage (NCBI taxonomy): Bacteria > Pseudomonadati > Pseudomonadota > Gammaproteobacteria > Pseudomonadales > Pseudomonadaceae > Denitrificimonas > Denitrificimonas halotolerans. Next base: position 343,870 of record NZ_JAXIVU010000001.1, read on the forward strand.
TGCCGGTAGCAATCAAGGTTCTTGTAAAATTCTAGGCTTAGCACTACTAGAAAAGCTGAGCACAGAAGAAACCTTGCTAGCTTTTGGTGAGCACTATGCTTGGGTCTTGGCAAACCCTGAAAAAACTGAACATAACAATATTCGTCAGCTGATTAAACACGGCCTAGCCGCGGTCAGCTTTACCCAGTTACCCCTTAGACGTCTTATTAGCTAAAGCCCATTGATACAGTGCATTTTTACGCACCCCGGTAATTTGAGCAGCCAAGCCCGCAGCACGCTTAGGCGGTAGTTCAGCCATAAGCAGTTCAAGTATACGTTGCGCCTCTGGCTGCACTTCATCTGCATCATCAGGTGCTTGATAGCCTGCCACCAAAATGACGCACTCACCTCGCTGTTGATTACTGTCTGCCGCAATCCAATCGTACATTTCCTGCAATGGTAAACCTTTAATGGTCTCAAAAGCTTTGCTAAGCTCTCTCGCTAAGACTGCCTGTCGCTCAGCACCAAAAATATCACGCATATCCGCAACACTATCGAGCAAACGGTGCGGTGCTTCATAAAAGATGAGGGTCCTCGAGTCAGCTTTGACAGTCTCCAATCGCGTGCAGCGCGCAACTTGTTTCGCAGGCAAAAAGCCTTCAAAAACAAAGCGATCTGAAGGCAAGCCCGCAGCAGATAGTGCCGCAATTAAAGCGCAAGCGCCTGGCACTGGCACCACTTGCACCTGAGCTGCTCTTGCTTGGCGCACAAGATGGTAACCTGGATCTGAAATCAACGGTGTTCCTGCATCTGAAATGAGAGCAATATCCTCTCCAGCTAACAACCGAGTAATAAAGCGCCCTCCCTCTTCTCGCTCATTATGCTCATGGCAAGCAACTAAAGGGGTACGAATACCAAAATGCTGTAAGAGTCTAGTAGAATGGCGTGTATCTTCAGCAGCAATAAGACTGACTTCAGTTAAAACACGCAAGGCTCGAGCACTGATATCTTCAAGATTACCAATGGGAGTTGCCACAACGTATAAAGTACCCAAGCCATTGGATTCTGATGTGCTCATACTTCAAATATGCTCCAAAAAAACAGATAAGACACTATTGTAGCCTGATTTAACATCACAATATCGCACCAACGCCGTTGCTTGGGTACAATCAAGATAATCATTTTATTGAGCTTGGATTGTTTGTCTATGAAAACGCCCTTACGACTCCTTTCAGTTATATGTTTCTCAGCATTTCTGGCCGCTTGTGCTAGCTCACCAAGCAATTCTTTAGGTCAATTACCACCCACCCAATATACTGACCTAGACACTCTATTGCTGCAGGCCAGTAAAAGAGATGACAGTCGCGGTATAGGTCTATATCTAGCTGCCGCAGATTTAGCTTGGCAACAACGGCTAGTAGCTCGTGCTCGAAAAATTTTAGATGGCATCGACTTAAACCAAGCAACACCTGCACAGCTGATTTTTGCCAAAACGCTAGAAGCAGAAATCGCAGTAGCACTCAAACAGCCTAAATCTGCACTAAAAGCACTGAACCACCCGAGCTTTCAGTATTTACAAAAAATGCCTAACAACCAGCAAATACGCACCGGTTTAGTACGCGCCCAAGCTTTCGAAGAGAGCAGCCAATTTGCAGCTGCCGTTCGTGAACGCATTAAAATAGCCCCAATATTAACCGAATCAGCTGCTTTCGATAACCACCAAGCAACTTGGCGCCTTGTCAACACCTTATCTATTACACAACTGCAGCTGGAGTTGGAAAGCACAGATGACCCTATTTTCCATGGCTGGTTGACATTGGCTCATGTAACTAAAAGCACCCACTCACTACAACAACAGCAAAGTGACCTTTTACAGTGGGTCTTACAAAACCCTAAGCATCCTGCTGGCCAAAAGCTCCCTGAAGCCTTACAACAATTACAGCAGCTACAAATACAAACAATCAATTCAATCGCTTTACTTCTACCTTCAAACGATCCGAACCAAAACGTTGTTAACGCGCTACGTAATGGTTTTTTTGCAGCACATTACATTGCTAAAGAAAATGGTGAGCCAACCCCAAATATTCGTCTTTACGACAGCAACAGCTTCACTTCACTCGATGCCTTCTACCAACAAGCTCAGTCCGATGGTATAGAGCTTGTCGTAGGGCCTTGGGAAAAAGATCTCGTCCGTCAACTTGCGAGCCGCCCTACACTAGCCATCGCTACATTAGCGCTAAATTATGCCGATCGCGGACAAATACCGCCACAACAGCTTTTTCAGTATGGTTTAGCTGCTGAAGATGAAGCGCGCGCCGCTGCAAATCGTGCTTGGGCTGATGGTCTACGTCGTACTGCAATCATGGTTCCCGCAAGTGCTTGGGGTGAACGCATTCAGGCCGAATTTGCAGCTCATTGGAAATCTCTTGGCGGACAAGTCGTTGGCACCACTCGTTTCTCACGCCCTACTGAACTGCCCGCACAAATTGCAGAGCTCCTTGAACTCCGCGCAAGTGAACAACGTACTAAACAACTTGAAGCAACTTTAGAAATGAAAGTGGCGGCACAGCCTGCTCGCCGTCAAGATATTGAGTTTATATTTTTAGCCGCCAGCCCTGAACAAGCACGCCATATCAAGCCTGCATTGGCTTTTCAATATGCCGGTGACATCCCTATTTATGCAACTTCAGCAGTACACTCAGGTGCAAATGAAATCTACCCTGAACTCAATGGCCTTCAATTCAGCGAAATGCCTTGGTTTATAGAACCAAATCATCCCACCCGCCAGCACATTACCCAACTCTGGAGTAACGCTCAAGGCGGTCTCGGCCGTTTTTATGCCATGGGAGCAGATGCCTACCGAATCACAAGCCAGCTACAACAGCTCAGCACTTTACCTAGTAATAGCTCAACTGGCCTAACTGGTATTTTACAACTTGATCAGCAAAGACGTATCCATCGTAATCTATACTGGGTCGAATTCAATAACGGGCAACTAACACCTCTAAAGGACGCACGGATTGAGTAATACAGTACAAACAGGACACAAGTTTGAGCGTTACGCCTTACAACATTTAAACCAAGCGGGTTTAGTCAGTATTACTACAAACTGGTCGTGCCGCTATGGTGAAATCGACCTCATTATGCTCGACCAAGATACTGTAGTATTTATTGAAGTTCGCTACCGCAAACATCAAGATTTTGGTGGCGCATTGGACAGTGTTGATCAACGTAAACGAAATAAACTGATCAAAACCGCTGAGTGCTTTTTAAACGAATTTCCACAATGGCTCGAACACCCCTGCCGTTTTGATGTCATTAGTGTACATCCGAGCAGTATGCACACATTCGAGCTAGACTGGATCCAAGATGCATTTGAATCCTAATTTCAATTTTTATTAAAGGCTGATTTTATGCAACCGCGAATTCAACATATGTTTCAAGCAAGCATTGAAACCAAACAAAATTCTTTAACCGTATTACCACCAGCTATTGAAAGTGCCAGCCTTATGATGGTGAGTTCACTTCTTAATGAAGGTAAAATTTTAGCCTGTGGTAACGGCGGATCTGCTGGCGATGCACAGCACTTCTCCTCTGAAATGCTCAATCGCTTTGAACGTGAACGCCCAAGCCTACCTGCTATTGCCCTAACCACTGACAGCTCAACCATTACTTCTATTGCGAATGATTATAGCTACGAAGAAGTTTTCTCTAAGCAAATCCGTGCTCTAGGTCAAGAAGGTGATGTATTGCTTGCTATATCTACCAGTGGCAATTCAGCCAACATTATCCAAGCTATTCATGCAGCTCACGACCGCAATATGTATGTTGTTGCTCTTACCGGCCGTGATGGCGGACAAATTGCACCATTATTATTACCTGATGACATCGAAATCCGAGTGCCATCGAATGTCACTGCACGCGTACAGGAGGTGCACTTGCTAGTTATTCATAGTTTGTGTGACTTAATTGACCACCAACTGTTTGGGAGTGAAGAATGATTCGTAAAATTCTTGCTATAGTTTGTATTAGCGTCGCTCTAACTGCCTGTGGTGCACGCACTTTAGGTAATAAAATTGATGACCAATTTATTGCTCCTGAAGTGAGCCGCGCCATTAAAGAAGCACACGTTGACCTATCCACTACTACATCTCGTATTGTAGTAACTAGCTATAACGGCATCGTACTGGTCGCTGGACAAACCCCTCGCGAGGAGCTCAAACACATTGCAGGCAAAGCTGCAGAGACAGTGGGAAGCGCCAAAAAGATTCATAATGAATTACAAATCACCACACCAACTTCTGGCCTGGTACGCAGCAACGATGCGATGCTTACAGCCAATATAAAAACACGGATGCTGTCCTATAATGACGTCCCAGCTTCTAAAGTAAAAGTAGTAACAGAAAATGGAACTGTTTATTTACTAGGTATAATTAGCCGCGCAGAAGCACAACGCGCTACAGCAGTTGCACAAGAAGTGAACGGGGTGCAAAAAATTGTGCGCTTATTCGAATATATAGATTAATCTGTATTGCACACATCTAGCACTGTTCAACTAAAGAGAAGTCTTCTACGGCACTGTAATCAGTACCGTAGAAGATTGGAACTACTTTACCACGCGTAAATTTGGACGCCCTGGAGTGGGTGGCTTAGGTGGATCGCCATCAGGTCCTTCTGATTCTTCAGGCTTATCAACTATATGCAATACAGCTGACGTCTCTTCATCCCTCCCAGACTCACTGGCATTTTCCTCTAACACCGCCTCTTCATCACTTAAAACGTCTGAGTCAGTATCAAAGAACATACCTTGTCCATTTTCACGTGCATAAATTGCCAATACAGCATTGATAGGCACGTAAAGTGAAAATGGTGCACCTGAAAAACGAGCCTCAAAGCTCACAGCTTGGTTATTAACCTCTAAATATCGCACCGCCGCAGGTGCGATATTTAAAACAACTCGTCCATCTACTGCATGCCCAGGAGGCACTTTAACGTTAGGATAATTAGCATCAACTAAAATATGCGGCGTGCACTCATTATCAACAATCCACTCATGTAATGCGCGCAATATATAAGGACGACTGGAGTTCATAACTTAATCTACTCCCGCTTAAGGTCGCATTAAACGCTCAGCTTCAGACAAACTAGCCTGAAATGCTTCACGAGCAAAATTACGCTCCATATATTCAAGCAATGGTTGCGCAGCTTTTGGTAACTCAATACCTAAAACAGGTAAGCGCCATAAGAGTGGCAAGAGATAGCAATCAACCAAACTGAACTCATCGCTCATAAAGTATTTCATGCTAGCAAATACAGGTGCAACACCTGTCAAGCTTTCACGCAACTCTTTACGCGCTTTATTACGCGCCGCTTCTTTTGTCTTTTTATCAAGAATCAAGTCTGCTTGCGCACTCCAGTCACGCTGCACACGGTATGACAACATACGTGTATTCGCACGCGCTACTGGATACACCGGCAACAAAGGCGGGTGTGGATAGCGTTCATCTAAGTACTCAAGTATGACAGTTGAATCGTATAGAGCTAAATCGCGATCAACCAGAGTTGGCACAGTAGCATAAGGATTAACCTCAGCTAGATACTCTGGACACTCGCCATCTACTACATCCATGATCTCAGCAGTTACTGCTTTCTCCGCAAGCACCAAACGCACACGATGCGAGTACTGACACGTAGGATCAGAGTAACAGCCCAACTTATTGGGGGCAGACGACATGCTTACCTCCTCCACTAGAAATATACATAAAGCACAAAAACGCACGCGCCCATTAGGGCGCGTGCGTCACTCGGTAGCTAGCGCATTGTTGATCAATGTACATCTTTCCAGTATTCGCGCTTCAATAAATAGGCAAATACAAAGAAGATAGCAAGGAATAACAATACGTACATTCCGATACGCTGACTCTTGAGCTTAACAGGATTTGCAGAGTATTCGAGGAAAGTTACAAGATTTTTAATTTTCTCGTCAAATTCCACTTCACTTAACTTACCTGTATTAGGCACAACAGTCAGTTGATCACAAGCCTCTTGAGTTACTGGCGTACCAGTTAACGGGTCAAATACTTTTTTGCCGTTTTCCTCAATTTGTACTTGTTTACAACCAATGATTTGACGCCCCTGTAAGCCAACTAAAACGTTAGGCATACCTACAGAATCAAACACCTTGTTATTTACACCGTATGGGCGCGAAGGATCTTCATAGAATGTACGCAAATATGTATACAACCAATCCGTCCCACGCACACGAGCAACGTTGGTCAAGTCTGGCGCGGCGGCACCGAACCATGCCTTACCATCAGACTCGCGCATGCTGGACTTCATATGATCACCATACTTAGCGCCGGTCAATACAAGATTGTCCATCATTAGCTCTTCGCTAATACCCAGATCATTTGCTACTCGCTCATAACGCTGGAACTTTGCTCCATGACAACCCATGCAATAGTTTACAAAGGTTTGTGCGCCATCTTGCAGAGCCGCTTTATCAGTTAAATCAATCTTAACGCTATCCAATGGATAAGCGCCGCCTGCAGCAAAACCAAATAGAGGTAATGCAGCTAAAAGTAATGCAGCAATTTGCTTTTTCATTAGCCAGTCACCCTTTCCGGAACCGGTTTAGTTTTTTCCATTCTGGTGTAGAAAGGCATCAGAATGAAGTAAGCGAAGTAAAGAATAGTACAGATACGCGCAATCAACGTACGCTCTTCTGTTGCTGGTACAACACCCAACACACCCAAGATTAAGAAGCTGACGCAAAATACAAACAACCAGATTTTGCTTAACCAACCCTTATAGCGCATAGACCGAACCGGACTACGATCAAGCCATGGTAAAACAAACAACAGGGCAATCGATGCACCCATCGCTATAACACCCATTAACTTATCAGGCACTGCTCGCAAAATTGCATAGAACGGTGTGAAGTACCAAACAGGCGCAATATGTGCAGGTGTTTTAAGCGCGTTTGCTTGCTCAAAGTTTGGTTTTTCAAGGAAGTAACCACCCATTTCTGGGAAGAAAAACACTACAAAGCAGAAAACAAACAAGAACACCACAACACCAACAATGTCTTTAACAGTGTAGTAAGGGTGGAATGGGATACCATCTAAAGGTACACCATTTTCATCTTTATGCTTCTTAATATCCACACCATCAGGGTTATTAGAACCGACTTCGTGCAATGCTAAGATATGCAAAACAACTAGCGCCAATAAAACAATAGGCACTGCAATCACATGCAACGCAAAGAAACGGTTTAGGGTAATACCTGAAATGAGATAGTCACCACGAATCCACTCAGTGAGATCTGCACCAATAACAGGGATCGCACCAAAGAGTGAAATAATCACCTGCGCCCCCCAGTATGACATCTGTCCCCAAGGCAACAAGTAACCCATAAAGGCTTCAGCCATCAATGCTAAGTAAATTAGCATTCCGAAAACCCAAACCAACTCACGAGGCTTCTGATATGAACCGTACAATAAGCCACGGAACATATGCATATATACAACAATAAAGAATGCTGATGCGCCTGTTGAATGTAAGTAACGCAAGATCCAGCCGTATTCAACATCACGCATGATGTATTCAACAGATGCAAAAGCACCTTCAGCTGATGGTTCATAGCTCATCGTCAACCAAATACCCGTTAGTATCTGATTAACCAGTACTAAAAGAGCAAGGGAGCCGAAGAAATAATAGAAGTTAAAGTTTTTCGGCGCGTAATATTTGGATAAATGGTCTTCCCACATTTTGGTGGCTGGGAAACGTGCATCAATCCACTCCATAAACTTGCTCATTATGCAGTCTCCTCATCGATACCAATAATGACGACATCATCTGTCTCATAAGAATGCGGAGGAACAGGCAAGTTCAGCGGCGCTGGTTGGGCCTTATACACACGTCCAGCTAAGTCATAGCGTGAACCGTGGCAAGCACAGAAATAACCACCAACCCACTCCGGTCCTAAGTCAACTGGAGCAACTTCAGGCCTGAAGGTTGGAGAACAACCTAAGTGAGTGCATACACCGAGTACTATCAGCACTTCAGGCTTAATTGAGCGCTCTTTAGGATTAACGTAAGCTGGTTGTTCTGACGCTTCGGATTGAGGGTCGCTTAGCTTCGCCTCGATCTTCTTCAGCCCTTCCATAATTTCCGGTGTGCGGTGCACCACAAATACAGGTTGTCCACGCCATTCAACAACAACTTGCTCACCTGGCCCAACCTTACTTATATTCACACGCACCGGTGCTCCCGCGGCTTTCGCCTTAGCACTTGGAGCCCAAGACCCCAAGAACGGGATCGCAGCCCCTGCCGCTCCAACCGCACCCACCACAGAGGTGGCTGCAACTAGAAAGCGACGTCGGCCCGAATTCACGCCGTCATTGCTCATTTAAGTCGTCTCCCATCAGCTATTTAGCCTATTATCAGGCTTTGTAATAAGAAAAAAGCTACTTACATTTTTGAATGTAACAAATAGTAAAGAAAAGGCGCCTTCTTGACAAGTTATCGCCACATTCCATACACCCTAGAATTGCCAATATATAACCTGCTAACCATAAAACTGTTGTCACAAGGCAAGACAGATACAAAAAACGCCCTGATTCCTTGCGGAAACGGGCGTTTTTCTGCAGCAAGTATCGATCAGCGCTTAGAGAACTGAGGACGCTTACGTGCTTTACGTAGACCAACCTTTTTACGCTCAACTGCACGAGCGTCACGCGTAACAAAGCCAGCTTTACGCAGCTCTGGACGCAAAGTTTCGTCATAATCCATCAGCGCACGAGTAATACCATGACGGATAGCACCTGCTTGACCACTTGCACCACCACCAGCAACGGTGACGACAACGTCAAACTTTTCTAGAGTTTCTGTTAACTCAAGCGGCTGACGAACCATCATTCGTGCAGTTTCGCGAGGGAAAAAGTTATCCAGAGTGCGATTGTTAATAGAAATACTGCCTGTACCCGGACGTAAAAAAACGCGTGCGGTTGCAGTCTTGCGACGGCCTGTGCCGTAATTTTGAGTCGCCGACATAATCAACTATCCCGTTAAATCTTAAGTTCTTGGGGCTGCTGTGCAGCATGCGGGTGGTTACTACCAGCATACACTTTCAGCTTGCGATACATGTCGCGGCCCAGCGGATTTCTTGGAAGCATACCTTTAACAGCGGCTTCTAGAACGCGTTCAGGTGCTTTATCGATTAACTTCTCAAAAGTAATTTCCTTGATACCGCCAGGGAAACCAGTGTGTGAGTAGTACTTCTTATCTGATGTTTTCTTACCGGTTACACGAACCTGCTCAGCATTAATAACAACGATGTAATCGCCAGTATCAACGTGCGGGGTGTACTCAGGCTTATGCTTACCGCGCAAACGGCTGGCAATCTCAGTGGCCAAACGACCCAGGGTCTGGCCTGCAGCGTCGACGATATACCAGTCGCGCTGTACTGTTTCATTTTTTGCTGTAAAAGTTTTCATTCGCTATGGCCTCAGGGCCGCCCTAAAAATAGACGGCAAATCCTAATGAATAGTTTTGTCTTTGACAAGTCAAAGTCAGCTCATATGACAGACGCTACTTCGGGGGCTCGGGTCTATCACGTCTGCTATGGCTATGATTTCGGTAAATTTGCATCACTTTACCTACTCTAATGTATTGGCTAGGCATTACCACAAAAGAGCCGCGTTAGTATGCCCGTTAGTGAGAAAATTGCAACCGAATATTCATTCACGCATCCGCTGATGCTGTGTTTCTATCAATCTCTACCTTAGAAAAGCAAGCTGCAGGCAACTACCACCCACCACATCAAACCTGTATTAATAATGTGAACTCAGTAGAATTATACGAGAAAGAAACAGCAAAACCTTATTGCTCTAGCTTTCCATACAGATCATGGGTCTATAATAAAGCGGCACTCACTTGTGGAGCCATTATGTATATTCCGCCATTATTTTCTGCATTACGACAAACATTTGCCGAAGGTTATACGCTCAACGCTCTGCGCGGTGACATCAGCGCAGGCTTAACCGTTGGCATTATTGCTATTCCTTTAGCTATGGCTTTAGCCATTGCCGTAGGTGTCCCACCCCAGCACGGTTTGTATACTGTCCTGATTGCTGGAGCCTTGATCGCCTTAACCGGCGGTTCACGCTTTAATGTCTCAGGCCCTACCGCAGCTTTTGTGGTTATTCTACTGCCAATCACTCAACAGTTTGGCGTCGGAGGGCTACTCCTTTGTACAGCTATGGCAGGAGTCATCCTAATCAGCATGGGAGTATTACGTGCCGGCGCCTTACTCCAATTCATCCCCTACCCTGTTACCCTTGGTTTTACTGCGGGGATTGGAGTAGTCATTGCCACACTGCAAATTAAAGATGCTTTCGGACTATCAGATGTCCAGCCTACAGCCAACTATATTGAGCAAATTAGTGCTCTCGCCCAAGCCATGCCAAGCATTCAAGTGGGTGACACCTTGGTTGCGGCAATCACTTTAGCCGTACTCATCATCTGGCCTCGATTTGTTCCCAAAATACCTGGACACCTTGCCGCCCTTGCAGTCGGCAGTTTGGTAGGTTTGGCTTTAAACAGCGCAGACATATCTGTAGCCACCATCGGCGAGCGCTTCAATTATGAAGTCGATGGAGTCAGCCATCCCGGGATCCCACCTTTTCTACCTTCATTTATGTGGCCTTGGGAGTTCAGTGGCGCTAATGGCCAACCGCTCGTTTTGTCTTTTGAGCTCTTTAGACAACTTTTAGCACCAGCCTTCGCCATTGCCATGCTAGGAGCCATTGAGTCGTTACTTTGCGCTGTTGTTGCCGACGGTATGGCAGGTACAAAACACGACCCAAACGGTGAGCTTATTGGGCAAGGGTTAGGTAATATTGTGGCGCCCTTATTTGGTGGTATCACCGCAACTGCTGCTATTGCTCGCAGTGCCGCAAACGTTCGCGCTGGGGCCTTCTCGCCTATTGCCGCAATTATTCACGCCGGCGTTGTCTTACTAGCAATGCTATTTTTAGCTCCTATTTTCAGCCATTTACCCATGGCTGCATTAGCAGCATTGCTACTTATGGTTGCTTGGAATATGAGCGAGCCCAAACACGTAATTCATACCCTACGTATAGCACCACGCAATGATGTACTAGTGCTACTCACGTGCCTATCGCTGACGGTACTTTTTGACATGGTGCTAGCTGTTGGTGTCGGCCTATTACTTGCGGCCGGCCTATTCATTAAAAGCATGAGCGATCTCACCGATACATCCAGTGTTGGACGTGACGCCCAAGATATTCCAGACTTACCAGATTCCGTCGCCGTATATGCAATTCGTGGCCCATTATTCTTCGGCGCTGCTGAAAAGGCCTTAAGTGTACTGCGCAAATTTAACCCTGAAATTCGCGTTGTTATTATCGACCTACGTGGCGTACCTATGCTTGACATGACAGCTTTAGCTGCCCTCAGCAACGTGTTAAATGACTACGAAAAAAATGATATTGGTATTATCTTTTTAGGAGCTTCGGCTAAAGTACGTCATAAAATGCATCGTGCAGGTATTGGCTTAGGCAGCACCAAAATTTCCCATGCAGTAAATGTTCAGTTAGCGCAAGCGCGAGCACTGGACTGGCTCAATATCAGGACAGACACCACTCCAACTGAAACCGAGCAGCCTACTAGCAATACTGGCCTGACCGATACATAGCACTAACCATTTAACAGGCCGGCTCACTCAATCCCTGCCGGCCCTTTTCTATCCATGGTAAACTTGAATTTATGAATACATATACTTCTCGCCCTTCTGTACTGTGCTTATCAGGTCATGATCCGGTCGGTGGCGCAGGATTACAAGCAGATATAGAAGCGCTGATTGCCCAGCAATGTCACGCCACCCCAGTTTTAACTGCTTTAACCATTCAAGACACTGTTGATGTCAGCGACTTCCAGATACTTGAGCACGAATGGGTGACTGCACAGGCCAAAGCCATTTTAGATGACATGCCAATCTCAGCGATTAAACTGGGTATGCTTGGTTCTCTAGCTATGGTCGATACCGTTGAGCAAATCATTAAGCAACTTCCCGACACACCTTTTGTCTGTGATCCAGTTTTACGGGCGGGCGGTGGCGGTGCTTTAGGTAAAGATGAAGTGGGTTACGCACTACGTAACAAGCTCATGCCTTTAGCAACCATAGTCACCCCAAACCTACCAGAAGCACGAATTCTAGCTGAATTACCAGAAGGTACTGCAGACGAATGCGCAACAGCACTACTTAAGCATTGCCAAAATTTGTTAATTACTGGCGGCCATGGTACTGAGCATGAAGTCCATAATCGTCTGTACTGCGCTGACGGCAGTTCACACACCTTTACTTGCGCACGCTTACCCGGTGAGTACCATGGCTCTGGCTGTACCTTAGCAAGCACCCTAGCTGGACGCCTCGCTTTAGGCGAAGATTTGGTCAGCGCCGTTAAATCGGCACTGAACTATACATGGCGTACATTACGTGATGCCGAAGCACCAGGGCGCGGTCAGTATATTCCACGCCGCATCCCACTGGATTTCTGCCATCCATGAGCACAAAACAACACGCACTCAGCGGTTTATATGCCATTACAGACTCAGCTCTACTCGCTAATGAGCGCTTACTGCCTTATTGTGAGGCAGCATTAAGCGGTGGTGCAAAACTTTTGCAATACCGTGACAAATCTAGCGATACAGCACGTCGACTCAGTGAAGCCAAGGCCTTACATACACTCTGCCAGAAGTATGGCGCTCGTTTGATTATCAATGACGACATGCATTTAGCAGCTAAAATCGGTGCTGACCTACACCTTGGACAAAAAGATGGCAGCTTACTTAAAGCTCGTCAATTACTAGGCCCCAACGCTATCATTGGAGCCACCTGCCACGCCCAACTGGAGCTAGCTAAGCAAGCAATTGCTCAACAAGCTGACTACATTGCTTTCGGACGCTTTTATAACTCTCAAACCAAACCTGGTGCAGCTCTAGCCAACACCGACTTGCTTGAGCAGGCCCAACAGCTGAACCATCCTATTGTTGCCATTGGCGGTATCACGCTAGATAACGGCAGTGTACTTATTCAGCACGGAGCTAATATGCTGGCTGTGATCCATGGATTATTTGCAGCAGACACCCCTGTTACAGTCGAACAACGCGCTCGCGCATTTAGCGCTCTTTTTACTGATTAATTTTCGCAGCGATATGCTCACTGCTTTTTAAATGAGGTTTTTTCATGTCACGTTCAGCATCTTTATTTGAACAAGCTCAAAAACATATTCCAGGCGGTGTAAACTCTCCTGTACGCGCATTCGCTGGGGTTGGTGGTACACCTTTGTTTATCAAGCACGCTGAAGGTGCTTATATTACCGATGAAGATGACAAACGCTATGTCGACTACGTCGGTTCTTGGGGGCCAATGATTCTTGGTCACGGCCATCCTCAAGTACTTGATGCTGTGCGCGCGCAAGTAGATCATGGCTTATCCTACGGTGCGCCAACTGCTCTGGAAGTAGAAATGGCTGATATGGTCTGCAGCTTAGTCCCATCTTTGGATATGGTGCGCATGGTGAGCTCAGGCACTGAAGCCACCATGAGTGCGATTCGCCTGGCCCGCGGTTACACCGGTCGTGATAGCATCATTAAATTTGAAGGTTGCTACCACGGTCACTCTGACAGCTTACTGGTTAAAGCAGGCTCAGGCGCCCTGACATTAGGCGTACCTAGCTCACCTGGCGTTCCAGCTGCTTTTGCACAACACACCATCACTCTGCCGTATAACGATATTGATGCCGTTGCCCAATGCCTAGCTGAAAAAGGCAATGAAGTGGCCTGCATTATCGTTGAACCTGTAGCCGGCAATATGAATTGCATCCCTCCCGTACCAGGCTTCCTTGAAGGCTTACGCGAGCAATGCGACAAACATGGTGTAGTGTTAATTTTTGATGAAGTAATGACAGGCTTCCGTGTTGCCCTCGGCGGTGCGCAAGCTCATTACGGAATCACTCCAGACCTCTCCACTTTTGGCAAAGTCATTGGAGGTGGTATGCCCGTAGCCTGCTTCGGCGGTAAAAAAGAAGTGATGTCACACATTGCACCATTAGGTCCTGTTTATCAGGCGGGAACCTTATCCGGCAACCCTTTGGCGATGGCCGCCGGCTTAGCCACATTGAAACTGATTAGCCGCCCTGGTTTCCATGAAGGTATCACTGACTACGCTAGTCGCCTGCTAAAAGGCTTACAAGAGCGCGCAGATGCTGCCGGTATTCCTTTCACAACCACTCAGGCTGGCGGCATGTTTGGATTATACTTTACCGATCAACAACACATCACTAGCTTTGCTGACTCCATGACCAGCAATGTTGAGCAGTTCAAACAGTTCTTCCACTTAATGCTGGAGGGCGGTGTTTACTTGGCTCCAAGCGCCTTCGAAGCGGGCTTTGTATCAAGCGCATTAGGCGAGAAAGAGTTGCAAATTACTCTCGATGCAGCAGAAAACGCTTTTGCTAACATGACAGCCTAAACTCAGCACTGCTAGATCGCAATAAAAACGCCCGAATGAACGGGCGTTTTTATTGACTTACAACATAGAGCTGATAACTCCTAGCCTACTATGCTATTGCTCCTCCACTAATTGATCCTTAGATCCATTCATCACAGCACCAACACGCCACTCTATATTTGTATTACTTACGTGATCGCACTATAAAATTAAACTTCAAACTGCTTAATAATGTCTGGCAGTTGTGAAATCTGGCTGACCCACGCATCAGGCTCACGCTCACCAGTCCAGACCTTCTGTTCGGGATTAAACCAAACTGTACGCATCCCCACCTGTTGCGCACCAAAGATATCATGCTCAGGATTATCACCAATATGAATGCTCTGCTCCGGTGCAACCTGTGCTCGCGCTAAGGCAGCTAAAAACATGTGCGGCTCTGGTTTAGCCACCCCTAACATATCCGCATTTAAAGCAAAGGAAAAATATTTACCAAGCCCAATACGACGTACATCTGCATTACCGTTGCTTAATGCAGCCAACATATAATCATGTCGCAAACACTCCAAAGTCGGTAGCACATCAGTAAACAAATCTACCTTTTGCCGCTCCGACAGAAATACTTGAAAAGCTTGCTCTGCCAAATCTTGCGCTTCAAGTTGAGGATAACCCGACTGCAATAACGCGCGTAGCAAAACCTGATAGCGCAACTCACTGACCTGCTGATCCAGATACGGATTTTGTTGCACCACCTCACTGCGCAATTGTTTCAGGCGTTCTGACGTCAACTCACCTAACAGAGGTGCATAGCGTACTAGCCAAGCTCGCAAAGCATTATCAGCTTGAATAATAACAGGCTCAACTGACCATAAAGTGTCATCTAAATCAAAAGTAATTAAACGAATACTCATTCTTCTGGCTTACGTTTAGCGCGCGGGTGAGCTTGATCATAGACTTGTGCTAAGTGTTGGAAATCAAGGTGCGTATAAATCTGTGTGGTGCTGATATCAGCGTGTCCGAGTAACTCCTGCACAGCGCGCAGATCATGAGAGGACTCAAGAATATGACTAGCAAACGAGTGCCTTAACATGTGTGGATGCAAATGCTGCCCCAGCTCGCGAACCCCAGCCTGACGCACCCGTTCGCGTACCATTTGCGGGCTCATACGACGACCGCGCACACCAATAAACAATGCTTGATCCACAGGGTTTGCCTGCTTTCGCACCTTCAACCAACGATTTATAGCCTGCATCGCCTTACTCCCTACCGGCAACATTCGTTGTTTATTGCCTTTACCCAACACCACAACTAAGCCTTCCGTCAAATCGATATCACCGGTATTTAACCCTACCAATTCCGATAAACGCAGCCCGGAAGAATACAGCAACTCTAAAATGGCTTGATCTCGGCAAACAGTGAAATCATCACTCGTTGGTTGATCCAGTAGTTGCTGTGCACGATCTACATCCAGTACTTTAGGTAATTTTCGCGGCCCTTTTGGTGGGCGAATACCAGCTGCAGGGTCATGTTTACAACAGTTTTCACGAATTAAATAAGCATACAAGCTACGAACGGCAGAAAGTAGGCGCGCAATGCTGCGCCCTGCCAAACCACCATAATGCAAATCTGCCACTAACTGCCGCAAATGTGCAACCTGCAAGCCCTCCCAGCTTGCAATATTTTGCTGCTGAGCAAAGTCCAACACCTTATTTAAGTCGCGACGATAGGCGCTTAAAGTATGGGCTGAGACTTGACGTTCAGTTTGCAAATATGTCAAAAAAGCCTCGAGCTGAGCTTGAAGTATGCACATTGCTGTTATTTCACCGCACGTAATGAGTCCAACATTTTAGGCAATAAACGCGCCAAAACATCAGTTAAATATGTCAAAAATAATGTATCCACTGCATTACTATAGTGATGTTGATCAGCGCTACCGACTGCTAAGACCCCATGTACACCTTGATGCTCTAAAACAGTAATTGCTGCAGATTTAATCGACTTTGCTTGCTCGGCACCAAACAAAAATGCCAGCTCTTGCGGACGAAACACACCACTTAACGGTTTACTGCTATTCAGCAAGCTCCCAATTGACTGTTGCGCAGATGCAAGCGTAGTGCTACGACCAACATTAACTGGCCGATCACTAAAGATTATCAGCCCAACAAAAGGTACTTTGAACGAATGGCGTAAGCTATCATCCACAACACTCACTAACTCATCTATTGTTTGAGCGTCCAGCATTTCCAACGCGAGATGACGTGTTTTATCAAACAAGCGACCATTAATACGTGCCACCGACATTAATTGATCCAATCGACTATGCAGCTCGGCATTGCGCTCACGCAAAACCTGCATTTGACGCTCAACCAAAGAGATAGCCTCACCTCTCTCATGAGGAATTTGCATTTGCTCAATCAACTCATCCCGACCCACAAAAAACTCGGGGTTGGTTGTTAAATAAGCAGCGACTTGCTCTGCAGTAATCATTTTTGCCGACTTGCGCAAATTACTCATAAACGAATTTGTCCTTCATACACTCGCGTTGAAGCACCGGTAAAATAAACATGCTGGTCCTTATTGCGCCACTCTAGAACTGCGTTAGCAGAACCTTTTGCAAAACCAACCTGCAGGCACTCATCAGTCCACCCTTGGGTCACGCTCGCAACAGCAATCCCTGATAAACCCTCGTGATAACTATCTAATTCACCTCGACCCAACTGCCAAGTGCGCACATTAAGCTGTCCGTGATTTTGTACCTGCACAACGCTAACAAGGTCACCCACTGCGAACTTCGCTTGCTGCTCAAGCAATCCTGCCAATTGCGCCATAGGCACCCGAGCCAAATCAGCAACCCGTAATACAGCGTGCCGACTCGCTTGCAATAATATGAGCAGCGCTATCTCCAACAGCCAGCCACTCCCCTGATGCAGCTGGGTAAAGCTAGCCGGTAAAGTTGTCACCTCAGCCTCAAGCTTAGGCGTCGCTAAAGGCACTGTGACAGAACCATCAACATGCAATTGCACATCCAAGACCACGCCCCTCACCTCAACACGCATTTGGGCCTTTGAAATGAGTCGCTTATCCGCCACAAGACGCACCACTAAACATAAATCACTTGCTAAGCAGTCAACCTCAACGCCATCTTGATCAAACATACGACAACCAAAATCAACATCTGGGTGCCGCGGCACTTCAATTAACGCCAAACGCCGAAAGCCCACACCAAAACGACGGTCACTCCACTCTCGCATTTTCTGCGGTTGGATATAGGCATGCTGACTGATCAAGTCGAGCACCATCAAATCATTGCCCAGACCGTGCATTTTGCTAAAACGCAGGAGCATATTATGACTCCGGCAATAAACTTTCGTGAGCGTAAAGCTCCTCTATGGTTTCACGTCGGCGTACCAGATACGCTTTATCATCATCCACTACCACTTCCGCGGCACGCCCACGGCTGTTGTAGTTAGAGCTCATAACAAAGCCATAGGCACCCGCGGAGCAGACAGCCAACAAGTCATTTTCAGCTAAAACCAACTCACGCTCTTTCGCTAAAAAATCTCCCGTTTCACAGACTGGCCCAACAACATCATAGCTGCGCGGCATTCCGGTACGCGGCTTAACTGGCTGAACCCCCATCCAAGCTTGATACAAAGCTGGACGCAGTAAATCATTCATTGCCGCATCAACAATGGCAAAATCCTTATGCTCGGTATGTTTTAAATATTCTACTTTAGTTAGCAAAACCCCTGCATTTGCCACAATATAGCGCCCTGGCTCAAACACCAATGCTAAGTTACGACCTGCCACACGCTCTCGTACTGCAGCCATATAATCACCCGCGCAAGGGGGTTCTTCATCCTGATAGCGCACACCTAAGCCACCACCTAAGTCAAGGTGACTGACTTGAATACCGCGCTGAGCTAGACGATCAACAAGCAATAAAACACGATCAAGAGCGTCTAAGAATGGATCTAAAGTGGTAAGCTGCGAACCGATATGACAATCGACACCTTTAATAGCTATATTACTTAAGGTCGCTGCGCGCAAATAAACTGATTCAGCAATCTCAATATCAATACCAAATTTATTGTCTTTCAAGCCCGTAGATATATACGGGTGAGTACCTGCATCAACATCCGGATTAACTCGTAAAGAAACTGGGGCAATCACTCCCAAATGAGCGGCCACTTCTTGTAATCGGTCCAACTCATCCACTGATTCCACATTAAAACAATGCACACCCACTTCTAAAGCACGGCGCATTTCTTCACGGGTTTTACCTACACCAGAAAAAACCACACGCTCTGGCTTTCCACCAGCTGCCAATACACGCTCTAGCTCACCAACGGAAACAATATCAAAGCCAGCGCCCAGACGCGCTAGGATATTTAATACCGCAATATTAGAGTTCGCTTTAACTGCAAAGCAAACCAAGTGTTCAACCCCTTCGAGCGCATCAGCATAACTTCGATATTGCGCTTCAATGTGTGCTCGCGAGTAAACGTAGGTAGGCGTACCATACTTTTCAGCAATCGCTGATAAAGCGACATTTTCTGCATGTAATTCATTCTGTTTATAGTTAAACGCTTGCATAGAATACTTCCTTAAAACTCGTAACGATCTTTACGGTGTTCATGAGCTGCTTTCTCATCATCAGGATGGTAAAGCGGACCTTTTTGCCCGCAAGCGGTTAAACCCAGTAACATGACTGTCAACACTATAAATGGAAGCAAAATACGCTTCATAATAAATCCTTTGTCAAAACGATGAATGCAATGAGTATACCGACCCCTTATAAACTTGCCTATGCGCAGAGTAAGCCTCAGGGCTAGGATATGCATGAAAAAGACGTATTATTGTCTGCTGTATCTAAGTATTTGACTCCCACACTTTAATTGATCCACTCAAATTATAAAGGAGCTCGCAATGAGCCTAAACAATAGCCAATTCCATGACCTTGTGGACCGCACCCAAAGAGATCTTGAAGACATTATTGATAACGGTGATGCAGATATTGATCTTGAGAGCAGCGCAGGTATCCTTACTTTAACTTTTGAAAATCAACATCAAGTCATTCTCAGCCGCCAAGAACCTTTAAAACAGCTCTGGCTCGCAGACCGTAGCGGTGGTTTTCACTTTGATTACGACAGCGAACAAAATACGTGGGTCTGCTCAGGTACTCAGCAAACATTAGCGCAAATGCTCAGTGAAATCCTTTTAGCACACACCCAAGAGCATTTTGATCTAAGCAGCCTTTAATTATTTATCGGACACAGCATATCCACTTGCTTATTTAGATATCTGTGATACGTTGAACTTATTGCTGTAATGAAAAACAGCAGCTTAAAACCCCGTCATTTGGCGGGGTTTTGTCTTTTTTACTCTCTGATAAATAATTTTAGGAGTGCACAAACACCATGAGCAACAAGCCCGCGATTACCGTCACTCGTCTAGACATGCAACGTCTTGAGCAAATGCTCGACAATTTAGATGACTATGATGACGCTGCAGAGGCCTTAGAGGTAGAACTTGCTCGCGCTAATTTTGTTGGTCATACGGAAATTGCTAGTGATATTGTGACAATGAACTCCACAGCACACTTCCATGAAGCCAACAGTGCAGCAGACTATGAACTGACTCTAACCTATCCGAAACAAGGTGGTATTGAGGGTAATGTTTCAATTTTAGCACCCATCGGCATGGCACTATTAGGCTTACAGGTCGGACAAGAAATTGACTGGGAGACCCCCAAGGGAAAAAGCCTAAAATTGATTTTAAACAGGGTAAGCTATCAGCCTGAGGCAGCCGGTGATTTTACTCTATAATTTTATTTGAACACTCAATAAATAACCGCCAATCATGGTTGATACGCTAAAATAGCTTGCCTCACTTTCTCTTCAGCATAAAAAGCTATCAACCATGATGATTTACCTAATCTGAATTAGAATTCAATACTATCAATACAGCTTGCGCATGCGCAGCTGTCTCTAAACCCAAGCTTGTTAAATAACCACCATCATCCTGAGTGATCAACCCTTTCTCATATAAACGTTGAGCGGCTGCAACACGGTCAGCACCAGCACTACTGTGCACCTTAATTCCCTCCTGAGTACTGTCTAAGTTATACAAACATAACACTTCCAACTCCGCGAGAATTTCCGAGTTCCAAGACATAATGCACTCCATCTAATAATCAGATTATAAAGGGCTTGTAACTATTACCTGATACTTTAAGACCCTTCAGGCAGCTGTGGTAATGCACGTAAAGCACGCTCATAAGCATCCATATCAAAAGCGCGATCAGCCTCTAACATTTCGCTGATTTGCCATGCTAAAACTTGCGCCATCATCTGCACAATGTCTTCACGCTCATATCCGACTACAGTCAACTTATTAAATACAGCTTGCGCCGCGGCTGGCTGCTGTGCAGATAATTGATTTTCTATAGCTTGAATCAACTCATCACCAACAGCGTCATCGTCTACGTGCTCTTCTCGCATCGACTCTACCGGCTCTCCCTGCGGCTGCTGCCCTACCAAAGAAGCAGCGACCTCACCTATAGGTACTCCTCCTTCATCAAGTTGGCACAGCATGCAATCACCTGCTTCACCTTGATTGGTTTCCACATAACGCACTCTGCGACTAGCTGAGGTGCGATCAGCCGATACTTGAAAGCGAGCATCTCTCGGTTTATCCATCACACTAACCCCCTAAAAGATTGTTCAGCTAAAGCCGCAGATGTTTAGTGCCTAGCGACTCTGTAATAATTCACGACCACGCAAGACTGCTGCACGCACTTGCGTGGGTGCGGTACCACCAATGTGGTCACGGGCGCTTACTGAGCCTTCTAAAGTCAAGACTTCAAAAACATCCTCAGTAATTTCAATACTGAACTGCTGTAATTCAGCCAAACTCATCTGCGCCAAGTCTTTCTCATTTTCCACACCATAACGTACTGCCAGACCAACAATTTCATGGCAATCGCGGAAAGGAAGTCCCTTACCTACCAAGTAGTCAGCTAAGTCTGTTGCGGTGGAGAATCCACGCAATGCTGCTTCACGCATCATCTCAGTTTTAGGCTTAATTGCAGGCACCATGTCAGCAAAAGCCCGTAAACTATCTCGCAAGGTGTCAGCCGCATCAAACAACGGTTCTTTATCTTCTTGGTTATCTTTGTTGTAAGCTAGCGGTTGGCTTTTCATCAAAGTTAATAATCCCATAAGCGAACCAAAGACACGGCCACTCTTACCCCGCACCAACTCTGGCACATCTGGATTTTTCTTCTGCGGCATAATAGAACTACCCGTACAGAAACGATCAGGTAAATCAATAAACTGAAACTGTGCTGAGGTCCACAGCACTAACTCTTCAGAAAAACGTGACAAATGCATCATGGCTACACTGGCAGCCGCACAAAACTCAATAGCAAAGTCACGATCTGAAACGCCATCTAGTGAGTTACCAGAAACACCTTCAAAACCAAGTAATTCACAGGTAAATTCACGATCAATGGGATAAGTTGTTCCCGCCAACGCAGCACTTCCTAATGGCATACGGTTAGTACGCTTCCGACAATCCACTAAACGTTCATAGTCACGTGAAAGCATTTCAAACCAAGCCAACATATGATGACCAAAAGTCACGGGTTGGGCAGTTTGCAAGTGAGTAAAGCCTGGCATAATAGTTTCTGCGTGCGCTTCAGCCAAACCTAAAAGGCCCTCTTGCAAGCGGGTAATTTCAGCTAAAATTACATCAATCTCATCACGTAGCCACAAACGGATATCTGTCGCAACTTGATCATTACGACTGCGCCCCGTGTGCAACTTCTTACCAACGATGCCAACCTGTTCAGTCAAACGCGCCTCGATGTTCATATGCACATCTTCAAGCTCAGTGCTCCAAACAAACTCACCGTTAGCAATTTCTTGCTCGATACTTTTCAAGCCAGCAATGACGGTATCTCGTTCTTCAGCGGTTAAAACGCCCACTTTAGCTAGCATTGTGGCATGAGCAATAGAGCCCATAATGTCATGGCGATACAGGCGTTGATCAAAATCCACCGACGCAGTAAAGCGCGCGACAAATGCATCCACCGGCTCGCTAAAACGGCCACCCCAAGATTGATTGGTTTTTTCCTTGCTCATTAATACTGCCCAGCTAAACAATTAAAGATGTACATATAATAACAGGAAGGCGCGCAATTATGGGTGCCTGTTTTAACTATCTACACCATAACTCTTAAGCCAGTTGAGCAAGTTGATTAAAGGCATAGCACCGCTTTGTCGTGCAACTTCTTTGCCATTACGAAACAAGATCAAACTGGGAATAGAGCGCACACCCAATTCGGCGGATAAGCCTGGATAAGCTTCACTATCGAGCTTGGCAAAACGGCAGCGACCGCTCAACTGTTGAGCTGCCTCACTAAAGATTGGTGCAAACTGGCGACAAGGACCACACCAACTTGCCCATACATCCACTAACAAAGGCACATCTCCTTGACGTTGTTTAGCAAAAACCGCTGCATCTAAATCAAATGCTGTCATCATAAAAATAGCTTGTTTACATGAACCACATTTTGGATGCTCAGTACGCTTTTGATTGGGAATACGGTTTAAAGTCGCGCAATGTGCACAAGGAACAATAATGGAATCACTCATTTCACTCACCTTTATTCTTCAATAGGAATAGGAAATACTTTACTTTATTTTTTAAATATCCCCCCTCACAACTATTTGCCAACAAGTCTTTTCTAGACTACTACTAAATAACATTACAAATGACCATAAGTAGCAAGTGGAGACACTTTTGTATGGAAGGTCAACGTGCGTTTAGCCTCATAGAAATCCTGCTAGTATTGACTCTAGTGATGATAATTGGCGTCATTGCTGCACCCGGACTGCAAAACCTCTTGGAGCGCAACCAGCAGCATACGTTATATAGGCAGGTGTTGCGCACTCTACAATTGGCACGTTCCCACGCGATTATTCAAGGCGTCAGCGTTGAGGTGTGCGCTAGCAATGATGGCTTAATCTGCTCTAGCAACTGGCCTTCAGGTTGGCTAATACGAGAAGTAGACAGCCTTAAACTCATAACTTTTATACAACCTAATCACAACCCACACCTCTATTGGAGAGGGTTTCAAACACGCATCGTTTTTCATAGCAACGGCACCAGTCCTTTAAGCAATGGACGTTTTTTCAGTTGCTCACAACCGCTCATCAGCTGGCAAATCATTCTTAACCGTCAAGGCCGCTTGCGTACAGCCTCCTCCCACGAGAACAGCCTAAGCAAACACGACTGCAACTAACACTTTAGTATTTTAAAATGTAACAACCCTTGCACACTTGAGTATTGACTGGTAACACTGCTAGATAACTGGATCGCTACACTACACGTCAAAACCCATCTGGTTTTCGACCTTTAAAGTAGAGGCGCCTAAGCACAATGAAAATATTAGTCGCAGATAAAGACCTGCAAACTTATGCGAACTTAATACGCGCTACTACAAAGCTCGCGGATTGCACCATACTGCAACCTCTTATCAGCAAGGGTGATCAGGTTGTCCAACTTGTGGAAAAGCTCTTACCTGATGTACTCCTATTGAGTTTTGATTTAGATAATATCGATGGCTTACAAGTTGCTGCACAACTCTGTACGCATCCTAACGCACCAGCTATCATTTTTTGTTTAGACAGTCAGAACCAGCAAGCTTCTGCTCTACAAGAAAACCATATAAAGCATCTACTTAAACCCATCACAGGCAAACAACTGCATTTAGCATTAACTCAAGCGCAACGCTTAACTCCAGCACAGTTAATTGCTTTTTCTCGTACTCCACAAACACTTAATATACCTCGCACCTATCTGAGCGCACGCACCTACAAAGGGCTTGAGCTCATCCCTTTTACAGAGGTCATTTATTGTATTGCTGACAATAAATATGTCACTTTGCGCCACAGTCGAGGCGAAACTCTACTGGACGAGTCTCTTAAATCATTACACCAAGAGTTTGGCGAGCAGCTTGTACGTATTCATCGTAATGCCTTAGTGAGCCGTAAACATATTGATTACTTACAACGTACCGACAATGGACAACATGTTTTATATTTACGGGGCGTTACAAATCCCTTAAGCATAAGTCGTCGTCATGTAGCTGCTATACGGACACTCATTCACTCACTAAAAAATCTTGACCTACCACATGAGGTAAGCTGAGGCTGTGCCTGCTATCATTCCTGTTATAAACATTGATAATTTTGGATTAGAACTATGTCTTTAAGTGAAGAACCTATAACCGAACTGCGTATTGCCACCCGTAAAAGTGCTTTAGCTCTATGGCAAGCAGAGTTTGTAAAAGCTAAGCTTGAGGCAGCACACCCGCAACTTACAGTTACTTTAGTGCCTATGGTCAGTCGCGGTGATCAGCTACTTGATTCACCTTTAGCCAAAATCGGCGGAAAAGGTTTATTCGTTAAAGAACTACAGTCAGCCTTAATCTCAAAAGAAGCAGACATTGCTGTGCACTCGATGAAAGATGTGCCCATGGCTTTCCCTGAGGGGTTAGGCCTGTACTGCGTATGTGAACGTGAAGACCCAAGTGATGCTTTTGTCTCAAACACCTACGCTAACCTTAATGAATTACCGGAAGGTAGCATCGTTGGCACATCTAGCCTCAGACGCCAAGCGCAAATTCTCGCTCAACGTCCTGACTTAGTTGTGAATTTCTTACGCGGAAATGTAAACACCCGCTTAGCGAAGTTAGATGACGGCCAATATGATGCCATTATTCTCGCTACTGCCGGCCTGCTGCGCTTAGGTTTCGAAGAGCGTATTCGCAGTCGCCTTGATGTCAGCATCAGCTTACCTTCAGGCGGCCAAGGTGCTGTAGGTATTGAGTGCCGCAGTGATGATACGGCCATCCACGAGTTACTTAAACCTTTACATCATCCCAATACAGCTGCTCGTGTAATAGCCGAACGTGCACTCAATCGCCACTTAAACGGTGGCTGCCAAGTCCCCATTGCGTGTTATGCCGAACTAGAAGGTGATGAGTTATGGTTACGCGGTTTTGTTGGTCAGCCAGATGCTTCAACTTTACTTTTTGCCGATAAACGCGCTCACCGCGATGAAGCAGAAGCCTTAGGTATTGCTGTAGCAGAAGATCTTTTAGCTCAAGGTGCAGGAGAGATCTTGGCTGCATTGTATGAAGAAGAGACTCCAGTACAGTGAATCCATGGCGTGTGCTCATTACTCGACCAAGTGCAGATAATGCGATTTTATCTGCGTTACTGGCTGAGCATCATATTTATAGCAGCAGTTTACCGCTTTTAGAGATCGAAGCGTTGCCCGAAACACCTGCGCAGCGCTCATTAATACTCAATCTTGATCAATACTGCGCTGTTGTTGTTGTGAGCAAGCCTGCAGCGTTACTGGGCTTACAACGCATTGATCAGTATTGGCCGCAACCCCCAATTAATCAACACTGGTTTACTGTAGGAGCTGGCTCCGGCCAAATATTAGCTGATTATGGGCTCCCAGTTAGTTGGCCTGAGCAGGGTGATGATAGCGAAGCTTTACTTGCCCTTCCCAAATTTTTGGAAACACTCGACACGTACAACCCTCGCGTCTTAGTCATGCGTGCCGATGTCGGCCGCAACTTTCTATCAGAGCAATTAAGAGCCCGTGGTATTGAAGTTGATTTTTTACCGCTTTATCGCAGGCGCTTACCCGTTTATCCTACGGGAACATTGAATGCCCGTATACAACAGGAACAGCTTAACGGTCTAGTGGTCAGTAGCGAGCAAGGATTACGTCACTTAATTGAATTGGCCGCAGAACATTGGCCAATCTTGGCCTCTTTAGTATTGTTTGTACCAAGTCCGCGCGTCGCTAAAATCGCTCGCAAGCTCGGTGCGCAACAGGTTATCGATTGCCGCGGTGCCAATAACCAAGCTGTCTTAAATGCCTTGGCCACACATGCCGCACCATCAGCATAAGGATTTAGTTATGACTCAGTCATCAGAAAAACCAGAAACCACAACGGATAAAAAAACAGCTGATGCAGCCAAACAAGACAATGCCAAAAAGTCTGAACAGACTGCAAATAAACAGCAAAATAATAAACAGCAAGCCGGTCAGCAAAAAGTGACCTCACAACAGTCAACACCCCAAAACAAAAAACCTGAAGAAAAGTCTTCATCTGGTAAGGGCATCGCTATTCTTGCCCTTATTATCAGTTTAGGTGGCTTAGGTGCTGGCGGCTGGAGCTTGATGCAAAACCAAGGTTTTGTTGACGGCTCTTCTAAACAAGAGCAGCAGCAACAAGCACTAGAGCAAGAACTAAGCAACATGCGTGAACAAAATGCTGAACTAGTCAAACGTGAGCAACAACTTCGAAATGCCCTAGCTCAACTACCTTCCAGCACTGAACTTCTGCAAGGGCGTGAGCTAGTTGCTGATTTACAAGCCGAACAACAGCAACTATCGCAGCGCCTAGACAAGGTACTTGGTGCAAGCAGACAAGATTGGCGTTTAGCCGAGGCTGAACACTTATTGCGGATGGCTAGTTTACGCTTGCGCGCATTACATGACACCAATAGTGCCCGCTACTTGCTAGAAGCAGCAGACCAAATTTTACAAGCTCAAAATGACCCAGCTGCTTTTGCCGCTCGTGAACAGCTTGCCCGCAGCATCGCAGCCCTACGTTCCAACAATACAGTTGACCGCACTGGTTTATTTGTCAAACTGGGTGCATTACACCAACAGGCGAGCCAACTCACACACTTAGCACCTGAGTTTGTCAAAGGCAAAGGCGAACAAGCTGAAGTTTCTTCTGGGGACGGCGCTGGTTATTGGGCACAATGGTGGGAACAAATTTCACGCTACCTACGCGTGGATTTTAATGCCAGCGAACAAGTACAACCTTTATTAGCTGGACAAAGCCTCACTCAAGTGCGCTTAGCCTTAGGCTTGGCTTTAGAGCAAGCTCAATGGGCAGCTCTCAACGGTGCAACCGAGGTATATCAGCAAGCGCTACAACAAGCGTTGGCTATTTTGAATGCGCACTTTAGTGAGAAGGATCCTAATGTAAGCGGCCTACGCGAACAAATTTCTGAGCTGCACGAACAGAAAGTGAGTCAAGAACTACCAGACCTTAACAGCGCTTTAATCACATTAGAAGCCTATATTAATACCCGCTCAAGCCTAAAAGAGCCTAGCGAAGAGGAGTCTAATTAATCATGAAGCGCACCTACCTTATTTTGCTTGTGGTTGTAGCGATCGCTGCGACACTGGGCATGTTTATTGCTGAACATACAGGCTATGTGCTTATTTCCTGGAAATCATTCCGTTTTGAGTCAAGCCTCTGGGTGTTCTTGGCTGTTCTTACTGCCATATTGGCCATACTTTACGGTATACGTACCCTCATTAAGATGATCTTGATTTCTACAGGACTGATAAACCCCTGGTCAAACCGCAACCAGAATCGCCGCTTACGTTATGCAGCAGAACAAGGCTCATTAGAGTTGGCACAGGGTAACTGGAAAAATGCTTTACGTCATTTACGTCGTGCAGCACAAGGTGAACGCCAACCCCTAGTCCATTTTCTAGGCGCAGCTAAAGCAGCAGAAAAGCTTGGTCACAGCGAGGAGGCTGATGAACTACTAGAGCAAGCATTAATGAAGCAACCTTCAGCCGAAGTGGCCATTGCACTAGCGCATGCTGACTTACAGCTCGAACGTGCTGACGATGCAGGAGCGCAAGACACTCTTGAGGCGATGCACGAGCTGCATCCAAACAATCAAGAAGTTCTCTTACGCTTACAAGCACTTTTGCGTCAACGTCAAGACTGGTCAGCACTCATCGGCTTGCTACCTGCTTTACGTAAATGTAAGCGCATCAGCAATGAGCAACTACAAAGTATTGAGTATCAAGCTTGGTCTGGCCGCCTAGCAACAGCCACTCAAGACAATACCCATGCCAATACTGAAGCAGCTTTGCAAGCTTTGAATACAGCATGGCAAAGTCTCTCAAATAAACTGCAGCAAGATCCTCAACTGGTCGCGGCTTATGCTACTGAATTGCTACGTTTAAATGATCATGAGTCAGCTGAGTCAGTCCTGCGCCATGCCTTACATGGCACGCTTAATGATGATTTAATTGAACTCTATGGCCGCGCCCAAGCAAAAGATACGGCCCGTCAGCTACAACTGGCAGAGAGCTGGCTTAAAACGACGCCGGACAATCCAGTTTTACTACGTGCTCTAGGCCGTCTCAGTTTGCGTAACCAATTATGGGGAAAAGCCCGTGACTATTTCGAAAGAAGTCTTAACTTGCATCGTGAGGCCCATACCTGCGCAGAATTGGCACGTTTACTAAGCCACTTAGGCGATACTCAGCGCAGCAACCAATTGTTTGCTGAGAGCTTCCAACTTCTTGAGCAATCCTTACCCTCACTACCTCAACCAGCAGAGCAACCTGCGCAACATTAACTAACCATCCAGCGTGTCACACACTGCTTGACACGCTGGGTGTATACATCTCCTTTGGCTGACGCGTACCACTCTAGGACTACTTTAACGAGGCATCTCAATGTACCCCCTTTCATCGCGCCAATTCTTTCTCTTAGGTTTTTTAGGCTCCACTGGCCTGATTGCTATGGCTTTATACCTTGAACATATTGTTGGCTTAGTTCCTTGCCCCTTATGCCATGTACAACGTTTCGCTGTAGCATTATTTGGCGTGGTTTGTTTACTTGCAGCTGTTCATAACCCAACACAAGTGGGAAGCCGTGTATATGCTATATTCACCCTACTTAGCGCTAGCTTTGGCATAGCTGCTGCAGGGCGACAAATTTGGTTACAAGGGTTACCTAAAGATCAGCTGCCCTCTTGCCTACCTCCTATGGAGTTTATGCTTGAAGCATTTCCTTTGCAGGAAGTAATCAGCAAAGTGCTACATGGAACAGCTGACTGTGCAGAAATAAACTGGACGCTTTTAGGACTCAATCTGGCTCAACTTAGCATGATCAGTTTTATACTGATGTTCACGCTAAGTGTTTATATTTTCTTGCAGAAAAAACAACAGCCAGCAAACTGATCACTCAATCTTATGCAGGACCTAGATAAGTCCTGCATAAAGATATTGCGTTTACTCTTTTAAAGGCTCTAAACGTGGGGCGATCATATTTTCCGGACGCAAGATGTCAGCTAGCAACGCCTCATCTAATAAGTTTTCTTTACGCACCAGCTCTAATACCCCACACCCTGTTTCCAAGGCATTCTTAGCAATACGCGTCGCATTGTCATACCCGATATACGGGTTGAGTGCAGTTATTAAGCCAATGGAGTGTTCCATTAGTGAGCGGCAACGTTCTTCGTTAGCTGTAATATCTACAATGCAATGCTCACGCAGCATATCCATCGCTCGTCGTAATAAACGAATCGAGTCAAACATCTTCCAAGCAATCAAAGGCTCCATAACATTAAGCTGCAATTGACCTGCCTCTGCCGCTAAAGTCAATGACAAATCGTTCCCGATCACTTCATATGCAACCTGACTCACAGCCTCTGGGATCACTGGGTTTACTTTTCCTGGCATGATTGAACTACCTGGCTGACGCGGCGGCAGATTAATTTCATTAATCCCTGTGCGCGGTCCACTTGATAGTAAGCGCAAGTCATTACAAATCTTTGACAGTTTGACTGCAGTCCGCTTCAGCATGCCTGAAAAAGCTACAAAAGATCCCATGTCAGAGGTTGCTTCAATGAGGTCTGGGGCAGCTTGGATGGGATGACCTGAAATAGCGGCCAAACGCTCCACAGCAATACATTGGTAACGGGGGTCTGCGTTAATACCAGTCCCAATGGCCGTCCCCCCTAAGTTTACTGGAGTAAATAAGTCTTCTGCCAAGCTCTTTAAACGATTTAAGTCTTGATTTAAATTGGCAGCGAAAGCTTTAAACTCTTGGCCCAGAGTCATAGGCACAGCATCTTGTAATTGGGTACGCCCCATTTTCAAGACATGAGCAAACTCTTCACCTTTATCCGCAAAAGCACCAATTAGACGCTCTAAGCTGAGTAAAAGGTCATTGTGACCTAATAGCAAACCGACCCGAATAGCTGTCGGATACGCATCGTTAGTTGATTGCGCCATATTGACATCATTGTTCGGATGCAAAAACTGATAATCACCTTTGTCTTTCCCCATGCTTTCCAAGGCTAAATTAGCAATGACCTCATTGGCATTCATATTGGTTGACGTACCCGCGCCACCTTGAATCATGTCAACAATGAACTGATCATGATGCTTACCATCCATTAGCTGCTTACAAGCGTGACTAATCGCAGCATGCTTTTCATCGCTCAAATAGCCCAACTCTTTATTCGCATCAGCAGCAGCCTGTTTGACCATAGCTAAAGCAATAACAAAGTTTGGATAATGCGATAAAGGAACACCACTGAGGTGAAAGTTGTGCATGGCCCGCAACGTCTGAATACCGTAATACGCATCTTTGGGGACAGGTAAAGAGCCCAGTAAATCATGCTCAGAACGAAACGCTGTTGCTGTCATACCCCACACACTCCTAGAACAAAATTTTATGAATAATCGAATAAACGAATAAACGAATCTTATGCTTTCCAGACCACTAAAGCGAATCTGCGCCCCTCAGTCACTGCGGTATAACGCCCCACCCCTGTGGATAACTCTGTGCACAGATTGTGTAATAAACTTACATCTTGGACAGTGAAATTAAGTAAAGCCTTAACCACTTGTTTTACCAAGACTTTCTAGAGCCTTCTATTATCACCGCACGACGCAAACATCCTAAAACTGTGGATAACTTAGTAATATTTTGTTAGTTGCAATAATTATGTCTCAGAGGCTTCTGCTTCGTTATCAGTCTGGCCAAGCTCTGAAATAATGCGTAAACGCTCAACAACTAAAGCATTTATGCTGCCCTCAGGAAAGCAACCTTCAGCGTTTACAGCACCCGCCTCTACACCGCTTAATAAGCTCAGCGCTTGATCTACATGTGTGACAGCGTAAATATGGAATTGCCCCTCTTTTACCGCTTCAACAACAGTTTCGTTCAGCAGTAAATTAATAATATTTGAACATGGAATAATGACTCCTTGATCACCGTTCAGGCCACGTTTTTGACACAGTTCAAAAAAACCTTCAATTTTCTCATTTACGCCACCGACGGCCTGTACTTCACCAAACTGGTTGATCGATCCAGTAATCGCAAAAGACTGCTTCAGCGGTATACGTGATAGCGCTGAAATTAATGCACATACTTCACCGAGCGAAGCGCTATCACCATCGATATATCCGTACGACTGTTCAAGTGCGATACTGGCTGAAATCGCCAAAGGAAACTCCTGCGCATAGCGGCTACCCATATAACCAGTCAAGATCATGACACCTTTAGAGTGGATCGGTTGACCTAAACTCACTTCTCGCTCTACGTCGACAATACCGCTACTGCCAGGGTAAACCGAAGCAGAAATACGTGCAGGCATTCCAAAAGCAGTGTCACCCATGGCCAACACAGTTAAACCATTACATTTACCTATCGCTGCCCCTTGAGTATCAATCAAAATTACCCCGGACAGCATATCGTCCATAATCCGTGTAGAGACACGCCCTGTTCGTTCAATACGAGCAGCAATAGCATTATCAATGTGCACAGCATCGGTGAGCTCTGCTCCTAAACTGTCTCTAAAGAAATCAGCCTCACTGACCACCTGAAAAATATCCGCTAAGCTGGCTGTCATGCGCTCTTTATGTTCTGCTAAACGAGCGCTATAACGTGCCAACTGCTTCACAGCTTCGCCAGTTAATGGAGCCATACCTTCTTCAGTAGTACGGGTATGCAGCAGCTGAGCAAACTGCCCTAAAGTGTCGTCAGCAAGCGGAATATCGCCATCAAAGTCCACCAACAAACGAAACATTTCTTGAAAATCAGGATCTAGCTGCTCTAACGCGTAATACAGCTGACGCGAACCAATCACCACCACCTTAACTTGCAAAGGAATAACTTGTGGTAGTAACGTCGCCGTTGCAATACGCCCTAGCTCAACCAGAGGTGACTCCATTTTTAACTGTCGAGAATGTAAAGCGCGCTTCAGTGCCTCCCAGACAAAAGGCTCAGTTAAGAGCTTCTCTGCTTCTAAAATTAAATACCCACCATTGGCGCTGTGTAATGCACCAGAGCGTAACTGACGGTAATTGGTATATAGCACGCCCTGTTCGGTACCATATTCAATGCGACCAAATAAATTATCGTAGGTTGGATGAGACTCAAATACGACCGGAGCACCTTCACCAGGCGTATGCCCAATGATTAAATTTGGACTGTACTGTTCCTCTAGTAACTTGCGCGCTACCGCATCACTATGATCCGCATCGACCAACTGTTCCACCACTGTTTTCAACAGATTCATTTGCATCGCTTCAAGGTACTCAACAACACTTGAGTGTTCTGCATACTTGTCCATCAAAGGTGCCAGTAAAGGCTTAAGTGCGGCAGCAATTGTTTCTTCATTCAACTCACGTAATTCGTTACTGGATTCACGCTTCCACTGCGGCAAACTGGATAACTCTTTATTGAGCTGCTCCTCTAACTCAGAGATATCTGCATGAAACTGTTCGCGTTCACTTTCTGGACGCTGAGCGAACTCCGCTTCATCTAAGGCTTTACCATCATGCATTGGCGTAAAAGCAATATTCATGCTGTCACGATACAAGGCGATATTTTTCTCTAATGCAAGCTTTTCAACGACATCTAAAGCCCGCTCATAGCGTCGATTAAAACCACGATCAATCGCACTTTTTTTCTGTTGCCACGCTGGAGTTTCAAATACGGCTGGGAAGGTTGCAAGTAAATTACCAAGTAAAGTATCAATATCCGCGCAAAACCGGCTCCCCTCTCCTGCTGGCAATTCAATGGCATGCGGCTCGCGCACGTCATGAAAGTGATTTACGTATAGCCAGTCAGAAGGTGTGGCACGTTTTTTAGCTTGCTCAGTTAAGTAACGTTTGGCATAGGAAAAACGTCCGGTACCGGGTTCGCCCATAATAAAAACGTTATAGCCTGGACGTTGCATAGAGACACCAAAGTGCAATGCTTGGACAGCTCGCGATTGTCCTAGCACACCTTCCAACGGCTGCAACTCTGCAGTGCTGGTGAAGTTAAAGTGCCCATTAAAGTTACGTGTTAACTGATCAGGGGATAAAAGCTGTGCTTTAGCAGTTGTATCAGGCATTGATTTTCCTTGCAGCGAGCGGCCATGCCGCGAAGTGAACTTGGCATTCTGGCCTTGCTTGAGGTCACAGTGCAAGGTTGAAATGAAAAGAAGAGAGGTTCAATGTAAATCACAACACAAGCTGCGCTCAAAGCTACCACAAAAAACAAACACTCGTAGTCAATCAGAACAGATGACTACGAGTGCTTGATGAAGGCGTTTTAAATTTGAGCTGAGTCAGCACAATTGATGCATAAAGTCGCAGCAGGTAAAGCCTCTAAGCGTGCGCTATGAATATCCTCACCGCACTTAAAGCACTCCCCATAAGTACCTGCTTCCAAGCGCTCTAAAGCCAATTTAACTTCTTTAATTCCACTACGTGCATCTTCCAATAAACCTTGTAACACCATATCATTTTGCCGTTCAGTAGCTTGCTCAGAAAAACTTTGTGCATGCTCACGTGACAAATCTCGTTCAATGGCTGTAGCACGTTCAATATATTCAGCCAGCAATGTTTCCAAACGTTGGCGAGAATCAATGGTGGTCATAATAACCTCTCCTAAATCATGCAAATCCAGTGCAGGGCTTATCGATTGTATAGGATCCATTGATTAAAGAAGTGACACTGGTCAAGCAGTTACTAAACAAGTTGGGCAATAAAAAACGCCCTCTGATAACTCAATAGGGCGTTTTTTACAGTACTGCGAGGTTGTTTAAGTGCCGTTAGACAATCCCTTGTGCCAACATAGCATCAGCGACTTTAACAAAGCCTGCAATATTCGCACCTTTAACATAATTCACACGGCCATTTTCCATACCGTAGTTCACGCAAGCAGCATGAATTTGCTGCATGATACTGTGCAGCTTGGCATCCACTTCACCATCAGTCCACAGTAGACGCATCGCATTCTGTGTCATTTCTAAACCGCTGACTGCAACACCACCGGCATTTGATGCTTTACCTGGTGCGTACAAAATGCCTTTTTCAATAAACAAATCAACGGCATCCAAAGTTGAAGGCATGTTTGCACCTTCTGCTACGCACATACAGCCATTTTCAACCAAAGTGCGCGCATCATGGATATCCAGTTCATTTTGCGTTGCACAAGGCAAAGCAATATCACACTGTAGCCCCCAAGGACGTTGCCCTGGTAAAAACTCTAAGCCAAAGTGCTCGGCCATTTCTTGCATACGGCCACGACGAACATTTTTCAAATCCATCAAGTAGTGCCAGTGATCGTTGTTCATACCCTCTTCAATATAAACAGTACCGCCTGAGTCAGATAAAGAAATGACCTTTCCTCCTAACTCAATCACTTTTTGCGCTGCATACTGTGCCACATTACCTGATCCTGAAATGGCAACACGTTGACCTTCAATACGACGCTTTACACTCTTCAGCATTTCTTCAGCAAAGTACACACAGCCATAACCTGTCGCTTCAGGACGAATTAAGCTACCACCATATGTCATACCCTTACCTGTGAAGACAGAAGTAAATTCATTGGCTAAACGCTTATACTGACCAAACATATAACCAATTTCACGTGCACCTACACCAATATCACCAGCAGGTACGTCTAGGTTGTGGCCGATGTGGCGATACAACTCAGTCATGAAGGACTGACAAAAACGCATCACTTCGTTATCGCTTTTACCTTTAGGGTCAAAGTCAGAGCCACCTTTACCTCCACCCATTGGCAGTGAAGTCAGGGAGTTTTTAAAAACTTGCTCAAAAGCTAAGAATTTTAATACACCAAGGTTCACGGATGGATGAAAACGCAAGCCGCCCTTATAGGGACCAATAGCGCTATTCATTTGAATCCGATAACCTCGGTTCACATGAACCTTACCAGCATCATCGACCCAAGGTACTCGGAACAAGATCACTCGCTCCGGTTCCACCATGCGCTCAATGATGCCGGCTTTCATATAGTGCGGATTTTCCTCAAGAAAAGGCCATAAAGTACGTAGCACTTCTTCAACAGCCTGATGAAATTCTGGCTGATCGGGGTCACGCTGTTTTATATGAGATAAAAACGCATCAAGAGTTTGGGACATAATATAAAGCCTCGGCAAACCGCACAGAGTGTGCAGTCATGGTTCTAAACCCCTCGACTTTATCAGTGCTGGGGTACTTTGTGGTAGAAAAAACTCATAAAAAAATCAAAAAATACATTTTTTAAAGCTGTTTCTAAGTTGCAATACTCACCTATATAACCATTAGTAGTATAAAAATGACTCAACAGCAAAAAAGACAGGTTATACTATAACTTATAATTATTGAGCATACTGGGGATTTTTATGCGTTTCAAACAGCAAAAGGTTAAAAAAGCAGAACAACCCTTAACATCCAATTACCTCTTCACACTGCCCCAAAAAGCTCAATGCACTTCCGAATCTATTCATCTTAATAATGATCTTAATACTCAAAATATGGGGGCAAAAAGCACACCAACACAGTAATATTCAAGTGCTCTATCCATTCCGCTGCACCAAGCCAGAAGCATTACAAACAATTGATTTCAGTGCTTTCTTTCAAGCTTTTCCACAAATGGAGCACTTACATATACAAATGATCAGCCCCAAACAACAGTTTGCCACTGAGCTCTCTCCACACCACAGTTTCTTAAAGTGCTTACTAAAGTTGGTCAGCTATTTAAAGTTTTTGAATTTGCGAGAAAAAAATGCCCTCAACTCCCCTTGTCATTGACCTACAAGCTTTACGCTTTGCCTGGCCTCAGCAAAATATACTGCTAGATATCAACAGCTTACAGCTTGCCTCCAAACAAAGTGTATTTTTAAAGGGGCCTTCTGGAAGTGGAAAAACTACTCTTTTAAGCTTGCTTAGCGGTGTGCAGCTCCCGCAAAGTGGTGTTATTCGAATTCTGGGACAAGATTTAAGCCAACTCAGTAGCAGCGCGCGTGACCGTTTTCGTGCAGACCATTTGGGCTTCATCTTTCAACAGTTTAATTTACTACCTTTTTTATCAAAATCGCGTAAGACCTTGTACTTTTAATGCGAGGATGGATAGCGAAGGGTGCGTAAGCAGCCCCTTAACAGGCTGCTAAAGTCTTTGCAGTATAGGTTGATACTGGTATTGTATACAGTATGATAAAGCACACCAAAACATTAAAAGTCCGAGTCCGAGACAGGCATGTGCCCTTGCTAAACCGCATGGCTCGCAGCGTCAATTTCGTTTGGAACTTTGTTAATGAATTAAGTCAACGCTCGATTAAAGAGCGTGGTGTGTTTTTGTCTGCGTATGATATGCATCCCTACACAAAGGGCGCAGGTAAAGAGCTTGGCCTGCATAGCCAAACCTTACAGTGCATTGCAGGTGAGTATGTCACACGCCGCAAGCAGTTTAAGAAAGTGCGGCTGAACTGGCGCAAATCAGGCGGTGTATGCCGCTCACTGGGCTGGATACCCGTCAATACCGGTGCAGCTCAATGGAAAAACGGGCAGGTCTACCACAACGGCCACTATTTTAAGGTCTGGGACAGCTACGGCTTGAACCAATACAAGT